>CAILIB010000020.1 GCA_903834195.1 uncultured Candidatus Berkelbacteria bacterium | reverse complement strand
CTTGATTCCTCAACAGGAACCTACATAGGTGCATATACAATCTGGACTACGCTTGATCAGTCTGATCCTTCAGTATCAGCAACAACTGCTATTTTCCAAGTGTACAATGGAAATACGAGCATTGTGAATACATTAAGCGCACCTTAGGTTTAATTACAGAAGCGCAGTAACTCTGAATTCTGGGTCTACATTCAAGTGTACAAAAATAAGGCATTTACACTCGTTGAGTTGATGATTACAGTTGCTATTATCGGTATTCTTACCGGAATGGCTTCTTTGGCGTATTCAGTTATCAATCAACGTGGTCGTGATGCTCAGCGTATGAACGACCTTAATCAAATAAAAGTCGCCCTTACAACGTACTATAACGCTCAACTTCCACTCCAATACGTTACAGAAACAACTGCAGGAGTAATTAATGGCACCAGCGACACTCTTAGCGCTGCGCTGATTCCAAATTATATTCGCGTGGTACCAGTTGACCCGATTAATTCCGGTACATTTGTGTACAAGTATAGTTCGCAGAATTCTGCTAAAGACTTTACATTGACTGCTAGTCTAGAGAACGTAAACAATCAAAAAGGCTGGGCAGGGGGAAGTCAGTGGGTAGCTGATGGCTACCAAATTGTCGATAACTAACGTTACTGATCTATTGGTACGCTTGTATCAATCTTTCCAGTAGTTGGGTCGTACAACATCTTACGCTTTACTGGAGAATCAGGAATGGCACTTACGAAGCCCGTTGTTACCATTTCTTGAAGGGTAGGGGGAAAGTGTCCAAACTTGACTTGATACTCACGTGCTGCAACTTCAAGGCTGTAGACAATTTGCATTTGCTGGTACCACGATTTCGCAATATCTTTTTGGTCGTCTGTTTTTGCATTTTCATACACTGACTCCCAAAATGCAGCAGCAACAAGACGGTCGCTGGTTGATTTATCAACTTTATCGAGTGCTGTACCGGCCAACGTGAGGGCTGCAGACGGTGCTCCATCTTGCTTTGATGCCTTCTGATAGTAGAAAGCAGCATTGGTATAATCCTTTAGGTTTAAGTGATATACCGTAGCGAGGTAGTAGGTGAGAAGGCCATTATTAGGAAATTGATCTTGAGCTTTTAGGCCTAACGAGACAGCTGTATCAGCTTGGTGCATGAATGGAAGGGTGATTAATCCAAATTCATACGGGGCTTCAAACTTTGGATCAAGATCAGTAATGGTTTGCAGAAGTTTCCCGAGCGATGGGTAATCTTGATACGGGTTTCCCGCACCAAAGTATTGAATCGTACTGATCCAATAGTAATCTGCAAGCGCAGATATATTTCCAGCACTGAGAATCTTGAGCGTATCAACTGAAGGAATTGCTGGTTCAGCTAGCTTTATGGAAGCATCTTTTTTAGCAGCTTCGTATGACTGTGCCGATGTGTCATACACTGCCTGCGAACAGGCAATGCTAATCAATACGAGAATAGTAACACCAATTGATTGCCACTGATGGGTATGGAGGAGCTTCATACCTCGCGCTTACGCATGACTAAGATTGTCAGATATACTACGACGCAAATATAGATAACACCGTAGAATATCGCCCAGAAAACCTGCTGACCCGGAACTGGAAGTCGATAGAGTGCTGCTGGTTTAAAATCAAATTTTTCAAAATTTGGCAGAATGTAATAACAAACATCGAGCAGGTGTTGTGTTGCAGCACCAGAATTGCGTTCAGCAAACTGTTTTAACGTTGGTAGGGCATGACCAATAATGTAAAGGCCGATTGTATACAAAGATGCGTTTAATGGGGCAGTAAATGAGGCAAAAAGCTGTGCGATTCCAATAACCAGGCCAACTTCCAAAAATGTGTAACACAGAACTGAAAATACAGGTGTAATAATTGTGCGGTCAAAACCGATTAAGGCAAGTATGTACATACCACCGAGAATCAGAAGTGTGGTAGCAAGTACCATGAGAAGTCCAAAATACTTTCCAATCACATATTCAGAACGGCTGATTGGTTTTGGAAATAGGAGATACAGAACCCGACGTTCAAGATCTTTATACACCGAGTTTGTGGTCACAAAGATCATAATAAACACAGTGAAGAGCTGGATACTGGCGAGACCAACGTTTTCAAGAACGCGAGAACTCTGGTCGAACGAAATCGTTGCCATGAAAAAGCTTGATGCTGTAACAAGGGTAGCAACTAATAAAATGCCGTAGAGAAGGCGTTCGCGGATAATTTCACGGAACGTACTTCGAGCAATGACAAGGTAAGGGGAGAAATCAAAGCGCATCGTTGGCCTCCACTAAACTTATGAATACATCTTCTAGGGTTTTGTTTGCAGGTACTAGTTGCTTGACCGTGCCATACTTCAGCATTTTCCCTTGATCTATCACGAGAATGCGGTCACTAATTGCTTCAACATCACTTAAAATGTGAGAGTTAAATACAATTGAAGCACCACGTTCTTTTATCGAAAGAATAATTTCTTTCATCCGAATTCGGCCAATTGGGTCAAGACCGTCCATGGGTTCATCAAGGAATAGAAGATCTGGTTCGTTGATTAATGCTTGGGCAAGGTCGATGCGTTGGAGCATTCCTTTTGAATACTCGCGCAGGGGACGGTCAGCTGCCTTGTTAAGGCCAACTAATTCAATCAGTTCATTTGAACGCTTTTTTATTTCTTTTTTATCGAGCCTGAAAAGTTCACCAACAAAGGTGAGAATTTCTCGACCGGTTAGGTGGTTATAAAAAGTAGGCGATTCAGGCATGTAGCCAATGCGTTGACGAACTGCTTCATCAGCAATGGTACTGCCAAAAAGACTAATCTTGCCTTTATCGGGCTGAAGAAGTCCGAGAATCATTTTAATTGTCGTGGTTTTACCGGCGCCGTTAGGGCCAATAATGCCCATTACTTCGCCTGATTTAACCTCAAATGAGATGCCACGGACTGCTTTTACAGGTCCGAACTGCTTGTGAACGTCTTCGACGCTGAGAGGTATGCTGCTCATAGAATTCTATTTCGATCTTAACTACCTATAGATGCCTTTCTAATCATACCGTACAATAAAAATGTATGACAACTGCCTTGCTAACTATTTCTGCACTCTACGGCCTTATTATGGGCTCGTTTCTTAATGTAGTTGCAGTGCGGGACGGAGATCGCCACTCGATTTTAGTCGGGCGATCGCAGTGTCCGCATTGTAAACACGTTCTGCATTGGTATGAGTTAATTCCACTTCTTAGCTTTGTTTTCCAGCGTGCCCGTTGTCGAAAATGTAAGAAGGCGATTAGTTGGCGTTACCCACTTGTTGAATTAGTTACAGCTGCGCTGACAGCGTTTCTTATCTGGTTCGGGGTTGTTCAAAATGGTAGCTGGATTTTGGGAGTTGGATTAGTGCTCACCTTTTACATTTTTCAAGTTGTAAGCATGATCGATATCGATAGTATGGAGATTCCACTTGAGTATGCAGTTGGTGCAGGTGTATTAGGGGCAATCGTGAATATCTGGTCTCAACATCTCACAGTACGCGATACCCTGCTTGGTGTTGTAGTTGGTGCCGGTGTGATTGCCTTCGTGCTCTATGGATGGAAACTTGCATTTAAACAGGATGGTATGGGTGTGGGTGATATCTGGCTTGCTGGTGCGCTTGGTGCTGCTGTTGGGTATCCGCTGATTCTTATTACAATTGGACTAGCTAGTATCGTTGGTGCAATTTTTGGAAGTATTGCATTGCTTAGTAAGCGCGCAAGCCTTAATTCGGCAATTCCGTTTGGACCGTACCTCTGTATTGGTGCGCTTTTAGCATTATTATGGGGACAGCACATCCTTCAGTGGTATATACTATATCCATGAAGTCAGCATTTACGCTTATTGAGTTGATTATTGCTTTAGCGGTAACCATTGTTTTGGCTAGTGTTGGTGTGGCACGCTACAGTAGTTTTATTCGTCAACAAGATTTTCTTTCTGGGGCACAACAGATCACTGGATGTGTACAAAAGGGGCAGCAACTTGCTGTAACAGGTGGAGTCACTTCAACAATTAGTGGGGGAGGAAGTCAGCCAATTCGTTACGTTGTTGTAAATGTGTTTACTCAAGGTGGTGATACTGGGTTAAGTTGTGAAATTGACGGCTACCCATATGTTCCAGGTGATACAACATTGTCACTGATGGATAAAACAAAGATAGGGGGAAATAACCTGCTTTCACTGGTCTCAAATGTGAATAATACAACGATGAGCGGTGAATTTTCGGTAGTCTTTGGGGTATTAGAACACGGGTTGCCACTTGATTATAGTACTGACGGTGTACATAGTGCTGCGCCTGCAACTGCAGTAACAAATCGCCTAGGACTGCCAGCTTCGTTTCAAATTCTTACTCCAAGTGGGGATCAGGTAACTGCGACTGTAAATATTGGCCAAACAGGAACTCCGATCACACTTACTAATGTAAAGAACGGATAATGCTCAGATTACGAAGTACAACTCGAACTGGGTTTACTCTGTTGGAAACAGTGATTGCCTTGGGTGTTGCTGTAGTTGTATTAGCAGCTTCAGTTTCAGCTCGTCAGTATTTGCTGCGAAATGCTCAGGTAACAGAACAGCAGACAATTATGGTTTCTCTAATCAATGATACGTTTAGTAAGTTGCAAACTACTCGACAAGCTAGTCCTGCTGATTTTGGAAGTCAGCTTGGTACAGTGGTAACTTCAGCGTATGTAGTGCCATATACGCTCGCAATTGGTGGTGCGCCTAAGAACGTTCAATTGAAATGGTGTCAACTTGCTCCATTAGCAGATGTGATATGTAATGGATATACGACTACTGTACGAGATTCTTCGGGTGGTGGTACAACTATTGCAGCGTTTGGAACCAATAATGCTGAGATAGTTGCAGTTCCAACGACGGTAACAGCTGGTGCATTCCAGTTAATTGATTTTGCTGCCTACACCAAAGATCAGAATGCGAGTAATTCATTAGCAGGCAAGACAATAACTGCTGGATTACCTGGTGTTGGCACGGCTGGATATACGTACTACTACCGTCAGGTGATGATTACCAAAGCAAAAGAAGCGGTTCAGAAGCCAGGATTTGGTGGTGACGCATCAAAGCAATACGTTTATTTTGTCGCTAAAGTAACGGTCTGGCCATACGGAGCGAACCAATCAGCTGGAGTAACACGGTCAACAATTTTTGCAGATGTAACCGGAGCTTCATTCCAATGAGAACTCGTCGACCTGCATTTACTCTTATAGAACTTCTTATTAGCGCAGCACTTTTTGCGACAGTTGCTGTAATGGTGATTGCTATTCTAGCTACATCTTCAACTGTTCAAGATGCTGGTCAGCGAAGTCAGGGGACATCATCTCAATTACAATCTGCGATGGACAGTCTTAAGGTTGCTCTAACGCGGTCAACTGGAACTGCGGTAACTATAAATCAAGACACAAGTGCGCAAGGGGGTAATAATAGTATTTTAGTACTTCAGACATGCTTACCAAGTTCAGATTGCACAACGCCTGTGTATCAGTACGAAGTATTTTGTGTAAACAGTGATTCGACTTCAGCAGATAAGACTCGTTTGCTTCAGTATGTGCCACCGAGTACTGCAACTCTTTCAGGTTCTCTAAATTCGTTTAATTCGTGTAACTTGAATAGTATCGGTGCACTCTTTACGCTTTCAAATGGCACCGCAAATTACCTTACCGATAGTACTATTAAGATTCCTTCATTTACGGTTCAAGCAATGAATAATGCGAACGCAGTCGCAAATGCTGATGCGTTTGAAATTGAATTGGCAGGTGTATATAAGGGTGCTGTAGGAGTTGAGGTTCGTGCAAATACACTTGCATCAACACCAATAATTATTCGTGATACTGCAGTTGTGACTTCTTCTCCTGTTATGAGTAATATTTCCCAATGATACGTCGATCCGGATCATCACTCCTCATTGTTGTCTTAATTCTCACTGTTGTGAGTGTACTTACTGTTACTGGTGCACGTATTTTACTCTTGAATTCACGTCAGTCTGCTTCGTATGATAGTTCATCCCGCGCGAGACAAGTTGGCCGAGCCGGCGTTGAGGAAGCATTAGCGCGATTTAATAATGCATCAACTGCATTGAATGCGTGGGGAGAGTTTGGAAATGAGACTGTAACTGAATTCTACCCACTTACTCCGGTTCGTCGAGAATTTTCTGGAACTGACTGTGGAACAGTGGTTGTTGACCTGACGTTGAGTAATTGTCCGTATTACGACATTTCAATACGGAATGTTATTGCTATTAAAGGGAGTCAGTTTGCTGCAGATGCAACTAAATATAATAAACAAGCTTTTCAGACAGCTGATTTTCCTTCAGGGACTTCGGTAACTATACCGGTAATTGAAGGTGATAACTTTGTGTTTTCATCAAACTCAAGTGTTACAGGTGTGGCATACTTTATGTGTCAAAATTATGATGGTTCTGGGGTTTGTACACCACCAGCAAGTCAGCCAGCTGAAGCAGCTCCTAATTTTACAGTTCAATTATCAGGAAAGCGCTCAATAAAGTTTACAATTAACTATACGTTACAACTTGGTGTTAATACGGTTAATTTGTTGCAATTGACAAGTTGTACACCAAGTCCATCGGGTGGTGTGTTAGTTGGATATTGTGCAATTGGAAAAGGGTATACAACTGCAGAAGTAATTGGTCATGCTGGTGAAATTGGATCAGCACACTATCTCATTGAAAAACATGGAATTGCCACTCCAGTTATAAAAGAAACAGCTGAGTATCTCGATAATCAAGGGTTCCGCTATCCGTAACCCTATGGCAGAACACACTCCAGTACTTCTAGAGGAAACGATGAATGCCCTTCGACCAGAGCGAGGGGGAGTGTTTGTTGATGCAACGCTTGGACTTGGAGGTCATACGCTTGAAATGATTGCTCGGGCAGAGGAGGCGAAACAGCCAATTCGTATTATTGGCATCGATCAGGATCCGTATGCACTTGAGTTTGCAGAAGAGCGTCTTGGTGAAAAAATTGAATATTTACAGGGTAACTTTGCCGAGTTGTTTCAGTTGCGAAAGAAGAAAATAATCACTGCAGCTGATGGTATCTTGATGGATATTGGTGTTTCGAGTTACCAAATTGATACGCCGGAGCGAGGGTTTTCATTTATGAAAAACGGTCCGCTTGATATGAGAATGGACCCTGATGGAACAGTGTCAGCGGCGACCATTGTAAATACCTGGCCTGAGCATCGCATTATTGAGATGTTGCTATCGTATGGTGAAGAACGTCTTGCTAAAAAGATTGCCCATGCAATTGTAGAGCGACGTAAAAAGCAACGCTTTACCGAAACTGCAGATTTAGCAGCGGTTATTATTGAGCAGTATCATCCAACAGCGCGACACAAGAAACCACATCCAGCCACGCGAAGTTTCCAAGCGTTGCGGATTGCAGTAAACCGAGAGTTAGACTCGCTTGTAGAAGGGATGGATCAAGCCTTAGAACTTCTCTCAACTGGTGGAGTATTGGCAATTATTACGTTTCACTCGTTAGAAGATAGAATCGTGAAGCAGCGCTTCCGAGCTGCCTCTGACTCTGGTGAGTACGAATTACTCAGTAAGAAGCCGGTAGTAGCAAGTAGAACTGAAGAAGTGGCAAATCCACGCAGTCGTTCGGCGAAATTACGAGCAATTCGACATTTGCCAAAGCCGTAAATCGGTTTGAACGAAGTGATCTAATCTGATAGGCTGATACCTATAATACTACACACATGCAGATAATTACGATCAATACAGATGGTGGTGCACGCGGAAATCCAGGTCCAGCTGCTATTGGTGTGGTTATGAAAGCCGGGGACTGGTCGTTTGAATATTCTGAATATATTGGCGATACAACCAATAATGTGGCTGAATACACAGCTGTATTACGTGCGTTAGAGTTCATTCGAGACGGGAAATGCACGCCACCTGAATTTACCCAGATTCAGTTTATGCTCGATAGCGAGCTCGTGGTTCGGCAAATTATGGGGATTTATAAGGTTCGAGATACTACCCTTCAAGGTATTTATCAATTGATTCAAACGATCCTTCACTCTCAACCATTTACCGCGACATTTACGCATGTGCCTCGCGCTCAAAACAAACGCGCAGACCTCCTCGTCAACTTCGCACTCGACTCCATCTAGTTCTCAATCATGTTTAAACCCGTTGAACCTCAACCAAACTTTGCAACGCAAGAAGAAGCTGTTTTAGCGTTCTGGCAAGAAAAGAAAATTTTTAAGAAATCTGTTGAAAAAAATAAGGGCAAGCAGCCGTACATCATTTTTGATGGTCCTCCAACTGCGAATGCTAAACCGCCGCTTCATACCGCAGTTCCAATGTCGTTTAAAGACTTGGCAGGACGGTATCAAACCATGAAGGGTAAATATGTTCCACGCCAGGCTGGCTGGGACACGCACGGCTTACCCGTAGAGGTTCAGGTTGAAAAAGCGCTTGGTCTCACAAGTAAGAAAGATGTACTTAACTTGGTGCCAGGGGACGAGAAAGCCTCAATTGCTAAATTTAATGCAATTTGTCGAGAAAGTGTTTGGGAATTTAAGAAGGAATGGGATCAGTTCGTGCCTCGTGTTGGGTATTGGACTGATACCGAGAATCCGTATATCACCTATGATAGCGGGTACATAGAAGGTGTCTGGGCTACATTTAAGAAAATTTGGGATAAGCAACTTGTCTTTAAAGATTACAAAGTTGTGCCGTACTGTTCTCGTTGTGGAACCGGCTTGTCCGCGGCTGAAGTTGCACTTGAATATCAAGATGTTAAAGATACCTCAGTATTTGTAACATTCCCGCTTACTGACGACCCTTCAACTGCTTTTCTAGCATGGACAACTACACCCTGGACACTTCCAGGAAACGTTGGCTTAGCCGTTGGTCCTGAAATTGAGTATGTGACCGTTCAGCAAGAAAAAGGCAGATTTATCTTGGCAAAATCACGTCTTGAAATTCTCAAAGGGGAGTATGAGATCGTTGCATCGTGTACAGGTAGTGAGTTAGCTGGAAAGACGTATCGCCCATTGTATCCTGAGGTTTTGGAAGATGCTGAGGGTAAGAAATACGAAGTTGTGTTGGCAGATTTTGTCACTACAACTGATGGTACGGGTATTGTACACACTGCAGTAATGTATGGTGAAGATGACTTTATTCTTGGTAAGAAAGAAGGCCTTGCTCGTGTGCATACAGTAGATTTAAACGGGAACTTTCTTCCGAATGTGCCTGAGTTTACTGGAATGTATGTCAAAGATGCGCTTGTTCCTATTTTGCAAAGTTTGACCGCAAAAGATCGATTGTACGGTAAACAAACTATTACCCACTCGTATCCGCACTGTTGGCGCTGTAAGACACCGCTTTTGTACTATGCGAAGGATTCGTGGTATATCGGCATGTCTCGTATGCGTACAAAGCTTACAGAGTACAATAGCAAGGTTTCATGGACCCCAAGTCACATCCAGCAAGGACGCTTTGGTGATTTTATTCGTGAAGCTCGTGATTGGGCTGTTTCTCGCGAACGTTTTTGGGGCACTCCGATGCCTGTTTGGATTAGTCCAACTGGGAGAATGCTCTGTATTGGTTCATTTGAAGAGTTAAAGTCGCTCGCAAAAGACCCATCATTAATTAGTGCTGAATTTGATCCGCACCGACCAATGGTTGATGATATTATCTTGGTCAAAGATGGGGAAGAGTATATTCGTGAACCGTATGTTCTTGATGTCTGGTTTGACTCTGGAGCAATGCAGTATGCATCTGGTCGTGCAGCGCTTGGAGAAGTTCCAGCTGATTTTATTGCTGAAGCTGTTGATCAGACGCGTGGGTGGTTTTATACACTTCTCGCAATTAGTTCAATTGTTGACGAGCGAGAAGCTTACAAAAATGTGGTCTGTATGGGTCACTTAGTGGATGAAACCGGCAAGAAAATGTCGAAGTCTCTCGGTAATGTGTTTAATCCGTGGGACACATTCAAAATCCTCGGTGTTGATGCGATTCGATGGTATCTATATACGGTAAACTCACCAGGTGAGGCTAAATCGTTCAGTATTAAAGAGGTTCAAACCAGTTTCCGAAAAACGCTTTTACTGTACTGGAATGTCTTTAATTATTTTGTCACGTATGCAAATGTGGCTGAATTTGATGCGTCTTCAACGTATACCGAATCTGATCTTACGGTTTTGGATCGTTGGATTTTGAGTCGTCAGAGTGCTGTAATTACTGAAGTTACTACATTACTTGATGCCTATGACTTTATGCGGGCAGGGCGGGCAATCGAAGAATATGTGAGCGATCTTTCAACGTGGTATTTGCGTCGTTCGCGCCGTCGTTCAGACACTACATTTTTCGCTGTAATGTATGAACTGCTGCAAACCTTATCTGCAATTCTAGCGCCGTTTACTCCGTTTATGACTGAGCACGTTTACCAAACTTTGCGCACAGATTCAATGCCTGAATCGGTTCATTTACTCGATTGGCCGGTAGCTAAAGCTCAAAACGAACAGGTTGAAAAAGATATGAAAACCGTGCGACTTGTGGTGGAAGCTGGGCTTTCAGTGCGAGCAGAACAGAAGTTAAAAGTGCGCCAACCACTTGCTGAAGCCGTGGTATCTGGTCTTGAGCCAATCGGTAATGATCTGTTAGATATTGTTGCTGAAGAGTTAAATGTTCTTGCAGTCCGTATGGTTGAAACCGGGGCAGAAGATGGGTTTGCCTGGAGTGATGCAAATAAATTCGGGGTTGCTGTAGGATTAGATACGCGAATCTCAGATGAATTACAGCAAGCTGGAGATGTACGTGAGCTTTTGCGCTTACTTCAGAATGTGCGTAAACAAACAGGGTTACAGCCTGGTCAGCTTGCACATTTGTATGTGGCACCACAGCACCGTTCAATTGTAGAGCCTCTGATACTAGCAGTACCTGGATTACTTGCAGATTCATTCCTGGTAGTTGATGAAACTACTTGGGAAGCAAATCCTGAAGGGGAGATTGAGTTGAATGGTGAGACAATTGCGCTGAGTATTCGTATTCCAAAGTAAATAATACTATGTGGAGCCGGTTAAAGACACTTGATCCGCTGCTCTATCTCCTCCCGCTCATACTCATGGGTATAAGCGTGGTCATGATCTATACCCTCACAAACGATACTGCAGGGTATGGTACAGCACTTAGGCAAGGTATTTTCGCGGGTATTGGGTTGGTGCTTATGGTACTGGCTACACTTACTGATTATCGAAATGTACGTAACTGGGTTCCGTGGGTATATGGAATTGGTGTAATACTTTTGGCAATTGTTCAAGTGAAAGGACAAACTGCGTTTGGTGCAGCTCGCTGGATTAATATTGGTACATTTCAGCTGCAGCCAGGGGAGATTTTTAAGGCGATCATTATTTTAATTCTCGCCGCGGTGCTTGGAAGAAGTACAAAGCCTATTGTTGGGAGGCAGTTCTTTTTAGCTATTTTACTGATTGCAGTACCGGCGCTTGCGATTTTATTGCAGCCAGACTTAGGTACTTCTCTTGTGGTTGTGGCTACTGGGATTGGAATGTTGCTCTATAGTCGAACAGTTCGCTGGCAAAAGGTGTTCATTATCTGTGGTGTAGCTATGGTTGCACTGGTTATAACCTTATCATTTCATGGGGTGTCTCCATTCACAAACGTACTAAAAGGCTATCAAAAAGATCGTTTAGCAAGTTTTGTTGACCCGAGTCGAGATAAAAAAGGGACTGGATATAACGTACAACAGTCAAAAATTGCTGTTGGATCGGGAGGTTTGTTAGGTCGTGGATTAGGTGAAGGTACACAGTCACAGTTGAACTTTCTTCCAGTTGCTCATGCTGACTTTATCTTTGCTGGAATTGCAGAAGCTTGGGGGTTAGTTGGTTCGTACGGGGTGATATTACTTTTTGGGGTACTTACTGCTCGGTTACTTATTGCTGCGCGGATTGCTAAAGATGAATTTGGTATGTTGATCTGTGTCGGTATCGTGATAAAACTGTTCTTCGAACTCTTGGTAAATATCGGTATGAATATCGGAATAATGCCGGTTACAGGTATCCCTTTGCCGTTCTTAAGTTATGGTGGAACTACCATGGTGACGAATGCATTATTGATCGGAATTGCTCAATCTATTGTAACCAGGCATAAACGGTTGACCTTCGAGCGCTGACCTGGTATTGTAGTTCAGAAACCAATTGGCCAATTTTTTTAATTGAGAACTGTAAAAAGTTCTGTACAGAAGTAATATTTCTACATGGCAAGCGCAATTATTGAAACCGGTGGAAAACAGTACCGCGTCGAACCGGGACAAGTTATTGCCATCGAAACACTTAGCTCAGCAGCTGGTGAAACCGTTCAGTTCGACCGTGTCCTCATGGTTGCCGACGGAGCATCAGTAGAACTTGGTAGTCCGCTTGTAGCTGGATATCAGGTAACTGGCGAAGTTGTTGAAGAGATGAAAGGCAAGAAGATTCGTGTCTTTACCTATAAGTCAAAGAAGCGCCAGCGTCGTACGCTTGGGCATCGTCAACTTATTACTAAGGTAAAGATTGTTTCGATTGCACCTGTAAAAGCCGCCAAAGCAGCTAAAGTTGCTAAAACCGAGGCATGAGCAGTATTACATCGTACTTTCAGGGTGTAGCTACGGAACTTAAAAAAGTTTCTTGGCCAACATTCCCAACAGTAATGAAGCACTTTGCGAGTGTTATTGTTGGTCTGATCTTCGCGATAGTTGTAGTTGGTGTATTCGATTACGCCTTCTTCAAACTTCTGGCATTCATCATAAAGTAACCGCCTAATCTTCTCCCATGTCCTCAGAAGAGCAGCAAATTGATAGTTCAACTCCTTCGCTGGGAAAGTCTACCGGCAAGCAGTCTGGTGCCCGTAACTGGTACGTTATTCATACCTATGCTGGGTACGAAGATCAGGTGGCACAGAACCTCCGTCAACGTATTGAGTCACTCAATATGCAAGACAAGATTTTCGACGTTCTCGTTCCAACTGAGAAGCAGATCGAAATCAAAAACGGCAAGCGCCGCACTGTAGAGCGTAAAATCTTCCCTGGCTACGTAATGGTAGATATGGTTGTAACTGACGACTCTTGGTACGTAGTGCGTAACACTCCAAATGTAACCGGTTTTATCGGATTCGGCGTTCGTCCTACTCCAATGTCTCCAGGTGAAATTGAGGGCATTAAGCGTCGTATGGGCCAGGATGAGCCTAAGTACAAGATTGAAATGCAACCAGGTGACCTGGTACAGATCACTGACGGTGCACTTAAAGGCTTCCAGGCTAAGATCGATGAAGTTGATAATGAGAAGGGTAAAATCCGCGTGCTCGTATCAATGTTCGGTCGTGAAACTCCAGTTACTCTCGACTATCTCCAGTTGAAACTCATTTAAGAAAATCTCGAAATCATGGCCAAAAATACTAAACCAGTTAAAGCGATTGTGAAATTGCAGTGTCCCGCCGGTAAGGCAACACCTGCACCTCCTGTCGGAACTGCCCTTGGACCTCAAGGTGTAAACATTATGGAGTTCGTTACGAAGTTTAACGAAGCTACTCGTCAGATGGGTGATACCATCATTCCTGTAGAAATTACGATCTATGAAGATCGTACGATGGACTTTGTACTGAAGCAACCGCCTGCAGCTATTCTTATCAAGGAAGCACTTGGTATCAAGACAGGCTCTGCAAATCCAAAGAAGGACAAAATTGGTAAGCTTACCAAAGAACAGCTTCGCAAGATTGCTGAACGAAAGATGCCTGACCTAAGTTCTCGCGATATTGAACAAGCAATGAAAGTTATTGCTGGAACAGCTCGTTCAATGGGTGTAGAGATCGTCGACTAAATCTCTCTGAATTAGAAAAAGCCCTGAGTAATCAGGGCTTTTTCTATTATGAACTTTAACATTTGCCGAATTTCATCGTTAGAACTTCCGCTTCTCCTTCAATGTAATAGTACACCTCAGTCGAATGCTCAGTTCTGCCTTGAAATTCAATCAAATGTTAAAGTTCATGCTTTGATATAATATAAAAGGTCCGTGTATCTATCTACGTGCCGGTCCCGAGGGACCCGATCCAAAGGAGGGGCAAAGATCGTTGGCGGCGTAGATAGATACACGGACCCTTATTGCAAGGAACGAGTATGTTCTACTTGTACCATACGGGAGGGTGTATGTCAACATTTAGTTTAGTATGATATGAATAATTCATACAGATTCATACAAATATAAAAAATGGTTTCTTATAGCGAACTAATTGGCTTTTTCCGTTCACACGGATATACCGAAACTGACTTTATTCACAAGTCAGGTGAGTTTGCTGTACGAGGGGATTTGATTGAATGTTGGCCAGTATCAAGTCCAATATCGTACCGACTTCACTTCTTCGGGGAGGAGTTAGAAAAGATTGCACAGAAGGATGGTGAAGGATGGGTAATTACTCCTGACTTTCCGAACTTGCTTCCTAACCAATTAAAGACTGGGCACGGCGATATTCATCCTGGGGAATATGTGGTTCATCCGTACCATGGGGTGGGTATATTTTCAGGTGTTGTAACGCAACAAAACGTAGAAGGAAATGAAGAGCAGTATATTGCATTGCAGTATGCTGGAAACGATCGCTTGTTAGTTCCCCTGAGTCGCCAGGGTGGGCTTATGCCGTATATTGGTAGTCGGCACCCGCGACTTACGAGGTTATATTCAAAAGCCTGGGCACATACTAAAGAAAGAATTCAGCGTGATCTGATTTTAGTTGCGCGTGGACTTTTGAAAATTTATGCAGCGCGGCAACTAACTGGACGCACTCGTTATTCTCGAGCAGGTGAATGGTTAGAAGCATTAGCTAAAAGTGTGCCATTTGACCTTACTTCGGATCAGAGTAAATCACTTAACGAAATATTAAGTGATTTAGAGGATACTGATCAGCCTATGGATCGGTTGCTGTGTGGGGATGTTGGTTTCGGTAAAACAGAAGTTGCGCTACGTGCTGCTGCTGAAGTGATGGCAGCTGGAAAGCAGGTTGCCTTTATTGCGCCAACAACAGTTCTCGTTGAGCAGCATTATAACTTATTAAAACAACGGTTTGATGTTCTTCCGGTAGAAGTTGCACATATGAGTCGGTTAACCAGTGGGAAAGATGCATCTGTACGTGAGCGTTTAGAAGAAGGTGCAATTGATATTGCGGTTGGAACACATAGTTTGCTTGGTAAAAACGTGCGCTGGAAAGATCTAGGCTTATTAATTGTGGATGAAGAACAAAAGTTTGGTGTTGCACATAAAGAACAATTGAAGAAATTGCGCCCGCATTTAGATGTGCTTTCTCTTTCTGCAACGCCAATTCCACGCACACTCTCGATGAGTTTGTCTGGATTACGTGGCTTGAGCATGCTCAGAACGGCCCCTAAAGGACGTTTGGCCATTCAGACAGAAGTTGAGCCATATACAGATGCCCATCTGCGTTCTGTGCTTTGTAATGAGTTAGAACGTGGTGGTCAAACGTACGTTGTACATAACCGAGTGCAATCTATTGCAGCTGTAGAAGATAGGGTACGGACACTTCTTGCAGATACACCCTACGCAAATGCACGTATCGCTGTTGCACACGGACAGTTACATCAGAAGTCTTTGGCACAGCGAATGGGGGATTTTATGGCTGGAGAAGTTGATATTCTGATTGCCTCAAGCATTGTTGAGCATGGATTGGATTGTCCAAATGCTAATACATTAGTAGTGCTTCATAGTGAGTGGTTTGGATTGTCTGATTTATACCAATTACGTGGACGAGTGGGTCGTCGTGCAAAACAAGCATATGCATACTTGTTTACAGGTGGAATTGAAAGGTCTCCTTACGAAAGTTCGGAAGGCTTACGCGTTTCTGAAACTGCTACGATGAGATTAAATGCTTTAAAGGAAGCTGATGTACTCGGTAGTGGATGGGGAATTGCGCTGCGTGACCTTGAAATTCGAGGTGGGGGCAATATTCTCGGTAATGAGCAGCACGGAAATATGGAATCTATCGGATTACTATTATATGCACAGTTACTTCAAGAAGAGATTGGAAAACAGGCTAGGGAGTTGGGGATTACACTATTCTCAAAAGATACGTCAGTAGAGTAGTATCCCAATTTGAATGTGCCTGCAGTAGTGTGTGGGTATGTCCCAAGTAATACTCACACCAACATCTGAACAGTATCCAAGTGATTTGCTTCACGCTAAACCTGTACCGGAGTGTTTGTATTGTGATGGTGACTTGAGTGTTCTTGGGTTACCAGCTATAAGCATTGTTGGGAGTCGCGACATAAGTTCCTATGGCGAAGCTGTAATTCGGTTACTTATCCCATCGCTCGTTAGAGCAGGACTCGTAGTGGTTTCAGGTTTGGCATACGGAGTTGATGCGGCAGCACATCGTGCGGTACTTGCCGAAGGTGGCCGCTGTGTGGCAGTCTTAGGAAGTGCGCTTGATCGTATATATCCAGCCTCGCATGGTGGATTATATAAAAAAATATGTTCCACAGGTTGCGTAATCTCCGAGTATCCACCTGGAACAGGACCACAGCAATACCACTTTCCTGCTCGAAATCGGATAGTCGCAGCATTAAGTTCAGTAGTACTCATTGTGGAAGCTGGTGAAAAATCAGGTACACTAACTACTGCACGGCATGCTCATGATTTAGGACGAACTGTTTGTGTGGTGCCTTCAGATATAACCCGTCTGCAAAGCGTTGGGGTAAATGCGCTATTAAAAGATGGTGCAACTCCAATTACTTCAGCTGATGATATATTGGCACTGTATCGTACTGAAACTCTCGTGCAGTCAGCAATTCCGCTTAAACCAGCCTTGACAGGGTCACCCGCACTTCTCTATGATTTGGTCTCACGCGGAATCCATACCCTTGAAGGGCTCATTCAAACAACTGGCTGGGATATTCCTCGCCTTCATACAACGCTTTCAATATTAGAAATAGACGGATATATCGTCTGTAAACAAAATCAATGGCTGAAAACATCGTAATTGTGGAGTCACCAGCAAAAGCTGGAACAATCGAAAAATACCTAGGGAGCAATTATAAAGTTGTTGCAAGTATGGGTCATATTCGTGATCTTCCAAGTTCTAAACTTGGGGTAGATGTTGATGATCACTTTATTCCACAATACCTCGTACCACTTAAAGCTCGTAAAACTGTAAAAGCTCTCAAAGAGGCTGTAAAAGGCAAGAAAGTTGTGTATCTCGCAACTGACTTGGATCGAGAAGGGGAGGCCATTGCGTGGCATATTAAACAGGCGCTTGATTTAACTGAAAGTGCTGACCTAAAGATTTTTCGTATTACTTTTGATGAAATCACAAAGCCTGCAATCTTAAATGCTATTAGTCATCCTCGAGCAATTGATCAGGATTTAGTTGATGCTCAACAGGCTCGGCGGGTATTGGATCGACTGGTTGGCTATACGCTTTCTCCAGTTTTATGGAAGAAAATTTATAAAGGATTATCTGCTGGTCGTGTGCAATCAGCTGCGCTGCGACTTGTAGTTGATCGTGAACGTGAACGTGAGGCGTTTAATGCAGTAGAATATTGGTCTCTCAAAGCTGAATTACAGGCACCAGGTAGTGCTGAACAGTTCACCGCTTCTTTGAGCCAGTATAAAGGTAAGAAATTAGAACAGCTTGATATTAAAACAGAAGCTGAAATGCAGTTAATTGTTGAAAGCTTATCTAAAGCTGGATACACGGTGAATAGTGTTGAAGTAAAGCAAGTTAAGCGTCGTCCGGCTGCTCCATATACAACTTCGTCTTTCCAACAGGATGCGGTGAATAAGTTGGGAATGTCGTCCAAGTCTGCGATGAGCTCGGCTCAGCGACTCTATGAAGCTGGTCACATTACCTACATGCGTACTGATTCAGTAGAACTTGCTTCTGTAGCAGTAGATGCAATTCGTTCGTATGTGAAAAGTTCGTTTGGTGATCAGTATATTCCTGAAAAACCTAATCACTATTCGAGCAAAAAACAGGCACAGGAAGCTCACGAAGCTATTCGTCCAACAGATGTAACACGTCGCGGAAGTGAAGTTACAACCGATGTTCAGGGTCAAAAGGTGTACGATCTGATTCGTCGTCGTGCGCTGGCAAGTCAAATGGCTGAAGCTGCGCTTGAGCAAACTGCTGCTGACATTACAGCAGCAGATGCAGTATTTCGTGCTAATGGGCAGCGAATTGTATTTCCAGGTTTTCTCGCTGCACTTCATGAAGACGGTAAAGAAGATACATTACTTCCACTTCTGGAAAAGGGGATGGTGCTTAGCTTAAATCAATTACTTCCTGAGCAGCATTTTACTGAACCGCCACCACGTTTTTCAGAAGCAACGTTAATCAAGACTCTTGAAGAATTAGGTATTGGTCGGCCTTCTACGTACGCTCCAACAATCGACACGTTGACTGCACGTTTGTATGTACGTGTTGAGCAACGTCGTCTAATTCCAGAAGATATTGGCAAGATTGTTACAGATCTGTTGAAAAATAACTTCCCAGAAATTGTTGACCTCAATTTCACCGCGGATATGGAAGAAAAACTCGACCGAGTAGCTACCGGTGAAGAAAACTACGAAGGTCTACTTACAGCATTCTGGGGGCCATTCCATTCTCAAGTTGAGGAGCGTACAGACAAAATTGAGCGTATAGATACAACTCAGGAAAGCGATGTTCCATGTCCAACCTGTGGAACAATGATGATTATTAAAAATGGTCGCTTTGGGCGGTTTTTAGCGTGTCCTAAGTATCCTGAGTGTAAAACCACTCTTCCACTTGTGGTGACTCAACCAACAGGTCTCATTTGTCCAATCTGTGGCAAACCACTTAATGAAAAGAAGGCTAAACGAGGAGTATTCTTCGGCTGTAGCGGATACCCAGGTTGTAGTTTTGCGATTTGGAAAAAGGAACAACTTCCAAAAAAGATTGAAGATTTGGAATCAGAAAAAATTGAGTTACCATTTAAAGACGCAAGTTTAGAAGCATTTAACGCCGTATCGAATGTCAGCCAAGCTGCCTGAGCCAGTTCAGAACCTTATAGACGCGTTTAGTCGGCTTCCTGGTATTGGTCCAAAAATGGCCGCACGGTTAACATTTCACCTCTTACAGCGCTCTCAGTTTGACGTTAATCGCTTTATTGGAGCATTAGAAGGTGTGCAGCAAGGGCTACGTCCATGTGAAGAATGCGGCCATATCTCTACTGATACTCTATGTACAATCTGCTCAGATACTGGTCGTAATACCGATCAAATCTGCGTTGTAGAGGGTTCACTCGATGTTATCGCTCTAGAGAAAGCTGGGAGTTATCGAGGCCTGTACCACGTTTTAGGAGGGGTGCTCTCGCCAATGGACGGTATTGGCCCTGACCAGTTGCGTATTGCGCTCTTAGTGCATAGAATTGAAGCGCGCGTAGGAAAGGGCGAGGGGACGGAAGTCATCCTTGCAACAAATCCTTCGCTTGAGGGAGAGGCAACAGCCTCATACATCTCTCAACAGCTTCAATCGTTAACCGATAGCAATCTCCTGACCATCAGTCGAATTGCTCGCGGCCTACCTATGGGAAGCGATATTGAATATGCTGATCCAACAACTTTAGCCCGTGCCCTAGAGGGGCGTAATTCTGTGCACTATGCCGACCACTCCCGTTGATGACGAACTAGACCCAACCGAAGCCGCCGATCAAGAAGATATACAAGAAGAGGAAGAACTTGCGGTACTTGATACTGAGCCTGCTTCTCTTGATCCAGATGCTGAAATTGTCGCTGAAATTGATAAAGTTGTCGTAGATGAAGACGATGATGGGTCAAGTAAGCAAAAAGCTCACATGATTCCGCGTCACTTAATCGATGCCCCATTAACTGCCGACGATTTATTTGATGACGGTACCATTTAAGCTCTACAACACACTTACTCGCTCTACAGAGGAGTTCACGACGCTTCACCCTAATTTGGTGAAGATGTATACCTGTGGCCCAACAGTGTACGGCGATCCACATATTGGTAACTACCGCACCTTCATTTTCGAGGATGTGCTAGTAAAGGTATTACGGCGCTTTGGCTATCAGGTTGAACGTGTGATGAATGTTACTGACGTTGGTCATCTTGTAGATGATAGTGATGATGGTGAAGATAAAATGGAAGTTGGTGCACGTCGTGACGGTATTACCGCCTGGGACGTTGCGAAGCGCTACGAAGAACGCTTCTTGAAAGATCTTGATACCTTGAATCTAGAAGTGCCTGAACCACTCGTCCGTGCCACTGATATGATTGGTGAGCAGATTGAGATGATTCGCTCACTCGAAGAAAAAGGGTACACGTATAGCACTTCTGATGGAATTTATTTTGATACGAGTAAATTACCATACTACGGCGAGCTCGCTCGCCTTGATATTGCTGGCCTTCAGCAGGGTGCTCGCGTTGTGAACGACGAAAAGCTGAATAAAACAGATTTCGCCCTCTGGAAGTTCTCCATCGAACCAGGGAAACGTCACATGGAATGGGAAAGTCCGTGGGGGACAGGTTTTCCAGGTTGGCACATCGAATGCTCGGCAATTATTCGAGCTACACTCGGTGATTCAATTGATATCCACTGTGGTGGCGCAGATCATATTATGGTGCATCATCCAAATGAAATGGCGCAAAGTGAAACCGTTACAGGTAAGCCACTAGCTCGTTTTTGGTGCCATAGTGAGTTTCTTCTGGTAGATGGCGGCAAAATGTCCAAGTCATTGGGCAATGTCTATACCATTCCAGAGATTATCGAAAAAGGTTATGACCCAATTGCACTCAGATTGCTTTCCTATAGTGCAAATTATCGCAGTAAGTTGAACTTCACATTTGATGGGTTGCAGGTCGCTGAGCAGTCATTGAAGAAGTTGCGCGCAGTGTACCAGTCAGCTGCTGAAGATCAGCTTACGCCCGAAGTGCTCCAGCTTATAGGGGAGTTTGATGCAGCACTTGCTGAAGATATGAACATGCCAGTTGCGATGGCTGTGGTGTGGAATGCTGTGAATGGAGATCTCTCAAAGGCTGAAAAACGTGCTTTCTTGGCTAACGTTGATCAGGTGTTACAGCTTCGTTTAGATCAGAATGATCAAATTCAAGTTCCAGCTGAAATTGCTGCATTACTTGAGAAACGTCAGGCAGCCCGCGATGCCCGCGATTTCGCATTATCAGATCAAATTCGTACAGAAATTACGCAATTAGGGTACACAGTTCTTGATACTTCAGAAGGTCAAATAGTCCAGAGATAGGCTCTAGAGGCCAATATCTCTTGACAAATTTTATTTTCTGTTATAGACTGCCTTATTCGAGCGGTGAAAAACACTCTCGATGTTCAATACAAAAGAAACGAAGCGCTTTTTACCAGCGACCTGGCTGGGATTTGTGGATGATTGTTTCACAGTACTCAACCAAGTGGTCTTTTAGGCTCTATGCCATTTCCTCCATTTGTCTCTGTGATCGCGCCCTAATCCTGGCTGGATCGCTGAGAAAAAGCGCTTTTCGTTATTTAGGGCCCACGGTTTTCCTTGCAAGGCACACAGCTTTACAAGGGAAACCGTACAATGTTGTACGGTTCGCCCGAAAATTTCTCTCGACATTTGACAAGTTGGTTGTATTTTACGATTTGACTGTCACACGACTTTTTCTCGATACTGCAAGGAGATCCTGATGATTTTTCGAAACACCCTCCTCGTCACTCTGGCCATGATCGGCGTAGGGATTCTCCCTGCAACGGTCATGTCCCAGGCTTCCGTCACCCACCGTACAACGGCAGGGAACGGAACTATCCTCAATGTCCCAACGGTTCGCGTCAACGATGTTGACCTGATTCCTCTTGGGCCTGACCAGATGGTATTTCCCTTCGTTCCGAGGGGATTCAAAGCTGGTAAGTTGCGATGCTATCTCGATGGCATTGTAGACAGGCGCAAAAAAGATGCGCTTGGTAAGGCAGAGGAAGGGAAATTCTACGTTCGGTTCGCCGGAGTAAAACTTCCACTTAATCACGACACGGACGGGGGATTGTACGTTGAGCTTTCGCTCGATGACACAAAAATCCTCCAAAAAGTCGCAGCCTTTGCTACGATCTGGGATTACAAAACTGGTCGGGACTATACTGATGTGAAGATTTTCGGACTTGGTCCGACCTTTGCAAAGGATGGTTCTGGATCAACAAGTAAGGATACGTTCCTGCTTATGACCACATATCCATGGCCGAACGAAGCTTCGAAAGAGCGACTTTATTCATGGTACCAGCGGCTTAATGAGTGGGTTAACCAGCACCATATACCGGTGTTGGAGACTCCTCAATCTGTTATTAATGCAGTTGATGCGGATATGGGACAGTTAACTACTGAAACATCTCAGCACAATGAGCTGCAACGACAGCTTGACCTCGAAATTGCAAAGCGAAAAAGTGCTGAAGAGGCACTTGCGCGAGCACAGAGAGAACCTTCTAAGCAGAACCAAGAAGATGTTGGCGGCGACGTAATCGACCCCCGGAAACACTTCGATCAGGATGGTGATAAAAAGCCAGAAGATCGAAAGCCTCCCGTCGATGTAAAACCGTCGAAGTATCGCCATTTCGTAACAGAGATGGCCATGCCTAACCGACGATTTGAGATTATCAGAAAGGACGAAAACTACTTTGTCATTCAAAACGACAAGCTGGGATACGTCCTTGAGATCTCTCTGGTAGCCGAACGGAATTTCGCTGGCAGAAACTCGAACGAACTTACAACCCGGGTAAAACCGGGTGACTATGTTAAAGTGAACTACGCACTTCGTGCGAAGTTCACGATTTCGTGGTCTGACCGGTACGGTCGCACAGGCACGGTTTCTTATGATTGCGAAGGTCGAGAGATCGGCAAGGAGAGCGTAAAATGACTTGGTCGCTCAAGTTTTTGGCACTAGTGGTCGCGTTTTCGCCCTTGGCGATCTCGGCGGCCCCAGACAAGAATCCTGATACACTCCTCGGACAGACATTCTCTGTCCCGGGTAGTGATCTGAAATGGGAGTGTATTGTGGATAATCCACTCTCTCCCAGGTTCAATAAGGCGTTAGCTCCTCGTCTCACAAATGAGGAGGCACAAAAGCTTTATGGGAAGTCACTTTCCCCAGGGGTTTATGCTCGTCATTACCACAGAAAATACACACCCGACGGAAAGCTGTATAAGTATTTCTGGAACGGTGAAGTAATTCTGTGCCAGCAGGGCACCGAGGACTTCGCTGTTTACGGCCCCATGGGTACCTCTTACTCCAGTAAAACCGGAGTTTGGGGGTACACCGATGGGTGGACCTACCAGGATGATTCGATGCTCCGGCTTCCAAAGCCAGTGCGAACAATCATCTTGAAGGTGGCTCTCGGGGATGGAACGTCGAAGTACGATATCATCTTCATCGACGGCATTATCGCTGACCCGCAATGTTTCAACCCTTACTTCACCTTCGGGCGAAGAGAGGTGGTGATCACGTTGCCGGACAGTGCTGCAATTAACGTGCAACAGTTGGAAGCATCAGCAGAAGGGTTAACCCTGGAAGCTGAGGCTAAACCTGAAGCACGGTACGTTGCTAAGTTGCCTTGTGCAGTACCGACACTTTATCCTAATCTTCCGGTTGGAAAATGGTCGTACGACTCGATTCCTTCAACTGAGCGTGTCTTCTCGCAAGACATGATCTACCTGTGCTTTAACTCGTACGGTTGCAACTCCCAGGGTGTTCCGACCTATGGGTACTGCCCCACAGGGGTAGTCATCCCGCCGGACTCAATGCCGGTCAAAGTACCAATCCTCCCGAATGAAACTGGTCCCAATAACTGGGAAAGATTCAATTCTGGGGATATTCCCGGCCTCACCGTCGGGAACGGTACCGGACAATACAATCAACCAAAACCCACGCGACGTGGGTGACAACTCGTCGGGAGAAATCCCTAAGCCCTCCGTGCCATGTGTACGGGGGGACTTTTTTTGTAGAAAATATGCTCCTGAATCTAATAATCTATTGACAAATCTTGCTATAAATGGTACAAACGAGTATTCAACTTGTATACGTTATTAACTACATTCGCATGAAGATTACAACTCTTCTTCGCAAAACATTTACGAAAACCGCTAAGGCAGCTGTCGGACTTTCCGCACTGGCTATCTTCGCAATTTCATCACCAATGAGCGCATCTGCTGATGCTCCTCAGTTTAACAGTGCGCCAACCGGCGAGCTCCCAACTTTTCAGGTTGCTGCTCCAGGTCAGGCGTGGGGTAATCATATTACTGCACAACAAGGTGATGTAGTTAACTTCCTCATTTGGGACCACAACAGTATTCTCCACTCTGTTGCCCATAATGTTC
This sequence comes from uncultured Candidatus Berkelbacteria bacterium, assembly GCA_903834195.1. Lineage (GTDB taxonomy): Bacteria > Patescibacteriota > UBA1384 > CAILIB01 > CAILIB01 > CAILIB01. The sequence continues at coordinate 58,358 of CAILIB010000020.1, read as the reverse complement.
GTCTCAAAATTGACCTTGGTTCGGGTACTGCTACAGTATTCCATCCAACTGGTACTGTTTCGGCAGACAATGCAGCATCAGTACGAGGAGTAGTAGAAGTAGATGCTACAAAGCCATCTGCTCTTACCTACGTGCAAGGTTCTGCTACCTACTACACTACGAAAGTAGATGCAAACGGAAATCTTGTTAAGCTCGTTGCTCAGCAATCCTTCCCAACCGGCGTAAATGGTGACGATATTACTACCAATGGTATTAATCTTGGTGATCAACAAGGGTGTTGGACCTATGCACAAGCTGTTCAGATCCAAGTTCGGATCGAGGGCGGTTCTGCTCAGATCAATACTAATAAGCGCGTAATGCTCGACAATGGTCAGGCTGACTTCGGTACAACCGCAACAGCTCGTCCAGGCGACATTATTGATTATAAGATTTTCTTACAGAACACTGGTACAGCAACTGGTCTTGCTCCTCAGATTACTGATGCGCTTGACCCGCGCTTTACCTACATTCCAAATAGTTCATTCATCGTTATTAAGCGTAACAACGCCGATTACCGCGTGAACTTACTCGATAGTCGTTCAGTGTTTGATGGTAATAAGATTACATGGGCTTTTGAAGACATGGCTCCTACACCTTCTTCAGCACTCTACCTCATGTTCCAGGTTAAAGTTGCAGATACTACCAAGTTTCCTGCAGATTCAACCAATTTACAGAACTGTGCAGTATCAAGTTTCGTTGGACTTTCAACTCCTACAAACTGTGTGACTGTTACAATCTTAAATCAGCATATCCACACGGTTTCTTTCTCAATTGTGAAAGAAGTTCGTAAGGATCAAACTCAAATGTGGTACGACCAACGTTTGGGAAGCGCTGCTCCTGGTGATATTTTGAACTATCGTATTACCGTACAAGATACAGGTACTGATGACGCTCAGAATGTAACCATTAAGGATTTACTTCCTGCAGGTATCATCTACAAGGGTGGTCTTACGGTAAATGGTGTTCCAGTTGCTGATAATTCAATCGTGAACAATGGATATACCATTGCAAGCATGACTCACGGAAGTACTGGTAGCAAAGAAATCATTTTCAATGCTGAAGTAACAGGCAACTGTAATCTTCCTTCACTACTCTCAAACTGGGCTGAAGTGTATTACCAAGGTAAACTCCAGGCTCGTGACAATGCTGATGTAATCTTCAGCTGTACTAAAGGTCTGATCATCCAAAAGGATGTAAAAGTTGAGAATGGTACATATGTAAATGATGCTGGAAATGTAACTGCTGGTCAGGTTCTTACCTACCGTATTACAGTTCTTAACAACGGTAACGCAACAATTACCAATCCGATTCTTCATGATGTAATTCCAGCCGGGATTACCTACATCTCGAATAGTCTTACGATTGATGATGAAGTGCAGCCAATTACTGATCAAAATGCATTTCTTGGTCAAGGATTTATCTTAACTGATCTTGCTCCTGGTCTTGGTAAAACAGTTGTCTTTAAGGCATCGGTTAACGCATGTCTTACATCAAACTTGAGTATCGTAAATACTGCATACGCATCTGGTGATCAGGTTCCAACAGTAAGTGATACTGCAAAAGCAACTGAACTTGCATGTTCAGTAAAGCCTACTCCAACACCTCCAACTACAACACCTACCCCTCCAATTCAGTTACCACACACTGGTCCTGAAGCCGAGCTTGGTCTCGTTGGACTAATGGGTCTATCTGGTGCTGGTTACGGTACTCGTTGGTACCTTCTCAAGAAGCGCTTACATAATCGTCTCCGCAATCTCGACATCTTGTAAAAGATAGTTGTAAAAAGAAATAAGAGCTCCTCCGGGAGCTCTTTTTCTGATACAGTGCCAATATGCCAACTATTTCAGAGTTGAGTGCGCGTATTGAGCCACTCACAACTATTCTACAAATCGAGCAAAAGCGAACCCGTCTTACTGAGTTGCGAACTATTTCTGAAGCTTCCGATTTTTGGTCAGAACAAGAGCAAGCAGTTGCAGTGATGGCTGAGATTTCTAGTACCGAAAAACTTCTCTCAGATTGGGACGATCTCCAAATTCTCATTGAGTTAAGTACAGATGCAAATCAGGAGGAACTTACTGCAATTGAGGAAGAAGTGAAAAACCTTGAGCGTCAGGCACTACTATCTCATCGTCAGGATAGTGCAAATGCAGTGCTTACCATTCACGCTGGAACTGGTGGCGTAGATGCACAAGATTGGGCGCAAATTCTCGAACGTATGTTTCTGCGCTATGTTGAGCAGGGGAAAACTGAAGAAGTTCAAGATCGTACACTCTCGTTTGATCGCTCAAGTTGGTCAGCCACTATTCTCGACCGTAATCAAGGTGAAGAAGCTGGAGTAAAATCTGTCACCATTGAGGTAAAGGGGCGGATGGCGTTTGGGTTGTTGAAAGGAGAGGCCGGCGTACACCGACTTGTTCGTCTTTCGCCGTTTAATGCTAAAAACCTGCGCCAAACGAGCTTTGCGTTAGTTGAAGTAATTCCAGAAGCTGAGGCAAGTAAAGAAGCTGTCATTCCTGAATCTGATTTGCGGATAGACGTGTATCGATCGGGTGGAGCAGGCGGTCAGCATGTTAATACTACAGATTCTGCAGTTCGTATAACTCACCTTCCAACCGGAATTGTTGTAGCTATTCAAAACGAGCGCAGTCAGGTGCAAAATAAGGCTACAGCACTGAAAATACTGCAATCTAAGTTAGCACGTCTGCAAGAGCTGAAAAATGCTGAGGAAGTTGCTAGACTAAAAGGGGAGTTTAAAGAGGGGACGTGGGGAAATCAGATTCGTTCCTACGTAATGCAACCGTACCAGATGGTGAAAGATCATCGCACAAATTATGAAACCGCGAATATCTCAGCCGTCCTTGATGGTGAACTTGCTCCGTTCATCGAATCTGAATTAATTTATCTAGCCGAACAGTAATCCAAGAATATGTCACAGAATCCATTTTCCAAAGCCAAAGATACGTACTCAATGGTAAAGAAGGCGCGCGCCTTGCAGAAAGAGCTAAAAGAAACCGAAATTGAAGCCTCTTCAACCGATGGCTTAATTACAGTTGTGTTCAATGGTGAGCAGCGCATGATCGATATTAAAATCGACGAGAGCTGGTTAGAGCCAGACAAGAAGCGTGAACTTGAAAAGGCTATCCTGAATGTAACAGGACAAGCTATTTCAAAGGCGCAAGCAGTTGCTACAGAGCAAATGAAGAAAATTGCGGGAGATTTGAATCTACCAGCTGGCCTAGGGTTGTAGGATGCGTGCGCTGATCGGCCTGGGTAATCCAGGGGAACAGTACGATAAAACGCGGCATAACATCGGTTTTGCCTGTTTAGATGCAGTTGCTACGTCCTTAGGTGAGAAAACGTGGAAGCGCCTCCATGATAGTTTGGTAATTGAAACCAATATTGAAGGTGAGAAGTGTTTTCTGGTGAAGCCACAGCAGTTTATGAATAACTCGGGAAAGCCGATACGTACTCTGGCTGATTATTATGATTTAAAGCCTGAGCAGCTCTGTATAGTGGCTGACGATGTGTATGTTGCTCCTGGAAGCGTACGTATTCGCCAGTCCGGCGGGGATGGGGGTCATAATGGCTGGAAATCAATTATTACAGCACTAGGGCCAGATGATTTCTGGCGGGTACGGGTTGGAGTGGGGTTATATGAGCAAAAAGCAGAACTTGCTGCACATTTACCTGCACTTGAGGACTATGTACTGCAACGTATGCCTGCTCATGACACAAAAACCGTTGATGTAGTGATTGACAAACTCGTGCCAAACCTGGTAGAGTGGCTGAAATACGGAACGATTTCTACTGAAACGTTCCACTTATAACAATTTATTAGAAGAAGTTGATATACCTCTTCAAAACCCTCAACTCTTACCGCGTCGTCGGGCAGCGTTTTGAAGAGGTATATCAACGTAATTGTGGGAGCTCAGAATCTGAGCGTTACTACCACCGGAGGTCCAATGGACAAAGAAGTACTTGACCCAAGTGAACTGCATGACGCACTTCACCAGAATTTAGAAGAGAACACATCAATGGATGAGGTAATGGACGAAATTACCGATACCGACGATGTTATTCCTGCAGAAATGTCTGCTATGAACACCGACAATGCTACAGCGCTAGAAGCTGACGAGCAGGTTTTGGTAACTGACGAAGAAGAAGCTCTTGAGGCAGATGTTGCTGAGCTTGATGCTGAAATCGTTGCAGAAGAAGGTGAAAAAAAGCACAAGAATCGTGAGAGTACTTCAGAAAAGGCTAAGAAAGCAGCTGCAAAGCGCGTATCTGAAGGTAAGACTGCTGAGCCTGTTTCAACCAAGAAACTTGACCCACTCCGTCTTCGCGGCAAGAAGTATCGTCAGGTTGTTGCTCTAGTTGAACGCAACAAGCAGTATCCACTTGAAGAAGCGATTGAGCTTGTAAAGAAGACATCAACTACAAAGTTTGATGGTACCATCGAACTTCATGCAAAGCTTAAGGTTGAAGGTGTTCGCGGAACAATCGTTCTTCCACACGGAACAGGTAAAACTAAGAAAGTTGCTGTTGCTGATGATGCAACTATTGAAGCAATTGCTGCAGGTAAGCTCGACTTTGACGTTCTGATTGCAACTCCTGCTCAAATGCCAAAGCTTGCTAAGTTTGCTAAGCTTCTTGGTCCTAAAGGTCTGATGCCATCTCCTAAAGCTGGTACAGTTACAGAAGATATCGAGAAAGTTACAAAAGAAATCAGTGGTGGACGTGTTGAATATCGTACCGATAAAACTGGTGTTCTTCACATGTCACTTGGCCGAATTTCGTTCAAGACTGAGCAAATTGCTGAAAATTTCCGCACTATGGAGTCAATTCTCCAAGGTGGTAAGGTAGTTTCAGTTTCACTCGCTCCTACAATGGGACCTGGTGTAAAAGTTCAGCTCTAAACTGAATCGAGAGAAAACCCCGCTGCAAGGCGGGGTTTTTGGTATACAAAAAAAGCCGGCCCAATACATTTGGACCGACTCAATACCACGTGCTTTAGTTAGGTTAGTAGTAGAATGCTTGAATAACCCACAATGCAATCTGACCCACCGTCAGGATTACATAGCACCTGACCCAATCTGCATGGTGTCGACGCGGCGAAGCATTTTTCGCAAGTATGCGTCCACCATCGAGAAACCTGAGTGGGATCATGTTGAAAACGTTAACTGACAAACTCGCCTGATTTACGAGTGCGACGTCATGGTGATGTCCTGGCCACAGGATAGTGAACAGGAGCAGATTAATACTCGCAATCGCTGCAAATAGTGGTCCGTAATAGCCGACGTACGCCTCATTGCGACTTCTTAGAATCTGAGGACAAATTACAGCTGCGCCGAGGTATGGTATGAATATCGGCACACTGGCCAAGTATCCACACTTTTTAGCAGCGTATAAGTGCCCTAATTCATGGATCAGAAGCATAAGGGTTACACCTACTCCGATTTGCCAGGTTAGGGTTTTGGCATAAGCGAAGGTGAGTGCCATAAGTAACATAGTCACGATGGTCACCCAAAGCGAACCAGGAATCAGGAATCGTTTTTTTACACCCTTCCTGTTTGTCCAACGAAATTCCACTGGGTTTCCGGCGGGTAATGTGAGGATTTTTTTCATTTTTCTCCTAAAAGCACGTGTTGTCGAAAGTTCGTTTCGAATGTGTTATTTAACCATTATTTACTAGATTTGTCAATCTGATAAGGCGTTTCTAATTGAAATAATGAACTACTTGTGGTATATTCGATAATCTCCTAACGGAGCCCACTTCCTGGGTTAAGGGAGAAGGAAATGTGATGTCTTTATATCTGCAGGTTCGTCAGTCAGGGAAGAAAGAGCCGGTTAATGCTGTCATTCCGATTGAGAAGTTGCTTCGCAAGCTTCCGAAACAGTCGTGTGTTGAAGTTACCCCGGAAGTTGCACAAAGTGCTCTAGTAGGAAATTATTCTTCTGCGCAATGGGGGCCAGAAAATTACTCCAGGAATCCGTGTGTTTTTTTCAACAAGATTTACGGATCATCGGTGGATGGCTTGTTCCTGATCTTTCTGTGCGACGAATCGGTACGTTGCTACCACTTCAACTTCAATCAAGGGCTTAAGGGTCCGCCCGAGCTCACACTCTTCGATCCTAGATTCAAAGTAGGGTTGAATAGTGTCGGATACCCAGTTTTTGAAGTCGACGACCACGTCGGTGACGAGGGGTATCCTCTTATTCAAGAGTACTTCCCGCTTGCTGCCATAGCTGCAGTTCAGAAAGCGGATCCGGAGAACCTGGGTTATATACTTGAGTGGTTCATCGAGCAATTACTCAAGGAAAAGAAGTGAATCCGCTTCATGTTTGGCCGGCACCCCCGGTCAAACATATTTTTTTACCCAAGTATTGACCTCAACCTGGAAATCAGGTAAAGTATCTTTGTACCAGAGACAGTAGGCATCCTAACGGAAGAAGTCCTGCCGAGGCGCATATCAACGCGAGTTGTGTGATGTTTCGCTCTGTCTCTGAGCGAATTTTTTATTTTATTACCTTATTAACTCGGAAATTTGATACCCTCTTTGGGAACCTCAACCCTTACTCATGTCGTGAGTCAGTTCTCAAAGAGGGTATCAAACATAACACTATGCCAAAAACGCGGGTGCAGAAGGAAGAAATTCTTTCCAAACTTACCGATCGTTTAGGACGCTCACAAGGTGTCGTTCTGGTTGGTACACAGGCAGTGAAAGTTGATGAGATTGAGCAGATCCGCGATGGTCTTTACGAACACGGGCTCCAGTTCCAGGTTGCTAAAAATAGCCTCCTGAAGCGCGCCCTTGAAGAAACAAAGACTGACGTTCCTGCTGAACTCCTTGATCAACCACTTGCGCTGATCTACTCCTATGCTGATCCGGTTGCTGCAGCTCGTCTGCTTATGCCGTTCACAAAGGATATTGAAAACCTAAAAGTCCTCGGTGGAATTGTTGACGGTAATTTCGTTACCGCAGCTCAGGTTGAAGCTCTTGCTAAGCTTCCAAGTCGCGAACAGCTTCTTGGTCAGCTGGTTGGAACCCTTCAAGCTCCTCTCTCAGGCTTCGTCAACGTACTTGCTGGCAACATTCGTGGTCTCGTTAACGTGCTTTCTGCCGTTCGTGACTCGAAGGCCGCTTAATCTTATTTACAACATATAAATTATCCACAATGGCTGATTTTTCAAAACTGATCGAACAGATCGAAAAACTAAACGTACTTGAGCTTTCAGAGCTCGTAAAAGAACTCGAAGAGAAGTTCGGTGTTTCTGCTGCTGCTCCTATGATGATGGGTGCTATGCCTGCAGCTGCTGCTGATGCTGCTCCTGCTGAAGAAAAGACTTCTTTCACTGTTGTCCTAACCGACGGTGGTGCTAGCAAGATCAACGCTATCAAAGCAGTTCGTGAAATCCGTTCAGACCTAGGTCTTAAGGAAGCTAAGGACCTTGTAGATGGCGCTCCTAAGGAAGTTATCTCCAACGTGAAGAAGGAAGAAGCTGACGCTGCTGTTGAAAAGCTCAAAGCTGCTGGTGCTTCAGTTGAAGTTAAGTAGTTTTCTACTGAATTAGAGAAGGTCCCGGGTAACCGGGGCTTTTTCTTTATCTTAGAATTTGTTACCGTGCACAGGAAAGGAGATCTATGGTTATCACAAAACTAGAACACTCATCATTTGTTGTTGAGAGTAATGGCTATCGACTAGCTGTTGATATTGGAAACCGAGTATCTGACCAAAGTTTTGCGCTCATGGGAATAGTGAGTGCTGTGCTTGTTTCACATATTCATCCAGATCACTTTGTTATAGATAGGTTAAATGCTATGGCTGCACCTGTGTATACAGTCGCTCAAGTTGCTGAACTCCTAACTGAGACACAATTAAAAGTAAGTGTTTCTGCAATTGGTCAGACCGTAAAAATTGAAGGAACACCATTTACGATTACATTTACAGAGTCAGATCACGGCCCGAATGTCACATTTCCGGTCGAAAACGCTGGATTTATCATTTCAGTTGGCAGAAAGTCGCTTTGGTATTTGGGAGATATGTTTGTACCATTAGAGAATACCCCACAAGAATCGTATGACGTCCTGATGATTCCAGTGGGTGGCAAAGGGTATACCTTTGGTCCTGAAGAAGCTGTAGCATACGTAGAACGGCTTGGATGGAGTGGGGTTACCATTCCAGTGCACTACCATATGTGGCCAGATGGTGAGCCTGCACATGAGGTTGCTGACCAACTCAAAGGGAAAGTTGATGTACGTATTTTAGATGTTGGTGAACGGGTAGAAATTTAATGTTTGAATTTAAGATTGCCGCGCAAGACGGATTGGCCCGTGTAGCAGAGTTTACAACTCCGCACGGCACTGTTACTACCCCCATGTTTATGCCTGTAGGCACACATGGGGCGGTTAAAGGTGTCTCGCCGGTAGAATTGCAAACTGTGGGTTCTCAGACGATTCTGGCCAATACCTACCACATGTACCTGCGGCCAGGGGAGGATTTAGTTGCACAAACCGGTGGTTTACATGGGTTTATGCAGTATAACGCACCCATTTTGACCGACAGTGGTGGGTTTCAAGTATTCTCACTTGGTGAAAAAGCAATTAACGGCCGTGAGAAAAAAGCGATGCGTAAAGTTTCTGAAGAAGGAATTACTTTTTTCTCGCATTTAGATGGTTCAAAACACTTGTTTAGCCCAGAGCACTCGATTCAAGTTCAGCAAAAACTTGGTGCTGATATTATGATGGCCTTTGATCAGCCGGTGTATGGAATGTCCGATACACATGCTGCTCAAGACGCCATGCAGCGTACGCATCGATGGTTAGATCGTTCGGTGAACCAGTGGAAAGCAGGGGTTATTACCAAGCAAGCGCTTTTCGGCATTGTACAGGGTGGTATTCATACTGAATTACATCGAGAATCTGCTGCCTATATTTCTGCGCACGACTTGCCAGGAAATGCCATCGGCGGTTTGGCGATTGGTGAAAGTAAACCTGATATGTGGGTGGCAACCTCTTCAATTACCTCGTTATTGCCAGAAAACAAGCCGCGTTATTTTATGGGGCTTGGTGAGCCTCTCGATATAATCGAGGCCACAATGCGTGGTGTGGATATGTATGATTGCGTTGCCCCATCTCGCTTAGCTCGTCATGGGGCTGTTTGGATGCTTACAGGAACAGAAAAAGCTGAAGAAGCTTTTTGGACAGGGGACACTGAAACATTGCTTACAGAGCATTTGAAGGTTGAGAGCTGGAATATGAACAATGCTCGGTTAAAAGATGATGTTCGCCCGCTTCTTAGCTGTCCAGGGGTATTACCAACAGATTTGCAGGGTTTTTCTCGTTCAACCTTGTGCCATTACCTGAAAGAGCATGAAATGCTCGGGTATAGGATTCTTACGCTTCATAATATTGCTGTGTTACACAGGATTACTGAACACATGCGTGCTGCAATTATACTTGGAAAAATTAAAGAATTACGCGCAGTTTTTACGTATTAATCTGTTAGCGGATTGACAAAACGCAGGTTTTGTGGTACCCTAACACATCGTCTCATCTGGAAACAGGTGATTCGCGTATTCTTTGCCTGAGCGCAAAGAGGGAGACGGATGAAATTTCTGGTCGCATGCCTCGGTACTCTGGTTATTTCCGCTGCTGCCTTTGCGCAGCAAGGAATGACCCTCGACCCGGAGCCACCAGCGGCTCCACCAAAGGTGGTTCATACTCCACGAGCACCAGCACTACCTCCAGCTGAGAAAGCTAGGCTCCCTATGTATGGGGGTGACGTCGTGCGGTTTCGTGATGCTGATCCTGAGGGTCAGCATATTACGATCAGGGTGAACCAGGAGGAAGATCCTCCTGTACCATCGTCACCGCCGAGAACTGGTGGGAGGGTCCGCGGCACGAAACATGCTCATTCAAGTGGGCACCAAGTACCGCCGACGAAAAAAACTCCACTGCCGTCGACACCTGTTGCGCCTGCAACAACTTCGGCGATTCCGCCACTGGAACATTCTGGCTTATACATGCCAGACAACTCTGACCAAAACTCACCACAATGGGTAGCGTCATGGGTTGTAACTATCGCAGCAATACTGCTTTCTGTGGCAGTGATCGCCGGGACACTGGCGTACGGTAAGCACAGGCTTTCCCAAGCCCGTGCCCGCTTACGTCGCGCATCTCGTCGACACCCGTGATTCCGGGTAATGAATCATTTCCCCCTTGGGCCATCGGCTCTGGGGGATTTTGTTTATATAGTCTATTGTTGCAAACAATAAAGGTGATGTATGATAGAAGAAACAAGTGCACATTCTCCTATGGCAAAGCCAATCACTATCGACGACATTCTAAACGAAGACATCTTTAACCTTCTCGGTTTGGGAAGTATGAGCGACTCTGAAAAAGAGGAATATTTAGATGCAATGAACGATACAATTCAGGCACGTCTCTTGCTCTCGATTGTAGAAGATCTTTCTCCTGAAGATCGTGAACAAATGGATCTTCTTGAAGGCGATGAACTTATGAAGTTTTTTGAGGCACGCGGTATCGATATTGTTGCTCGAATGCTTGAAGAGGCGATTCAGTATCGTCTTGAATTGGCGGTTACATTCCAAGTTGCTACTAGCCCTGCACAGCCTGTTGCTGTTTAATCTTTTACTACCATGTTACAAGAGTTAGTCGGTGGTGGTGGAGTATCAGCTGCTGAAAATAGTGATGCTACAGTAAAAAATGATAGCGAAGCAACACCTGCATCAACAGGTACTGCCGAAGTTGGTGAATCGACCCCTGCAGTGAAAAAGGATGAGACTCCTCCTGTAGTGGGGGCTGAAACAAATGAACCAGTAGTGGGAACTGCCACTACCCCTACTGTCACACCACCAGCTAAAGCTACGCCGATAAAGGTGAAGAAACGAACCCCTGTTGCTCCTACTGCTACAGTTGAACCTGTTCAGACAACAGCTACTCCTACGTCACCAGTAGTTACTCCAACAGGGACAACTGTCTCTAAAAAAGTGTTACCTAACGGAGATGTGGTTACAACGACTACTACAGTGGCTTTTATTGAGGGTGATAGCAATAAAGAATCTGGCAAAGGTAAGGAAGAGGAAAAGCCTGTTGAAGCACCTAAGCCAGTAGAGAAGCCAAAGCCAAAAGTTCCACCTCAACCAAAGTTTGACCAAGGCGCGTACGAAGCTGCTCAGGATGGTATACGTACCATGAGTGTTGATCAACTTGAGAGAGAGTACAACGATATTCGCAACTCAGTGGGTAAAGAGTTGGCCGACCAAAAGTTGAACGGCGATAAGGCTGCTAGTGACTTAGAGCAGCGGGAGCGTGATAAGCGTGAAGGTAAGTTCCTCGCATACGAGAATGCACTGGCGCAGAACTACGTAGCTCGTGCACAAGCAGGGGAAAATCTCTCTCCTGACCAAATGAAGGTTGTGCTTGGTAACTTGGCACATAACGGGCGTAGCTCGGCTATGACTGAGGTGTACTTAAAGTCGCTCAACTTTAGTGGTTGGCAAGATGCACTCAAACACTACGGCATCCATGATAAGAATCAGGACGGCACCTTCGCTAAGGAAGAAGGTGGTGAAGTTCTCATTAAAATTGATGGTACAGAAAAGCCAGTAGCGAATAAGAAGGCTGGTTTTGTCGAAAACATGAAAACCAAGTTAACCAACAGATTTCCACGTCTCATGGGGAAAGTGCTTGGTGATGTAGCGAGAACAGGTGTATCAAGTGTTGCAGCAGCAGGAATCATGTGTTTGGTTACTGGTGGTGTAGCTATTCCTGCAATCGCAGGAGGCATTATCGGCTCTGGTATCGCAAGCTGGATTGCGCGCTCCATGCAAGACAAAGCTTTGCACGGTAAGAAAGAGAATGGAAAAAGTCTTGGTGACGCTGCATTTGACAATATTCTTGAAACACTTTTCAAAAACCAGTCGGCAGCAGCTTCTGCGTTGGAAAACTCAGAGATGAGTGAGGAAGATCTGACCCGACAGTTTAACATGATCGTTACTTCTCTTAAGGAAACAGCTGAGTCTCGTGCACGAGGTGCTCAAAAAGGCGGTGGCGGTGAGGGTGCTGATGCTGTGGAAACGTTCGAAGAACAGCTCCGTAAGACAGACAAGAAAGTTGCGTGGAGTCGCTTCTTAGGACAAGTGCTTGGAGGTGGTATTGGTTCAGGACTAGATGCACTAAACTCACTTGCTGCTGCGAAGTCACATGGTGTAGATATGGTTGGAAGTAATGTGAACTTTGGGCATGCAACTGATGTGTACAATCCATTAACACATACAACTCACCTTACACCGTATTCAGCTAATATTACTGATCCTGTATCGCATCTAACACATGCTGCTGGTATTGGTCATCACGTAGTATTTAATCCAGCAGATAATGCTTGGCATGTTGTATTGAATAATACAGATACTACTGCGTTGGCACACAACATGCCTCACGTTACGCAGAACTTCCTCAATGCGAACTGGCATCTGATGGATCCATCTGGTGTGACATCTCCTATTCAGTTGAGTCAGCTTGCTGGTATTGCTAATGGGACAAATCCATTAATGCATGCTGCAATTCATTCAAATCCACAGTGGCAGATTTTGATGAATACTTTTGGTCCTGATTTAGGTTGGGTCACTGCGGCTGCGGGGTTGGATGCTGGGTTTTCGATGGTTAACTCAGCTAGTAACAGACTTACTCAGAAGTATGGATCTGCACGTGGTATTTCTAATTTAGAGCGACTCTATCAACCACTTACTGGTCGTTCAACAGTTCGTCCTGGTTCTCCTGAAGATCCAAATTCGGAAGCTTACCGCAATAAGCAGAAGATGATTGATGAGGCTGAACAAAGGCGTTTGAATGCCAAGAAGATTGATGAGATGGACATTACCACTGAGCTTTCAGGGAGAGAAAAACTCAAAGAACTTCAGAATAAGGTAAAGGGTCATCGTGAGTTTCTCAAACGTAACGGTCATGAGGGTCTCTTCGATAAACTTCGTGCGATTACTGATACTCAATGGAATGATGCTGATAAAGGCGGAACAATTTACTTTGCTGATAAAGATCAGATTGAAAATTTGAAGAAGCTTCTAGAGAATGCAGAAGGCGAATTTCGTGCAGTTATTGTTGTTTCACGTAAGGATCTGGAGAATAAAGAATATATTGATGGCCTTCGCACAGAACTTGGCGACAAACTTGGAATGGTTGAGTTTGTTCCAGAAGAAATCATTGGTGAAAATGGTCGCAAGTTCCACCCTCGTTGGCAAGAAATGACCCGAGACTTAGTTGAATTAGCTCGAGGTGAGGATCGTGTTGGAAGTGCATTTAAAGTAGTTGGTGAAGATTCAAAAGACAAAGATAAAGACAAAGATAAAGACAAGGATAAGGACAAAGACAAGGAAAAGAAGAAGTTAAATCCTGAAGAAATTCGGGAATATACTAAGGAACAAGTTCGTGCAGCTGTTAACGTGCTAACGATTATCGAAGCTGAAAATCGTGACCTCGAAAGTGTTCTACGTTCCAATCTCTATGAGCAGGTATTAGATCATGTAAATGTGACGCCGAATGATGCACCTGCCAATCTTAGTGAAGACCAGGCAGCGAATGTACGTGGCGATCATCAGTTAGGTTGGATGAAACCTATTGAAGATATTTTGGCTGGCTTAGATTCAGATGCTGGATTGTTTAACTACCTTCAAACTCCGCAGGAACGTGCAAAAGGTTTTGCTGATCGTACAAGTATAATTGCAAAAACAGAGTACGCTAACCGCTTGCAGTTGCTTATTGATATTGTTAATGGTATCGCAGCTCGCAAGAATATGGCTGATATTGATGATGAAAATGATTCGCGGAATGGAGAAAAGGACCCACGGTTTAGTACTGATAACGATAAGACTCGACCAGATCAGTTTAATAATAAGACCAGAGCTGAGCATGAGTTTTATCTGCAAATTGCTGAAAAGCTCAAAAGTATTCATGCTAAGATGCTTGAAGATAATAAGTATCAGTATGATCGCTTAGTGAATCCGGATGCGCATCCAATTTCTACCGATTCTGGGGTTAAAGTTCAAGATAATCCTTACTATTTAGCTCTGAATAATATTGCTGATGAAGGTGCATTTGTTGAGCATGCTAAGCGTGAGTTAAAGATTGTTGCAAATCCGTGGATGGGCTTGATGCAGTCTGAGTTAAATAATCGTCCAGAGCCACACAGTGAGGCTGACCTAGAAATTGATGCAAAATTACAGCGTTTTCGTAATGCTATTTCTAACCTGGATAATGCTACTAGTCTTGTGTATGCAGCAGCTGAATATTTCCATGTACGTGCCGAACTTGAAACAGCTGGCATAAACCCTGAACTGGCTTTGTATGGTGAGGATCTTACAGCGATTTGTATGGCGGTCTCAGATCGATTAGATTCTAGTAATAGTGGAATTGATATCACTGAGAGGATTAGTCAGGAAAAGATTGAAAAAGATATAGTGACAGTGCTTGTTAATCAAGCAGATATACCTGAAGGGTTAACAGTTCTGCCTCATACATTTAGGGGGATTGGGCATGATCTCTTTCTTGGATCAGAGAGTAATATCATGTTGGATGATGTTATTCTACGTATTTCACAGTGTTTAAATGCACTAGAAAATATAGCCTCAGGAACTGGAAATAGGGATCGATTGGTCAATCTGCTTACAACAGCCCGCGGTACTCTTCTCGCAAGTGATGAATATAATACTGAAGATGCTTTAAGCAATGTCTTACAAGTTCCAGAAGTAGCTCCAACTCCTGAATCTGAATTACTTAAAGGTATTGGATTAGAAAAGATCGATGATATACCAGATGATTTAATCTCAGAGTTGAATGCATTTGATCCTGCAGATGATGATTCGTCTGATGAAATTGTAGAATTAATATTCTCAGATGAAGAGAATGCAAAACTGAGAAGTCAAATTTCAACTTTTTCAGCTGATGACATTCATCAACGATTAGTAGCTATTCAATATGCAATACCTGAGGTTTTAGGTGCTGGTGTGGTTCAAGCAGATCTAGAACAAGCATTTAATAATGCTGCTGGCAAACTTTACATTGAAATGGGTGACATTCATGATAAAAAGACTGTTAGTGATGTTGAATCATTTTATAGAGAGTATTTTGCTAGAATTATTGCAGAGGGTAATGTTCCTAATACTCCAACAGGTTTAGATTCAATTGATTTAACTAATGATGTGTTGCTAGGTATTGCGCGTACGATTTATGCAGACAAATTCAATGAGTATTCCAGTGAGGAATTAGTAGATGGCTTAAGTAAGGTGGAAGAGGTTGCTCGTGAGTTTAATCTTGACGAGTTTGCAGATTTTCTCGCCGGACTAAGAAACAGAATTGATAATCCACCTGTGGTACCAGCTGCAGGGGAGCGTGAACTCTTACCAATAAGTGATTCTGAATTAAATAGAGATGCTATTAAAGAATCATGGGTAACTCGAGCAAGATCATGGGGAGGGCAGATTCCAGATGTTCTAAATCAGAATGAAATTAATATTCAGGCATTGGGTGAGTACTTGATGGGAGATCTTTACCCAGGTCGGCAATTTACTGAAAATCAGGTATTCCGTACCATCGGTGACGCAGGTAGAGAGTTTCAGAATGCTGCACGTGAAAATGTAGGCATTACTGGAAATATTGATCAAGGTGGAATATTTAGGGCAGCACGAGTAGAGATGATATCTAAGTTACTTGCTGCACAGGAAAAAATTAGAGGGGGTTTTACTACTCCAATTGATGCATCATCTGTTCATAAAACGACCTGAAGAATTTAAGGAGGGGGTAAAAATAAATGAGTCAGTACGACTACTCTACAGCTAGTCCTGCAAGCAATTCCGGCATTTCTGCCGGATTGCTTTTCGGTATAACCGCAGCAGTGCTGATTATAGGCTGCATTGCAGTGTGGATTTACATATCAAAAAAGCGGGCAGAATCTGAGAAGCTACGTTTTGAATCCCTGAAAGCCATAAAAGTTCTCCTTCCTAAACAGCAAAAAGAGGACGAGGAGCGTCGTGATCCGAAGGAGTTAATTGGCTTAATGGAGCCGGTTTTTTCGGTGATGCAACACTTTCATGAAACTAAGTATTTTCGTCAATTAATCCATGGTCAACCAACATTTTCATTTGAAATTGTAACGCATCATGGAGAAATTTATTTCTACGTAGTTACACCTGGTGAGTACATTGAGCAGATGGAGCGACAGATTCACTCTCAGTACCCAAGTGCGCAAATTGAACCTGCGCACGATTACGATATTTTTGCTGAAAAAGGTGGGGAAAGTGAAGTTGCTGCATTAAAAATGCTTAAACCGTACATTTTTCCAATTCGGACGTACAAAAGTCTGGAAGGTGATCCACTTAATGCAATTACAAATTCACTCTCTAAAGTTCAGCAGGGGAAGGCAGCTTTTCAGATATTAGTTCGCCCAGCTGATCAGTCGTGGCAAAAATCGATTGAAGATGCACTTCAAAACGTTCAACAAGGAAAGCAATTTAGTTCAAAAGAGAAGGGCCTTTTGCACAAGATTTTTGGTGGAGTTAAAGAGGTGGGTAAAGCAATTGCTTCTAGTTCTGAGAGTGAGTCAGCTTCAAATGAAGCCAATAACATTAGTAGTGGAAATGTTCGTCTCACCGCATTGCAAGAACAGCAGGCTAAGCTTCTTGTAGATAAAGGAAGCAAGGTTGCGCTTGAGGTTCAAATTCGGTGTGTGGCGCGCGCAAACACAAAAATTGAGGCAAAGAGTCAGGTGCAGATTATGCTTTCTTCGTTCCAGCAGTACCAGTCGCCTGAATCAAATGGGTTCAAAACGTCTAATATGGGTGACCGAGATCTTTTGGTACCGTATATTACGCGAACCTTTGCAAAATCACAGACCGATTTGATTATGAACACAGAAGAACTGACAAGTGTTCTACACTTTCCTAACCGTCATCTCGACACACCGAATATTCAATGGCTTGGTTCACGTAAACTGGCGCCACCTACAAACATGCCAACCAGTGGTGTGGCACTTGGATTTAGTCAATTCCGTGGAGCACAGTTGCCAGTGTATATGCAGTATACCGACCGTATGCGACACCTCTACATGATTGGAAAAACTGGTGTTGGTAAGACTGTTATGTTCCAGAACATGATTCTGCAAGATATCCGCAATGGTCACGGTGTCTGTTATATGGATCCAAACGGTGACGCTATTGAATGGATTATTAAGCATATTCCAAAAGAACGGGCTGAAGATGTGATCATCTTTGATCCTTCCGACACAACGCGCCCAATTGCACTGAACCTGCTTGAGTTTGATGCTCGCTACCCAGAGCAAAAAACAATGGTGATCAATGAAATGATTTCAATTTTCGACAAGTTGTACGATCTTCGTGCGACAGGTGGACCTATTTTCGAACAGTATATGCGCAATGCAATGTTGCTCCTGATGGAAGATCCAGAAAGTGGTTCAACGCTTATGGAAATTCCAAAAGTGTTAGCAGATGAGGAGTTTCGAAAAATGAAGCTTTCCAAATGTCGTAACCAAGTTGTGGTAGACTTCTGGACGAAAGAAGCTGAAAAAGCTGGGGGAGACGCAGCGCTGCAGAACATTGTTCCATATATTACCTCAAAACTTACTCAGTTTACGAGTAACGATATTATGCGACCAATTATTGGTCAGCAAGATAGTGCCTTTAATTTCCGAGAGGTCATGGACTCAGGTAAGATTCTCCTCGTAACGTTGCCTAAAGGCTTGCTTGGTGAAATGAATGCTCAGCTTTTGGGAATGATTATTTCAGGAAAAATTCAAATTTCGGCTTTTTCACGTCAAAATATACCAGAACCAGAACGTCGGCCATTTTTCCTTTATGTGGATGAGTTCCAGAACTTTACCTCTAAAACCTTTGCAACAATTCTGTCCGAAGCACGTAAGTACGCTCTTTCACTTAATATTACCAACCAGTTTATTAAACAGTTGGACGACGATACGCGCGATGCGATTATGGGTAACATTGGAACCATGATTTCCTGGCGTATTGGCGCGCTTGATGCTGAATTCCTCCAGAAGGAAATGGACCCAGTTCAAATAGATGACCTGGTGAATACAGAGAAATATAATTTCTATATTCGGATGCTTATTGACGGTGCTCCTACCGAGCCGTTCAATGTTACATCCTATGCGCCGGATGCACATGAAAACATTCAGGTAGGCGAGGCAGTGCGGCAGCTCTCTCGGTTAAAGTATGGCCGAGATCGGGATGTGGTAGAGGCTGAAATTCGCATGCGTGCACGTAGTGTGATATCATCACGGTGAAATAGAAAGCAATACAAACACTAATATAAACACCAAATGGAAGATAATACAGAAATCATAGAAGATGCGGCGGGACAGCTCAATGCAGAGCGAATCCTCCGACTTATTGAGACAATCGAAAATGATGTGCGTACCTTACGACATCTCGTTTCAACGAGTACAAACATCACTCCTCTTAGTGCTTCATATATTCCACCTACAGATAGTGGAGTTACTCTAGATGCAGATGGTTCTGATACAGCAACTCCAGTAGGGTTTATGCAAATGGCTCCGCGTGTAGAAGATGAAGCTATTGAAGGTATCTTTGATGGTGAGCGCATGCTTGATGCACAAGGTAAGAGTTACCAAGTTCTACCAAACTACGCGAGTAAGAGTAAGCTTGTGGAAGGTGATCCACTAAAGCTGTACATTACCAAAGATGGTAAATATTTGTACAAACAACTCGGGCCTATCGAGCGCAAAACAATGGCGGGAACTCTGCGTATGGAAGGAAACCATTGTGTTGTAGATACTGATGAAGGAACAACCTATAATATTCTCACTGCCTGTGTGACGTACTATATGTCACTCTACGGCTTAAAAGCAGGTGATCGTGTAATGGTTATGGTGCCGTCAGAAAAGCCTGCAAAATGGGCAGTAATTGATAACCTTATATAATTAAATGGCACTCTTTAAGAGTACGAAAAATCTCAAGCGTCGTGCTGACTGGCTGGCCTCTCAGAGCTTTGTTGTGCTCGCAATTCAGGTGCCTAAGAAGAATGAGAAAGGCCCTGCATCTGCAGAGCAGTTTTTTTCGGCTCTCCATGGAATCTTTAAGGGTGATCAGGTTGTACAGGAGTACGTTTCTTTTGAGATTGTCGCCAAAGAAGATTCAATTGTCTTTTATGTCTTTACACCATTGCAGTTGCGGGAGTTTGTTGAAGGTCAGCTCTATGCGCAGTACCCCGAGTTGCAAATAAAACAAGTTACAGATTACACAGCTGAGGCACATCTTGAAGGTCTCCACGTAGCAATTGCCGAGATTCAGCTCACCAAAGATGATGTATACCCAATTAAGACCTATTCAAGTTCTGATATTGACCCACTCGCTGGGTTGATGGCTGTAATGGACAATCTTGAAAATAAGGAACAAATTTGGTTACAAATGGTTGTTCAACCAGTAGGGGATGATTGGCAAAATAAAGGGGTGTCTCACGTTGGTGCAATGCGTGCAGGGAAGACGCCTGGTGCTAAAAAGCCTCATCCAGTGATGCGAGCAGCAGGGTTTAGTGTAAAGTTAATTCGAGAAATCGCTAGCCCGGGAACTGGTTTTGAGGAATCTAAACCAGGGGAGCCACCTAAGTTATCTTCGCCCCAGGAAGCTGCGCTTAAAGGGATTGAATCAAAGATTACTAAGCTTGGGTTCTCAACTATTTTTCGTTTAGTTGTAATCGGTACGGATGAGAATAGTGCGCGTGCACGGATTCAAGCTACGCTAGCTGCGTTCAAGCAGTACAATACTACAAACCTGAATGGGTTCAAGAGTGGTGAGATTAAAATTGATCACTACCCAAGTTGGTTGCAGTACATTGCCCGTGAATTCGAAAAGAAGGGGAATGTGCTCAATATTGAAGAGCTTGCGTCGGTGTATCACTTCCCTGCTGCTAGTGTGGAAAGTGGAGCAATTTCATGGGCCGGTAGTAAGAAAGCTGAAGCTCCACCGAATGTTCCGTTGAGTAGTGAAGTTCCTGCAATGGATCTTACTGTACTTGGTAAAACTGATTTCCGTAATCACGTTGAAGAGTTTGGTATTAAATTGAACGATCGTAAGCGTCATATCTATATCATTGGTAAATCTGGTGCAGGAAAGTCAACGCTGCTAGAGAACATGATCATTGATGACATTAATGAGGGTCGTGGCGTTATTGTGGTGGATCCGCACGGAGAGCTTGCAGATAAAGTGATTGAGTCAGTTCCAGAGCATCGTATTAAAGATACGATTGTATTTGATCCATCTGATCGCGAATTTCCGATTGCATTTAATGTGCTCGATATTTCTCATCCAGATCAAAAGGGGAATATCGCTTCAGGATTCGTTGGTGCACTTAAAAAGATTTTCGGAAACTCTTGGGGACCTCGTTTGGAGTATATCCTACGAAATGCAACACTTGCCCTGCTCGATACTGAGAATCCAACTATGCTTGGTATTCCACGTATTTTGACCGACCCTGGTTTTCGTAACTGGGTAATTCCACAGATCAAAGATCCAGTTGTGCTCGATTTCTGGAAAAATGAATGGGCTGCCAAAGAGCAAAAACAACAGGTTGAAGAAATGGGGTCAATCTTGAACAAGGTTGGGCAATTTCTTTCAACAAGCTTGATTCGTAATATTGTTGGTCAGCCAAAGTCTGCTTTTGATATTCGCCAAGTGATGGACGAGCAAAAAATTCTCGTCGTAAACCTGTCAAAGGGTAAAATCGGGGAAGACAATTCAGCACTACTTGGAACAATGATGATTACACGTGTACAGCTTGCGGCGATGAGTCGTGCTGATGTGTCGTTTGATCAGCGTCCAGACTGTTTCTTGTACGTAGACGAGTTCCAGAACTTTGCAACTGATTCTTTTGCGACGATTCTCTCAGAAGCTCGTAAGTATAATCTTGGCTTAACCATTGCTCACCAGTATATCGATCAGATGGCGGATGAAGTACGTGAGGCTGTCTTTGGTAACGTTGGTAGTATTATCTGTTTCCGTGTTGGTTCAAAAGATGCTGAAGCCTTAGCTCGTGAATTTGCACCTGTATTTGGTCCTGATGATATGGTGAACCTGCAAATGGCTCGGGTCTATATTAAGTTGCTGGTAGATGGTGTTGCTTCGCAGGCATTTTCAGCGATGACATTACCACCAAAGAAAGTTGATACAAATTTTAGGGATAGGGTAGTTGAGTATTCCCATCAACACTTTGCTCGTCCTAGAGAGCAAGTTGAAGATATTATAGATGAGACTGCTGGGTATAAGCGAAAACGTGAGGCAGAAGAGGCGCAAAAAATTGCAGCGCAAATCCTCAACCAGCCTGTTTCATATCATAACGAACAGAAACCGAACATAAATCAACAGCAGCGTCAACAGGTTGCAGCTCCACGTCCAGTGGTTATTCCTGATGCACCATTTAAACCTGTACAACAGAGAACATTTACAACGCCGCCGCCAGTCGTTGTAGAGCCGAGTAGGGGACTCAAACCTGAAGAAGTAGTAGAGCAGGGAGTAGTTTCTGCACCAGAAGTAGTTGTTCCTGAGCAAATTGTTCCAAGTGCAGCGATAATTGAACCTGTTAACCAGGTTCAGGAAGATCAGAATAGGGAACGTCGACCGATCCGTGAAAAGCCACTCAAAGTCATAGATGGCTGGGCATATAAGGAAGTGTCTCAACGCGGAGGGAACAGGTGGTATTTGGGTGAAAAGGAATCTGATGTTCTTGCTCGTCGAGCTGCTAAAGCTGCTGAAAAGGAACAGCAAAGGAGCCTTGAGGGGATGAATGGAGGTGTTGAGGAAGGATCAGAATTAGTCCCGATGATTATTGATGACTCCCCCAGCTTGCCTTCCCTAACCGAACATACATCGAACGTCCCACAAGTCGTTGAAGAGCGGGAAGTGCTCCCAAATGTACAGCAAAACGTGCACTTAATGAGTACGTTAGGTGAGCCTATCTCATTAGAAGAGGGAATAAAGATTGAATTATAATTGGCTCCTGTAGCTATATTTACAAGCTGATTAACGATACCTTATTGGTATTATAGTCTGCCTAAATTTGTCCTATTATTTCTTAGAAGATACATTCGGAGACATTATAAACCGAACATTTAGTACTTCACGTTAGCATGTGTGGTGCTATTGTTTTGTGTCCTTCGTCTCACTATGTGACGTGAAAATACTGAATACATAGTGATGCACAGTACTTCCCTTCTGCGTTATAGTTCGAAGTATGCTTCAATCTCTTCTAGGGTGCGTCCTAGATCGTCATTGGTAACAATGTGTAATTTGTGTGCTTCGGCCCATTCAAGCTCGCTCTTAGCGCCTTGTACGCGTTCATCTTGCTCTGCTCCCACTGTTCCCCTAAGTTCCAGGCGGATACGCTGTTCGGCTTCACTTGGTGCCTGAATAAAAACAGTTTTAGTAGTAGGGAACACGGCGGTAATTTGTTCAATTCCGTGAGTATTTACTTCAAAAAGAACGTCGCTCCCCTCTTTGAGTGATTGTTCGACAGATAATCGCAGACTGCCGTAATAATGACTCATCCACACTGTAGTGTGCTCAAGAAGTTGTTCTGTCTCAATTAGCCACTCGAAGATTGTTTTATCAACAAAATAGTAGTGGGCAGCAAATCGCTCCCCTGGCCGAGGTGTTCGGCTGGTGACTGAAATTGGCCGTACTAAGTTTTTATGTCTCTCGATTAGCTTATCTGAGACAGTCCCCTTTCCGCTTCCAGAAATTCCCGCAACTATAAAGATTCGCCCCGGTTTCATTTAGCGACGCTTAGCCTGCTGAGGAGCTCGGGAATCAGCCCATTTCTGCCAGGTTACCAACAGAGGTGATGCGTTGAAGATTGAAGAATAGGTTCCAATGGCTACACCAAGGGTAAGTGCAAGGATGAAATTGCGAATACTCTCTCCACCGAGTAGAAGAAGGGCTACAAGCACGATCAGAACGGTCATAGAGGTGTTAATCGAGCGAGCTAGGGTCTGATTTAAGCTTGCATTGGTAATCTCTTCGAAATCAACATTCTGCTTAGTTCGACGTAGGTTCTCACGGATACGGTCAAATACCACGATGGTGTCGTTTACTGAGAAACCAAGGATGGTTAAGAGTGCAGTAATGAAGAGTGAATCAACCTCAATTGATGGGAAGAAGTGTCCAATGATTGAATAGGCGCCAACTACAAAGAGAAGGTCGTGAGCCAAGGCGAGAATGGTGGTAACAGCAAAGCGCCAGGAGTTAGCAGGTTTTGGAACAGATCGGAACGAGAAGGCAATGAAGAGAATAATGGCTACACAGGTCAAAAGAACTGCTGTAATAGCGTTACGAGTAGTGTCTTGAGCTACTGAACCGCCAATGTTCTGGAAGCTGTTTAACTTTGGATCGGTATTAAGTGGAGATAGTTTGCCGAATGCTGCAGAGATGTTATTTGCTGTTGTGTGTGGGTCTAAGCCATCTTGATTAGCAAAGCGAATAATTACACCTTTGTCCCCGGTTTCCTGAACAGTTGAACCACGTAGTGAAAGCTTATCAACTTCACTACGGAGCTGGTCAATTGCAGGACGAGTATTGGCAAACGTTATCTGTTGCATTGTACCGCCCTTGAAGTCGATACCAACGTTTAAGTGCCAAACAAAAAGCGAAACTATACCTGGAAGAATCAAGAGAATTGAGAGCGCATACCAGACTTTGCGCTTACCTGTGATGTTGAAAGCAGATGTATTCATAAGAGTGTGTGCTTACAAGTTGAGGAAACGCTGCAGGCGGCGACTTCCAGCCACAAGGAGCATCCAGTTACGGGTAACAGTAATAGCTGAGAAAAGACTAAGTAAGGTACCAATAATCAGTACAAGTGCGAAACCTCGAACGGATCCGCTTGCAAATAAGAAGATGATACTTGCTGAAATAAGTCCGGCAATGTGTGAATCACGAATACTCGTCCAGGCTCGGCGGAATGACTCTTGTACAGCTACTGGAACTGGTTTACCACTGCGGAGTTCTTCTTTTAGACGCTCAAATGTAAGCACGTTGGTATCCACAGCAATACCGATTGAAATAATGAAACCAGCAATACCAGCAAGCGTCATAGTGACGGGTAAAAGCTTATAGAGTGCAATATTGAGGATAGAGTAGAGAACAAGTGCGAAACTTGCCAGGAGACCGCAGAAACGGTAGTAGGCAATCATGAAGATTAGGATGAGCACAATTCCGATCACGCCAGCGAGAAGACTTGCGCTAATTGCATCTGCACCCAGACTTGCGCCAACTGACTGTTCTTGCACGAGGGTAACAGGTACTGGTAATGCACCACTCTTAAGTTTAAGGGCAAAATCACGTGCAGCTTGCGCAGTGAAATTACCGGTAATAACTGCTTTTCCGTCGGTAATAGGCTGGTTTACCGTAGGTGCTGAGATAAGAATATCGTCAAGGAAGATACCAATTTGTTTGTTTACATTAGCAGTAGTGGCCGTGGCAAACTTAGTTTTGCCATCATCGGTTAGGACAATATCTACTTCCCAACTACTCGCAGAAGCTAATCCGCTTGTACTTGCAGACTGTTGTGGTTGTGCAACGGTTTGATCAGGAATAATATCTTTTCCTTCGAGAACAACAGTTCCATTTCCATCTTTAAATTCGAGTTTTGCAGTGGCACCTAAGATTTGCTTTGCCTTATCAACATCACTTACTCCAGGTAGGTCAATGATAATACTTGGCTTGTTGGCAGTATTACCGATACGAATATCTGGTTCAGTTACACCAAGTGCGTTAACACGATTCTCGAACACACTTCGAACGCCTTCCATGGCAGCATCAGTACTACCTGAAACTTTTGAGGTATCAGCTTCGTATTCCAGGTGAACACCACCTTTAAGATCGAGTCCTTGCCGAAGCGTAACATCACGGTTAATACCCTTGATAAATGTGGTTTGCGGAAGTGCTACATAGGTTGCACCAATGGCGAGGAGAATGATACAGGCGAATGTGATCCAGAGTTTTTGTCGCATAGGGCTAATGCTTTTCGGAATAATCTTTTAATATCGGGTACGGTAACAGCTTACCTTGTTTTGTCATCTCATGGAATACGGTGTCTTCTAGCATACAGAATCCAGGTGGAATAAATGCGAATAGTTTTGGTTCCA
This sequence comes from uncultured Candidatus Berkelbacteria bacterium, assembly GCA_903834195.1. Lineage (GTDB taxonomy): Bacteria > Patescibacteriota > UBA1384 > CAILIB01 > CAILIB01 > CAILIB01. Next base: position 33,098 of record CAILIB010000020.1, on the reverse strand, counting down.
TAACGTAGATGCCAGTGAGTTCGGTGAGAGAGCGTGTGGCAATTGTAACAAGTGGAGCATGTTCTCGGTGAAACTTAATCAAATTTTTCAGATCAAACTCTACAGGTCGATCAATGTTGGCAACGAGAAAGGTGTGTTTGAGCTGATTCTTGAGTTGAAGTAATGCACCACCAGTTCCCAAATCAGAGCGTACATATGAGATTCGCATGCCGAGACTTTCCCCGGTTCCAAGTTTTTCCTTGAGTTGATCTCCTAAATACCCAACCGCAATTGTAGCTTCAAAGATCCCATTTTCAGCCAGAGTACGAAGTATCTGTTGAATGGCAGGTATTCGTTTGATTGCCTGATCTCCCCCAGCTAAAATAACTGCCTGACGAAGCTGAGCAACATGCAAACTTTCACTTACAAGCGTTTCAATTGCATGTGATCGATTGCGAATACGAATACCATCAATGGTTTCATCGATCATCTGTGCAACTTCTTTGGTAAGAGAAATTGTAACCCGAGTTCGGCTGTTTGCTGGAGTAGACATATGAAGTATAAAAAAAGAGGCGCAGCCCCTGTATATGTAGACTACAGTGCCGAGAATAAACTGTCAAAGGTTAAACGTGTACTCGTTAAAGAACTGAGTAGTGTGTGCCTTATTAACTTCTTCCACCAATACCGCTAAACCTGGAAAGTACTGTGGTTGGTGCAGATCAAGCTGATCAAGTTTTGCCCAGAAACAATGTCCAAGATGGTTTTTTTCAAGTTTCTCTCCACCTGTGATTTCTCCCAAGAAAACGTGTGTGAGTACATGTTGATTGAGCACATTATTCTGATACGTCGTCATATATGCGTTTCCGTAATGCAGTAACGTGGCAATATATCCAGTCTGGGATTGCAGTTCTCTCGTGGCAGCTTCCAGCATTGATTCGCCAAGGTGAATTTTCCCTGATGGAAAACCAATCATGCCACGAAATGGCTCTCGTGAGCGTTGGAAAAGTAGCCATTCCCCTGCTTCGTTGCGACAAATGATATCTGTAAGCACCTTAGGTTGGATACGGGGTTTGAGGTCAATACTGCTTAGTTGGTCAATTAGTTGTTTACCAGCCGGTGTTAATGTATAGATTCCTTCACTTTTTTCGATTGTCCCCTGTTGAATTAGCTTGCCCAAGTGGTACATGAAAAGGTTACTCTCGGTTTCCTGAGGTTTAAGTTCGCTAAATCGCCGTGGAGATTGCTCGATCAGTCGTGAAAGAATGTGTGATTGAATTGCATGCATAATCTTCTTTTTTCCAGAGTAGCAGAATGTACAAAAAAATTGAGTCAAATAATTTTGTCTAGATGATTTGGGTTGATTTTTTTATGCTCTGAGGGCTGAAGCTTCAGCAAGGTACCATATGAAAAAGTATAGAACCATCGGCATTACTGGATTTATGAATCCAGCTGAAATTCGTAGTGCAGCAATGTCATTCAGAATGATTCAGTCCCAATTTCTCAGAGCTGAAAATCACAAAGAATTTGTGTTTATGGCTGGAATATTAATCTCGTCAAAAACCGTACGTGGAATGTCGAATAAGCATCCACACAGTTTCCCACCTATGACGGCAGTCTCAAAACTCGTTTCTACCGCATGTGAATTGGGTGCACTGCCGCTCATTCATTTTCACACCGATATGCCCGAGGAATTTCGGACTGACATTCAACGAATCAATGCAATCGCCGGCGATGGATTGGGTGGCTTTCAATTCAATTTGACCTGGCCAAGTATTGATAATCTCTATTGGTTACGCTGTACGTATCCAAATGCGTATGTGATACTTTCCGTTGGTCCTGATCTGCTGCGTGAGGATCCAATCCACATTTATGAATTGCTGAAGCCATATATTGATGGCGAGCTCATAAATAGCGTAATTCTCGATCCGAGTATTGGAACCGGCACCTTACTTGATATTAAAGTGCTATCTCCGATATTGGAAATAGTACGATATCAACCAATCGATGTAGTGCTTTCAGGAGGTCTGTGTGCTGAAACAGTACCAAGCTTAGGTGTTTTACGAAGTTCTGGCATCGAATTTGGCACAGATGCACAGGGAAAAATACAAAAACCTGGAGGAGGTATTGATCTTGATGCTTGCGATGAATATCTAATGTCGGTATTCAACATGCTACGTACGTGAGTTTCTGCGCCAGGTAATCCTGGCGCTCTTTTCTGTTATTCGGCTGACCGAATACCTTCAAGCCACGGCGTTGTTTCAAGTGCAAAAGACATGCGTTTGCCTGTGGTTGGATGGGTAAAGCTAAGTGCGCACGACTGCAATAACTGATGTGTGGCACCAATTTTTTCACTCAGTTTAATAGAAGGCTTGTTCCCATACAGAGTATCTCCCATGACAGGGTGACCAATAAACTTGGCATGAACGCGAATTTGATGTGTGCGACCAGTTTCAATCCGCACTTCAGTTAGTGTAACCATTTCTTCAGGCCACTTGGCGTATGGGGCAAATACTTCGAGTGGTTTGAAATGCGAAACAGCAAAACGTCCCTGTGATGAGTCGTGGCTGGCGCGCATCCTATTCTTATCTTGACCACCTTTACGTTGAATTGGGGCATCAACTGTGCGAGGGTCAACCATATTGCCGTATAACAGAGTACGATAGGTTTTATCGACAGTGTGCTCGTGGAATTGTCCCGCTAAATTCAAAAGTGCAGCTTCTGTTTTTGCAACGACCATAAGTCCGCACGTATCTTTATCAAGACGGTGAACTATACCAGGACGTAGTCGACTGACTGGATTTTCGGGATCGTAAATAGCCTTGGTAATTTCAGGGTACTTTGCGATGAGCGCATGAACGAGTGTGCCGGTTTCCTCACTGTTATTTGGATGTACAATCATTCCGCTCGGCTTGTTAACTACGAGAAGATCGGCATCTTCATAGATACAATCAATCGCAACTGACTCCCCGATTGGAAACGCTGGTGGCTCGATTGGGTCAACAAAAGTTATAACTGTTCCTTCGAGCACCTTTAACTTTGAACTTGTGTGAACAGTGTTGTTTACTGTTACAAACCCCTCTTCAATTTGCTTCTGAACAATTGCGCGCGAAATCTCTACGCGCTGACTAATAAAGCGATCTAAGCGATCCTCTTCCCCTGGTTGAACGGTCCATGTTGTCATTCGATAATCTCCGCAGTTAAGAGGTTTTCTGGCGTATCTTTAGCACCAATAGTTTCTAGTTTGTTTTGAATGTTTGAGAGTCGCTTATCACTTGTGTCGAAACTGCCCTGAGCGTTCTTTAGGTGAACTCCAACTTTGCGGTAATCTTCCTCAAATTTACCTAATTCTTTCTGTATACCGGATAAGCTTTGTTGAACCTGATGGGCACCTTTTTCAATTTCAAGCCCGCGCAAACCGAACATCATGATTTCAAGATATGGATAAATTGAATTCGGTGAAACCGGGATTACGTGTTTATCGAAGGCGTAACGCTGAAGATTGTTATTGGCAGTGTCCTCAACAAAAGCCTGGTAATACACGTTTTCAGCTGGAATATACATAAATGCAAAACTGAGCGTTCCCTCGGCTGGCAGGATGTATTTCTTGGCAATTTCATCAATGCGCTTTTTGATGTCGGTATTAAAGTTCTTCTCGTATACCTTTTGCTCAGTTTTATCTTCACAGGCAATCATTTTCTTGAAGTTTTCTAGCGAAAACTTTGAATCAATTGGGAGAATGAGGTCATCACGTAGCATGATTACCGCATCACAAATCTCACCGCTTTTGAAATGATGTTGCATCTTGAAACGGTTGCGCGGAATCATCTGTGCAAGTAGTTCTTCAAGCCACATTTCACCACGTTCGCCACGAAGTTTTGGTGCCTGGAGAATATTTTGCAAATCGGTAATCCCCTTACTCATGTCGAGGATGCGTTTATTCCCTTCTTCTAGAGCAGTTAATTTGCTCTGGAGTTCGTACACCACCTTACCAGTTTCAGCTACGCGGTTATGAAGTTGTGTAGCGCTGTTCTGTTGAACACTCTGGTGCTGGTTTAGCTGGAGTAAGATTGTCTGAAGTTGTTGCTGGGTACTTTGTTGAATTATCGCCTGCAACTCCATCTGTTGTTGCTCTGGAGAAACTTTTGGCTTTTGTTTGAGCACAACAAAAACAAGTGCCGCAGCAAAAATTAGTGTTGTGAGAGCAAGGATTATATCCATTTAGGGAGTACTAACTTGGGTATATTGTGTGTTTATTAGTTCGCTTGAAGGAGTATCGAACGTGCACCGTAGGTGCACGTATGCATGGTTCAAGCTGTGAGGCGACTCCTGTTAAGGAAAGGAGGTGTATGCGCAAATTAAAAGTATCGAACGTGCACCGTAGGTGCACTTACGCATGATTCCTACCGTGAGGCGACTTTTAATTTGTGCATATAATGACTATACCAAACATTCTCCGTACACGCCAGGTCCTTACTAGAACTTTCCAGTATCCGGAAACTGTCGCATCTTATAGGCAGAACGAATCCGTTCTACGAGTTCCTCGGTGTATGTAACCTTTGTATCTATAAAACTTTGGGTAATTTTGAAGTTTGGATGACTTCCTGTGCGTAAGTATCGAAGACATACTTCATCGACAACTTTTCCTTGTTGGGTAAGTGCTGCAGCATAAATGGCAAGTGGCAGATTGTCTCGTACATCAGATTCCTTCGCGCTTTTACTGCCGGTTTTGTAATCCACAATACGTAAGTGACCACTTCCAGTATCTTCAATACAATCTACCTTTCCTACAACGCGGAATCCATTTGGTAGACGTAAACTGAGAGTTTCTTCTATTAACGGTGGGCAGTAGTCTGTACCGAGCATTTCTAAATATCGGACTACCATGTCTACACCCTCTTTGAACTCCTCATCGCGAATCTCCGCAGTAATATATCCTTCACCTACCCAGTACTGAGTAAACGTTTTTACGATATCTAATGAAATATGCTCACGTCGCGCGTTGAGAACGTCACGAAGTGTATTGTGCACAGCATTACCAAACTCGATTGCAACCAGATCCTCAGGAATAATCTGCATGACGTACTGTTCGTAAAAACGGGCAGGATTACTGTCGAAAGCTTCTAGTGCCGATGCGCTTAACTGGCTAGGAAAACGAAGAGGTTCACGTGTATCAGGTGTATCTTGAGTAGTAAACGCAATGCTTCGCAGGGGTTGATCGGCAAATTCAGGCGGCATATCAATTCCTAAAGATTCAGCAATAAATGGCGAGGCTTTTGAAGTAGTCTTATTAGCTCCGTAGCGCTCAGCATCAGTTATATAAAGAAGTTCTTTTGCACGTGTGAACGCGACATATGCGAGCCGACGTTCTTCTTCGTGAGGAACATTATCCTTAAGTGGTGTAATTAATTCTGCAGGAAGCTTTAGATCTCCCCCGTTAATTTGGAGTGGAAAGCGGCGCATGACCATGTTAACTACAAAAACCACTGGGAACTCGAGACCTTTGCTACTGTGGGCAGTGATAAGCGTAACCCCTTCTCGAGCTGTATCAACTTCTGACTGAACATTAATATTCTCTCCACTGGAAATGAGTCGATCACAGTGGTCAACAAAACTAGCTACACTGGTTGGCTGGTGAAGTAGCTGAAATGTACGTGCCTGATTGTATAAGCTCATGAGGTGAATTGCTGCACGTTCCTCGCCGGCATCAACAAGTTTAGTCTGCCACTTAGATTCGTGAATATAGAGTCGTAAGGCAGTGGATGGCGTATCAGACGCATGCTCGTGGAGTGCACTTTTGTAGAATTGAACTGCAAAACTTAGTGATTCTGACAGATCTGAATCAGGTTTATTGAGCGTATCCCAGAGACTGAGGTGATTTTTACGCGCACTTACATTCCAGTTAATTACGTCTTCCCCTGCAATGCTAAAAGGCTCACCGGTGAGTAAGTGAAAAAGATTCTCACTATTTTGAGGTGCACTCAGAAAGCGTAAATATGCCAAAGCTTGTACTACACTTGGTTCTTGATAGAAATTGCCTTCCTTAATTCGATTTATTGGAACCTTTAGCGTTTGAAGCTCTTCTTCAAAAGGATCAAGTTGGTTGTGAGAACGAGCGATGATGGCAATATCTGTTGCAGCAAATTCACCAGAAGTTATGAGTCGTTCAATTTCACTCGCAACATTTTCTGCCTCATGTGCGCCAGTGCTGTGGTGTAGATAAATCGGCTCTACAGTACCCTCTTTGTTGGAGTTTAGTTTCTTACTAATGTTGAGGTAGGTCTCAAGCCGGTGGGGGTTATTATTCTGAATCAGTTTATATGCAGCATCCAAAATTGGCTGGGTCGATCGGTAGTTTTCGGTAAGCGTTACTACTACCGCGTTTGGAAAGCGCTCTTTGAAATCGAGAATATTCTTTACGTTGGCACCACGAAAACGGTAAATTGCTTGATCATCATCCCCTACAACAAATAAATTGGCACGATCACCTGCAAGTAAATAGGCAATTTCAGCCTGAATACTGTTTGTGTCTTGATACTCGTCGATTAAAAGATACTGAAAACGATCCTGCTCCTTTTTTCGAACTGAAGCCGAACTTTGAAGGATGTCTCGGGTATGTCTTAAAAGATCTGCGTAGGTTAGCACCTCGAGTTTTTCGTAGAGCTGTGCAGCAACCTTGTAGCATTGAGCTAATTCCAAATACTGTTCAGCAGACTCAGCTTCAGCCTCATCAAATGCATTTTTAATAGCATTTTCAGCATGTGTGATAAGTTGCTCAGGTTGTAGCTGAGCTTCTTTGGCATTTTCAATATAGTGGGCGATCTGCTTTAAAAGTGGAGTTGGATTGTAGGTTCGACGATAGTGCCGAAGTGGTAGTTGCTCAATGTACTCGCGCAATATTGCCGTCTGATCAGCTTCAGTTATAAGGCGAGCTTCTGGATTAATTCCAATTCGATAGGCGTGCCGACGAATTAAATCATTACAAAAGCCATGAAATGTAGAAGTTGTAATGAATGTTCCGTATGGCAATAGCTCATCTAGTCTCCCCTGCATTTCGCCAGCAGCCTTGTCAGTAAATGTTAACGCAAGAACTTGATCAGGAGTTACGCCATGTTCCTGAATTAAATGTGCAATCCGTTGTGTAATTACTGTAGTTTTTCCAGTACCAGCACCGGCAACTACTAAACAAGGACCGTCCTTGTGGGTGACGGCCGCCAGTTGTTCAGAGGTAAGTGCGTGTTCAGACATGATGAATATAAAAGAGATAGAGCCCTTATTGTACAGGGCTCTATCGTCAATGTGCTAGGTCTAGGAACAACCGCTTGTTTCACCACAGTCGAGACAGACGTGGCAGGCACCATTTCGCTTAGTCATTCCGCCACAGTTTGAACAGGTTGGAGCATCACCTGTAGCATCGAAACTGAATTTCTTCTTTGTTGTTTCGGTCACTTTCTCATTTTGAATCTCAAGTCGGATGGTCTGATTAACTGCTGTAGGTACAGTTACCGGAGTAACCTTCTCTTTGATCGTGTCTACACCAATGGTGAGTGTAGCTGAGGAGCCAGTGATATCGTCAACTTCAGACTCCATTGCTTTTGGCATGTTGTTGTAGCCGATTTGCAGTTGAGAATCGAGGTCGAGGAACTTCATTCCCATCCATCGGAATACGTAATCAACGATTGACTTAGCGATTCGAATGTTTGGATTAGTAGTCATTCCGGAAGGTTCGAAACGCACGTGACTGAACTTGTTCACAAGTACTTCGAGCGGAACTTGGTACTGTAGACCAATTGAGATTGAAATTGCGAATGAGTCCATGAGACCTGCAAGTACGCTTCCCATCTTGGACATGCGGATGAAGATTTCGCCTGGTGTGCCGTCTTCATACAGTCCAACAGTAATGAAGCCTTCATGACCAGCAATTGAGAACTTGTGAGTTACAGATTCACGTTCATCTGCGAGACGTCGACGAACTCCCACTGGTGCAGATGCAATTTCTGCAGCTGGCTTAATTCCAACTTCTTTCACCTCTTCGTTCTTGTCAGCGTCTTTGTCTTTAGTCCCCGCGCTATTCAGTGGCTGTGAAAGCTTAGAACCGTCGCGGTACATGGCGATGGCCTTTAGTCCAAGTTTCCAACCTTGTAGGTAGATGTCCTTGATTTCATCAACTGTAGCCTCGTTTGGTAGGTTTACAGTTTTTGAGATAGCACCAGAGATAAATGGCTGGGCAGCTGCCATAATGCGAACGTGTCCCATAGGTTCGATGAAGCGAGTGCCGTACTTTCCGCATTTGTTGGCACAATCGAAGATTGGTAAGTGCTCCTCTTTCAAATGAGGTGCACCTTCTACTGTCATCATTCCACAGACAAATTTGTTTGCTTCTTCAATTTCTTTCGCAGTAAAGCCGATCGCTTTAAGGAAGTCGAATGAAGGATTGCTGAATGAATCTGCTGGCAAATCTGCACCAACGAGACTTGCTTCGCTGATATTCATTCCGTTGAAGGTATGAGCAAGTTCAAATGTGCTTGGGAGAAGCTTCTCAACTTTAGCGATATCTTCTGATGTAATACCACGTGCCATGAGTGAATCACGGTTGATAAATGGAGCATCTGAAAGTGATCCAGTACCAACGGCGTAGGTAATAATATCGTCAATTTCCTTCTGGCTGTACCCGAGGTTCGCGAGCGCGGTTGGAACAGATTGGTTCACAATCTTGAAGTGTCCACCTCCTGCAAGCTTCTTGAACTTCACAAGCGCAAAGTCAGGTTCGATTGAAGTTGTATCACAGTCCATGAGAAGACCAATGGTTCCAGTAGGAGCAATAACTGTGGCTTGCGCGTTTCGGTAGCCGTTGATTTCACCAAGACGGACAGCTTCTTCCCAGTCTTCCTGAGCAGCAAGAAGAAGGTTCTCAGGGCAGAATTCTTCGCTAATTTGATACGAAGCATCACGGTGCTTCTTCATGACCCGGATCATTGGCTGCTTATTTTTGGCGTAGCCGTTGAATGGTCCCTTAAGGGCTGCCATTTCTGAAGATACTACGTAGGCATGTCCGGTTAGAATTGCAGTTAGTGCACCTGTGATTGCAAATGCCTCTGGGCTATCGTAGGCAATTCCCTTACACATGAGAAGTGTTCCAATATTGGCGTAGCCAAGACCGAGAGGACGGTAATCGTGACTGTTTTGGCCAATCATCTTGGTTGGGTAGGAAGAGAAGTCAACCAGAATATCTTGAGCTACAAAGAGAATGCGAATCGCTTGACGGTACGCTTCGATGTCAAAGTGTCCCTCATCATCAAGAAACTTAATTAAGTTAATTGATGCTAAGTTACATGCTGAGTTGTCCAAGAACATGTACTCGGAACATGGGTTAGACGCATTGATGCGATCTGTGTTCGAACACGTATGCCAGTCGTTCACTGTTGTATCGTACTGCACGCCAGGGTCGGCACATTGCCAGGCAGCCTTACCAAGAGCATCCCAGATTTCTCGAGCACGTAGTGTGCTCATTACTCCACCTGTTGTACGGGCTATTGTGTTCCAAGTGCCATCTTCAGCAACAGCTTTCATGAACTCGTCAGTAACGCGTACTGAGTTGTTGGAGTTTTGCGCAGTTACTGTACCGTATGCATCACCATTGAAATCTGAGCTATATCCTCCAGCAACCAGTGCTGCTACTTTTTTTTCTTCAGTAACTTTCCAGTTAATGAAATCCATAATTTCTGGGTGATCGATGTCGAGACAAACCATCTTGGCGGCACGACGTGTTGTTCCACCTGACTTAATAGATCCAGCAGCTGCATCAAATACTTTCAAGAATGAGAGTAGTCCAGAGGAGCTTCCTCCGCCGGATAGCATTTCGCCACGTCCACGGATATTCGAGAAATTGGTACCAGTTCCAGATCCGTATTTAAACAGTGTCGCCTCAGCTTTTAAGAGGTCGAACATGTCCATAAGGTCATCACTCACACCCTGAATGAAACAGGCAGAACACTGTGGGCGCACGTAGTTGTGTTCGAGCTGATTAATCTTGTTGTTGTCGAAATCCCAGTACCAGTTGCCGTGAGTTCCCTCAATACCATACCGTTGATAGAGGCCACAATTAAACCATACTGGTGAGTTAAATGCGCCGCGTTGAGTAACAAGGATATACGTAAGTTCCTTTTCAAATGCGTCGGCTTCTTCCTTGCTCGTAAAGTAGTTGCCGAATGACTCACCAGCTTCACGAATACTGCGCGCAATGCGGTAGATAACTTGACGAACACTTACTTCATTACCGGTTTCTGGTACACCTGCTTTGCGGAAGTACTTTGAAACTACAATATCAGTGGCAAGTTGAGTCCACTCTGCTGGAATCTCAGCATCTTTTAGTTCAAAGATGGTGGTTCCTTTTTCATTGATAATTTTTGAATTGCGCTTTTCCCAGTCAACCATGTCGAATGGTTCGACATCAGGCGTAGTGAAAAAACGATGAACTAATGGAGTAGAACTGGTTGGCATGACTGAAGATTAACTAAGGGTGTTAATTGTTTTGGTGAATTCATCGATATCTGAGAAGGCTTGGTATACCGAAACGAAGCGTACGTATGCGACCTCGTCTAGTTTTTGTAAGCATGCTCGAACGTAGTCACCTATTTCATGAGATGTGATCTCTTCGCGGCCAGAGAAGTAGACTAAGTGTTCCACTTCACTAACTACGTCGTCGATTTGTATGTCTGAAACTGGACGGTTTTTGCAGGCAGTTGCAACTCCTTTGCGAACTTTTTCGCTGTTGAAACGCTCCTTGCTCCCGTCTTTCTTTGTAACTACAATTGTTGGGTTTTCAATGCGTTCGTACGTGGTGTATCTGAAGCGGCAGCCCAGGCACTCGCGACGGCGACGCACACCTTCTTGTGCATCTCGAGAATCAACTACTTGACTCTCTGTGTGCTTGCATTTGGGGCAAATCATCGTATTTCTACTACATATGGTAGATATACATATTGTACTACCACTACATCTTGCTCCCCTATATACCTCGACTATTGATAGGGAAATTATCTGCTTGGGAAGCATTCAATTACTACATGTTGTGGTTTTGTCTACGGGCAGGACACAAAAAAACCGGCCGAAGCCGGTTAATTTGAAGTATATTACTTAAGTTTGCGTCGAATGAAGGTTGGAACTTCAAGTTCTTCTTCATCACCCTGAGGTTCAGGTTGACGCTGTTGAGGTGCCTCTGTGTGGTAGCGCGGAAGTGGTTGAGGTTGCTGATTAAAATCAGGGCGTACAGGAGCTGGGTCATACGGAGAAGCGTACTGAGGCTGTACAGGCGCTTGCTGTGGTTGAGGAGCGTATTGGTTCTGATCTTGCTGTGGAGTGCTTGGTTGGCCGTATTCTGGAGTGTTTGGGCGCTGCATTGGCATTCCCATAGTGTTACCACCAATAACGAAGCGACGACCTTGTTGCTTATTGGTTTCTTGTTCAAATCCAGTTGCAACAACTGTGATTTTAACTTCGCCCTGCATGGCTTCATCGATAATGGTACCGAAGATAATATTTGCATCTGCGTCAGCGGCTTCGGTAATTGCTTTAGCAGCTTCATCAATTTCGTACATACCAAGGTCAGTTCCACCAGCAATAGAGAACAGAATACCTTTGGCACCATCGATAGACAGTTCCAAGAGTGGGCTATCAATTGCTGAGCGAGCAGCCTCGATTGCGCGGTTGTCACCAGAAGAGCGGCCGATTCCCATAAGTGCTGAACCTGCATCTTGCATGATGGCTTTAACGTCAGCAAAGTCGAGGTTAATGATACCAGGCAAAGTGATAAGATCTGAAATACCTTGTACACCTTGGCGAAGTACATCATCAACTACGCCGAAGGCATCGAATAAAGAAGTTTTCTTATCGATAACTTGGAGTAGACGATCGTTTGGAATTGTAATGAGAGTGTCTACGTTTTCTTTAAGATCCTGAATACCTAAATCAGCAACCTTACGACGGCGTTGACCTTCGAAAGCGAACGGTTTTGTAACAACACCTACTGTAAGTGCACCAAGTTCTTTAGCAATTGAAGCAACAAATGGAGATGCACCTGTACCAGTTCCACCACCCATACCACAGGTAATGAAAACCATGTCGGAACCTTTAAGGGTTTCGTAGATCTCTTCTTTATTCTCTTCAGCAGAACGGCGTCCAACTTCAGGATCAGCTCCTGAACCAAGACCGCGCGTGGTTTCCTTACCAATTTGAATTTTTACCGAGGCGTCATTATTAGAGAGAGCCTGTGCATCGGTATTAATTGCAACAAATTCAACTCCACGCATTTTGGAGTTTATCATTCGTTGAACTGTGTTTGAGCCTCCGCCGCCTACGCCAACAACACGAATAACAGCGTATCCATCTGGACCAGCTGGGTTATGTTGAGGAGTGAACTGAGTGCGTGCCCCGGAACTTCGATTCATCATGGGGAGAGATTAAATAGTATTACGGCAGGATATTCTTGAACAAGGTTTTTGCGCGATCCAATGCTCCCCCCAAGGCATTAGAATGTGAGCGTTTGTGGCTTGAGGAAGCATTTGTAGCTTCCATACCCCAAAGCATCAATCCGACACTTGAAGCATACAGAGGGTCGGATATGTTGTCAACCATACCGGAGACATCATGTGTGAGTTGCCCAACCTGTACAGGCAATTTGAGAACATGTTTGGCCATTTCCACAATGCCGTCCAGTTTTGCACCTCCTCCGGTAAGGATAATTCCGGCAGGCAATGTACCTTCTCGGCCTACTTTACGAAGTTCATCGCGGACCATGGTAAGAATCTCGTGCATACGGGCTTCGATGATCTCAGCTACGTATTTGCGGTTAATTTTGCCTTCTTCATGCTTATCAATTTTTGCAAGATCAATTTCAACGTCTGGATCAATTTTTTCAGGAAGGGCTGAACCGTGTTTAACTTTGATAATTTCAGCATTATCAATAGAAGTGCGAAGTCCGATCGCAATATCGTTTGTAATGTGTGCGGCGCCAATTGGGAGTACTCCTGCATGAAGTACGTCACCTTCTTCAAATATAGCGAAGCTCGTTGTGCTTCCACCGATATCTAAGATACATACACCAATTTCGCGTTGTCGCTTTGAAAGAACTGCTCGTGCTGCTGCAAGTGGAGTAAATACCATTTCAGTAACATTTACACCTGCCTGAGCTAAGCACTTATTCAAGTTCTTAATTGGAGCGGTTGCTCCACTGATCACCTGAGTATCAACCTCTAAGCGGATACCAGTCATGGCTAATGGGTCTTTAATACCAGATTGTCCATCAATTGCGTAACTGCGTGGGAGAGCGTGAAGGATTTCACGGTTAGGTGGGACACTTACTGCGCGTGCAGCGTCGAGTACCCGAAGTACATCGTTATCTGTAATTTCTCCATTTGGGCTTGAAACAGCAATTACACCTTTTGAAGCTGAAGATTGGATGTGGATTCCACCAATGGATACCACAGCTTCTGTAACTGGTAGTCCGCTCATGCGCTCAGCTTCTTCAAGTGAGGCTGAGATAGAAGATACTGTTTCTTCAATATCAACAACCATTCCCTTTCGAAGTCCATTGGATGCGGCATAGCCAACTCCAATGATATCGATACCATTCTCCTGCATGTGACCAATAGTAGTAGCAATTTTAGTGCTGCCTACATCGATACCGACAATAACGTTTCTTTGACTCATATAAACGTAGTATACGGACCTTTTCCGGCCCTTACAAGGTTATTTGGCAGATAAAAGACCTAAAATAGGTCGCGTACGTGGGGGTAGAATATGAAAAAGGCTACTGCCAGGGCAATGGTAGCTGCAATTAGTACAGATCCAGCAAGGGCATCTTTTACAAAGGCTATTTGAGAATGACTCTCAGGATGCACAACATCAAGTAGTTTTTCTATTGCTGTGTTAATAATTTCAACTGCAAATACGAGTACTACAGCGAAGAAAAGTACTGCAACTTCGGTATGTGACAGCTTGAATGCTACTGATGCAATTCCGAGGAGGACACTGGCCATTAAATGCACACGTGCATTTTGTTCAGTTTCAATAAGGCGGACAAGTCCACGGATGGCGTATTTAAAACTGCGGAAGAATTTGCGGTAGTTAAACTGTGTCATACGGTAACTGCTGGGAATGTAATGTGTGATTTAGCTAACTCTACTAGTATACGCTCTTCTTGGGCTTGCCAGCGAGTCAAATTAGTCTCGTGGTCCTCCCCCATCAGGTGTAGGAGCCCATGATGAGTGAGTTGTATGAGTGTTTCGCCGTATTCAATGGCCTTTTCGCGCGCAATTACAACTGAGCCTAGGAGAACTTCATGATCTTTAGCTGCGGTATGTAGTTCAACTTGATCTGAGAATGTTGGAAAACTGAGAACATCAGTAGGTGTGTCGATATTACGGTGATCTCGGTTGAGGTTTTGGATTTCTTCGAGGCTTATGAGTGTAAGATCGCAGGCAAAAGACTCGCCAGGGAAAAGTGCATCATACGAATTTGAAAGTGAAATGAGGTCGTTCTCCCCTATTTCTACGATATCTTCAGGAGACGCAAGAAAATGAACAGGCACGTTAAAACAGGCTATTAACAATATCTGATACAGTTTTGCCGTCAGTTTGACCAGCAAACTTTTGCATTGCAGCTTTAATAAGATCGCCTTTATGCTTTGGTTCTAGTTGACCAAAAGCCTTAGCCTCGCTCTCTAAAAAGGTGCGAATGATAGCTGGATCAATGCTTGCAGGTAAATATTTCTTTAGTATCTCTGATTCAGCAAGTTCGGCATCAGCTCGCTCAGTCTGTTGAGCATTTTTGTACGCAGCTGCTGATTCGTTACGCTTTTTAACTTCTTTTCGAATAAGTATAACGATTTCTTCGTCTGTGAGTGCTTTTCCGGCCTCAATTTGGCTATATTTGAGCGTAGACTGCAGCATACGCAAAACCGAGACAGTTTGAGTGTCTCGGCTGAGCATGGCAGTTTTGAGGTCGGCGGTCAGGGTTTCCTGTAGTGCCATTGTCTGCCTTATTACTTGTGTATAAAAACCAGAGCGGTTAGTACCACTGCTTTTCGTCACGCAACTGCGCTTTACGCAGGGCGCTCTGAAGGCGAGCGAAACGGTTTGGCTCTTTAGCGAAGTTCTTCTTGTCTCGAACCTTCTTCAGCTTAACATCCTGCTGCATAAGGCGATTGAAACGACGAAGCACCTGCTGGTTTGTTTCTTTTTCTTTGCGAGTAACGATCATTCCAGGAGAATCATTAATTTAGTACAGGGCTGATTCTACCTAAAGACTTAGGAAAAATCAAGCTTGTGGGTGATCTTGAATGTTTAGGGGTTCTCCACCGAGTAAATGTATGTGAAGGTGGGGTACAACTTGTCGTGCGTCGGGTCCGTTATTTGTAATTATGCGATACCCACTTTCTTTAATTCCGGCTTGATCTGCAAGAGATGCGAGTGTGGTAAATAGTTCCCAAAGTAACTCTTTTTCTTGATTACTTGATGTGAGTAAATCGTCGAGGTTAAGGTAGGGATGCTTTGTAATGCCAAGATAGTGAATCGGTGCATCTGCCTTAATATCCTTGATGACTATTATGCGTTCATTCTCAAAAAGAATATCAGCAGGAACTTCTCGGTTAATAATTTTGGTGAAAATGCTTGGTGGTGTCATATGAGTCGTTTACTTCGTAAGAACGGTTTGTATGAGTTTTTTATCCAGGACTCCTGTTGTTTGAGGATTTCTCCCCCGCCTCTTGCTCTAATTTCTTTATTTACGATGCCACCACGATGGGGGTATCTGTATTTTTGTGGAAGTGGTGAGTGAAATCCGTGTGCGTAGTGGGCAAACTCGTGCAGCAACGTTGCTATGATTACATATTCAGGGACTTCTTCCTCATTTCGAAAAAGCTCATTTATTGTAATGGTGGTTACCATTTCTTTATGGCCTTTGCGTGGTCGGGCAATAATACTGCCTAATCGTGTTTTGCTCGCGCGTGCAAAACGAACCAAAACCAGGTTCATGATTGGTACATCGGCGTAGTATTCAGCGTGCAGTCGGAAGAGTAAATCTGCCAGCCATTTGTTGTCGCGCATGGCTAAACTATACCACATTTGGTGTTTAAAAATATTCATTACAAACTAATGAATTACTGATGAAGAATAATCATTATTCGTCTATGGAATTGACATAATAGGCTTAGAATGGTAAAGTATTCCTCGTATGATTTTAACTCGTATTAAACGGGGGGCAGCAAGAACTTCAATTCTTGCTAAATATCGGATAAGTCAGTTGCGTGCTTCACAGCCGAAAATCAACTGGCGTTCATCACAAAGACTGGCTTTAGGGCTTGTTGCGGCACGAATTGCGCTCGGTCCTATTCCATTAGCTACACTGGTTTCACCTGTGCAGGCTGCTTCTGATGATTCCGGCCCCATTCCGAGACAGGTGCGCATCTCCACTTCTGTGGTTGGTGCGCTCACCTTCAGCAAGGATGATGAGAAATCAATTCTGATTTCATCGCCTGCGCTTCAACCCGTCGCAATTGGTAAAAGTCTTGCCACCGAGCAGGCTGATGCTGTTATTGCTCAACAAAATGCAGATGCTGCCGCAGCTGAGGCTGCTCGTGTGCAGGCTGAAAAAGATGCAGCTGCCGCTCAAATTGAGCAGGATCGTCAAGCTCAGCTTGCCGCTGTAGCTGCTCAGAGTGCCCAAAATACTCAATCTAGCATTCCAGGCGAGGAAGATATTAAGAATATCATTCGTAATGCTGCTGCTGAGTATGGCGTTGACGCTGACCTCTTAATCCACATTGCCTATTGTGAATCTGGGTATGACCCAAGTGATCGCAATAAAAGTGGTTCGTCAGCTTCTGGGTTGTTCCAGTTTATGCCTTCAACTTTCCGCGCAACCCCTGCAGGTCAAGCTGGTCGTTCAATTTGGGACGCTACAGCAAATGCCGAGGCTGCTGCATGGAAAATATCCCAAGGCGGGATAGATGCATGGAACGCCTCAAGGCACTGTTGGTCGAAGTTTTAGTAGCTCACTGCGGTTTCTGGATGAACTAGTTCAACCCAGGTAGTGCCGCGCACAAAACTTACTTCTGTTCCATCTGAATTACTATAAATGGTCCGTCCAGTACCACTCTTCTTCCAGGAGATTGGTCGGGCGGATCCATTTTGTATTAGGACCCCTGTACCTGATCCAGTTAATTGGAATCGCCAGCCATCCTCACCCATTCGGGTTGTGATATGTGTGTGATTTACTGTTTCAAGAACAATATTACTTGCACTAATTTGGGTATTAGTATTTGCGTCGATATGTGCTGCTCCAGCGAGGTTTCTGAGGTAAATATTGTGTGTTCCATCATACGTCCATGTAACCTTGTATGATGCAGTTGAGAAATTAATACTTACAACTGGCTCGGTAGCTGGATGCGCACCTGGAAGTGCACTATCAATAAACTTCCACGGTGTATATGAACTTGTAAACGGCGTCATGTCTTTTGTCTGTGCGTAGTTCCATAACTTATCGGTAGAAGAATACATGGTGTGTTCAATGGCTACCTTGCGGCTGCTATCGCGTCCGTATACTGGCGCACCAACACTAAATTGGTCTAAGTTCCCTACGCCACCCTGCTGCTTGATCTGATCAAGTGCATCAATGTTTCCACCCACGTGGGCGTAATATGCATTTAGTTCGGTTGCAAAGTCGAGAAAATACGTCCGAGCACTTCGAACAGGTCCTACGCGAACTGCTACGCTTGGGTCGGCAAAAACTGCCATGAACCGAGTAATCCCACCTTCAGCAATGGCTTCGTACACTAAATTGGCACTTGAAAGGCCACTTTGTGGACGAGCATCTGGGTGATTTTCAATCATAACTGCCAAAGGGCGAATTGAAGCTTTATCTTGGGGAACTAAAACGCCGTCAAGCGATCGACTTACAAGAGGGGCTGGTGTTGCTGTGGGAATAACTGTTGCAGTTGCGGTAGGTGTTGCTGTGGAATTTAAGCACAAAATACAAGATGATCCGCTATCAGGAGAGCTTTTCGTCAGGAAACCAATAGCTCCCAGTGTAATAAGAAGAACAGAACCAATTACAGTCCCAAGCAGTTTTCGACGTTGTGTGGTACTTAAATTACGGTACCAACCACTTTTTTTCATTTACTTCTTACCTAGAATTACCAGTACGTTATCTGGATTCGCCTGTGCAGACTCTTGAAGTGTGGCTGTATAGCCCGTCAGAGCGTTCTGAACGGCCTTTGCAGCGTCTAATTTGCCTGTTTGGTAGTAAATCATTGTCGCAGTATAATTCTGGGTTGCTGCGTTACCTATGGTGCGAACCGTAAAACCTGCTTTTGTAAGCATTGTCTTCACTGTTGAGGCAAGACCAGACTGAGTAGTTCCGTTGAGAACCCTGATAGTAATTAAGCTATTTGGAGTTGCAGTTGCTGTAGGGGTGCTTGTTGGTGTTGGAGTAGGACTCGGAGTAGCTGTAGTCTTTGTTGTCGGAGAGACTGTAGGGCTTTGGCTAACTAACGCAGTTGGTGATGGTGTTGCGACAGCAAGCCAGGTATTTATCTTGTTTTTAGCAATTGCGTAGCCTACTCCACCAATAATAAGTGAAACAACAAGCAGAACTACCCACCATACCCAACTTGGAGGTGCACTTAAGGCAGTGCCGGGTTCTGGGAAAAGACTTTCAAACTCGTTTGGCGGCGTTGCTGTGCCCGGAGGTGTAGTTGATGCAGTTGGAGTAGCAACAGGAATTCCATTAGCATCTGAAGTGCTAGGCGTTGTTGCAACAGGAATAGCTGTGGCAGCTGATGCAGTTGACTCCAAACTTGCAGCAGGAACAGGCGCAGCTTGTTCAGTAGCTGTTGGTATAGGCTCATTGCTGGGTTCGGTGTGAGGTGTAATGGTTTCAACTACCGGTTCAGTAGCTTCACCTTCAGTGTTCGCGCCTTTTGATATGCTATCAAGTGCTTTTTTTGCCATTTTCTCTCCTTTAATTGCCCGTTGTGTCTGTTAAATCTGGGTTTCCAAGTCCAATTGACCAGAATATCACCCCTTTTACTGGATACTGACTAACTACGTTAATCTTTTCTTGAAGGGATTGTGCATCTTCATACCATACTGAGTGTTGTACATTACTTGTATCGGTGTACACAAAGCTAGGAATGCTTCCTATATCATACCCGTTATCATCAATTCCTGTCATGCGAATAATGCTTGTTTGACGCTCTGTAGCGAGTGCTACTGCTTTATCAGCACTAACTCCAATACCACTCCAGGAACTAGAGTCGCTTCCTGGCTGTTGCCAATCGTAGCCGTAATTACCAAGTCCGATAATTACTTTTTGCGCTGGTATCTGGCTAACTGCATAGGCTGTAACTTCTTGAACCCATCCAAGTGGTGCTACTGGACCAGGTGTACCAGTATTTCGAGAGTGGTAATCGTACGCCATTACACGAATTTCATCAGCGATGCTTCCGAGTGAGTGCCAATCCATAGGTACCTGATTTGCTATGCGTGCTTCAAGCGTAACTGCAACCTTTTTGTTTTCAGCGTGAAATGCAGCAGTAAGTGTTTTGATAAACGATGTAAATAGATCTTTATTTATACTGCCAAGGCCTTCGTAATCAATATCAATACCTACAAAGTTGTGATCCTTTACGGTGTTCAGTAGAGCAGTAATATGAGCCTGCTGAATATTAGGATCAATGAGAACATTGCTAATAATATCTGGATTACCACTTACAGAAAGGTATGTGAGGGCTGACGTTTTTTGAAAAGTGTCCCAGCTTGACCAATCAGCTTTGGGAACAACTGTGCTTCCATTTCCACTAACTGTTAACCAGAATGCTGATTGACCTGCATATTGTGATTGGTCATTAGTAGTGTCAGTACTGCTCTGGATGCCCCATGGAGTAACCCAGCGGTACAATCCCAGGGATTGTCGAGGAAGAGTGGCGTTAACTTCACTAAATGGTTGTGAAGTAATATCTTTTATTGAAGGTAGGTATCGACGTGTAATTGTGTCAGATGTATTAGCATTTGCATCTGCCTTTTCGGTAACCTGTTGAATTGGTTTAAGGTGTAATGCATATGCTCCAAGGGCTACAATCAGAAGAGAATGGACCACAAGCATTTTTCCGTGTGTCGTTGAGAGCTTCTTCTTTACTACTTCAACTTTCGCACTGCGAAGTTCCTTGATCTGTTCTTTTTTGGCTTGCTTCAGCTGTTGGTTAGCTTGAGGTCGCTTACTCTTTACTTTTTTCTTTGGACCAATTTGAAGATTTGTAGGCTTGGTACTGTTCGAGATTTTCTCTTCTATGTAACCGCCAGCGTGATTAAAGAAGGTTGTAGTTTTTTCTAACCAAGAAGGCTCCCGCAGTGGTGGGAGTGTTTTTGTGATTACTTGGGTTTCATTACCTGAAACAAGAGTATCTACAGGATCTGAATTTGTAGAAACTTTCTTGTAAACGATATCTAGCATGCCTCTATTGTACGAGGCTTACCTGATAACCGTCAAATGAATTTGCGAATAAGACCACGAACTTTGCCTTGAATAGCAACTTTCTTTAAGAAAATAGGGTTCATCGTGGAGTTTGCAGGCTGAAGTCTGACGTAGTCTTTTTCCTTATAGAAGCGCTTTAATGTAACACTATCATTATCTACAAGTGCAACAACGATGTCTCCATTTTTTGCTACGCGACTTTGTTCAATAATTACGTAGTCGCCACTAAGAATGCCGTCTTCAATCATTGATTCACCTTTGACTTTAAGGGCATAGACGTTATTGCCCATCATGTCACGTGGGATATCGATTGTTTCATTTGTGGCAACTGCTTCGATTGGCTTTCCGGCTGCAATAGTACCGAGCATTGGAATGCTTACAAAAGACTCTTCAATTTGTGCTGGAGTTACTTGAATTGATCGTGCAAGGTTTTCTTCGTGTGATAAATACCCCTTAGCCTTAAGTGACTCAATGTGTTCAGCAATAGTAGCAGTAGACGTCAGGCCAAAATGCTGTCCAATTTCACGATAGCTTGGAGCATAATTGTGTCGATCAATAAACTCAGTGATGTATGCCAGTATTTGGGCTTGTCGCTTTGTGAGTGGTTGTTCCATGTGGCTTGCTTACGTCTGTTTAGACATAGGATACCGAACAAAATACGATACTGTCAACAGTTGCATACCGAACATGCTGTGTAATGAATTACTATAGCTATTTTTTCAACTCGACAATCATTTCACAGTGAAGTGTGTGTGGGTACATATCGATTCCACGGACAGATTGTATAGCATATCCTTTACGAACGAGTTCTTGGCAGTCGCGAGCACATGTATAGGGGTTACATGAAACATAGATGAGTGAATGTGGCCCGATGTTTGGGAGTAACTGCTTAATATGTTCTGATAAGCCGGCACGAGGTGGGTCTACTATTATTAGATCTGGTGTCCCCTCTTCTTTGATAAATGCACTTGTGAGTACTTTTTCTACAGTTCCCCCAACCATATGGACATTTTTGATTGAATTATTTGAGATATTTAGCTCAGCATCTGAAATATTGGCAGGATTACTTTCAATGCAGGTAACTTTATTGGCGACCTGACTCACAAAAATGCCAATAGTTGATGAGCCTGCGTATAAGTCCCATACATGCTTGGCACCATTTTCCTGAACTGTATCACGGATTGTTGTATATAGAACCTCAATCATACGACTGTTCGTCTGGAAGAATGCGTGAGGAGAGATGAAGAAAATGTAATCACCTACCTTCTCTCGAATTCCATCAGTACCGAACAGCTTTTTAGTAGTAAGTTCACTGCTACTTTTTCCATTAGTAGTTGTGTGGTGCACACTTACTACGTTTGGGAATTGCTTAGTTAATAGTGACACCCATTCTGTACCTCCAGGGATTGGTGCTGTGTCGGTCACAAGGCAGACAAGAACTTCACCAGTGTTTTTTCCTTCCCGAACAAGCATGTGTTTCAACCAACCGGTGCCAGTGAGTGGGTTATAGAGACTCCAGTTATGTGTGGTTGCAAAGCTGGCGGTAAAACGAATAAGTGAATTACAGATTTCAGACTGCAAAAAGCATTGCTCGACGGGTATATCTGCCTTTTCATCACCTTTGCGATGTCGTGAAGGGTAAATAACACCATCGTGTTCGACAAAGCTGAAACGTATCTTGTTTCTGTAAAATTTCGGGTACTTTTCAGTTGACGCTAAAAAGGGCTTCCAAGGAAATGAGTTTCCCAATGGGCCGAATAACCCCTTTAATGACTCTTCTTTGAATGATATTTGATCAGCGTATGCAACATCTTGCGAATCACATCCACCGCACTCAAAAAAATACGGACAAATAGGTATAACGGGAACAAAAGGCTTAGGAAGCGGCATTGAGAGTAGAAATGTCGACACGTTCAGCATACTCAGGCACGCCTGAACTAATTGAAAGTTCGTCCTCGACTGATTGAGAGAATGAGAGGGCTGAATTTAGTTCACCGTGGGTTACAAATACACGTTTTGGTGGTTTTTCGGCGAAACAATGCATCCAGTGCATGAGGCGTGGATAGTCTGCATGACCTGAGAATGCACCACAGGATCGTATATCGGCTTTGGTATGAATTGGGTGGCCATAGATGTGAACTTCTCGCTCGCCATCGTGCAGTCGGCGACCAAGGCTACATTCAACCTGATACCCAATAATAAGAACCGTGGTATTTGATTGCTCAAGGTAATTCATGAGGTGGTGTAGGATACGCCCACCATTCATCATTCCTGAGCCGGCAATAACTACTTTTGGACCAGGAACATTCAAGATGTGCTTGGATTCATCACTGCTTACTGTGTAGCGCAAACCTGGGAAACTAAAGAGATCACCGTATTTAAGCAGGTCTTGCTTTGCTTCTGGGTTAAAGAAATCAACGTTCTGTCGAAATACTTCAGTAGCAGCAATTGCAAGTGGGCTATCAAGGAAGATAGGTAGATTTGGAATTTTTCCTGTTGAGTGAAGAAAGTTAAGTTCGTACAGTAATTCCTGAGTTCGCTCGAGTGCAAAGGCAGGAACTATTAGAACGCCTTTATTTTTGACAGTGTCGAGAATGGCTTGACGGAGGAATTCTGTACGTTGATCACCACCCTCGTGAACACGGTTGCCGTAGGTTGACTCGATAATTACTGCATCTGCACCGTACAGGCACTCTGCGTTGCGCAGAAGAGGTACTGGCGTATTACCGAGATCGCCTGAAAAAACGACACTTTCACCATCAGCAACAACTTTTACTGAAGCTGATCCAAGAATATGTCCAGCGTCAGTTAAGAATATGCGCACTCCTGGAATGATCTCGGTTTCTTGGTGGTACGGGATTACTTTCCAAGCATCTTCCAAAGGAGTGACATCATCTGGAGTAAAGAGTGGTGCGTGGTTGTGACGTTCGGCTTCTTCTTCAACTAAGTGAACAGCATCACGTAAGTTAATCATGGTAAGTTCGCTGGTAGGTGCAGTACCCCAGAGTTTACCGCGGAAACCGTCTTTATAGAGCTTTGGGAGTCGTCCTACGTGATCGAAGTGAGCGTGTGTAACTACGACTGCGTCAACGCCAGTTGGATCAAAAGGAAAATTCTGTGCGTTCTTATCTTCGGCGTACTTCCCGCCTTGAAACATTCCGCAATCAAGTACAATATTACCGCGACTTGTTTCAATGTGATAACAGGAGCCGGTTACTTCGCGGTTCGCCCCGCAAAACGTGATTTTCATGTGAGTAGGTTATGTGTCGTCCTATACTATTGTACGATATGTGGCTTTAGAGTGCGACAGTGTGAGTAATATCCTTTGCTACTATCAGATTTCTGTGCTATTGATTACTCATGAACTCTAAAAATATGCCCCGGATAATCCGGCTACTGAATCCTAGTGCAAGAACAAAAGATCTGACAATTCAAATTGCATCAATGAGTTGGGAAGAATTGCAGGAACATTTTTCAAAACTCTTACGTGAAGCTTCTATTTCAGCATCAAAAATTAGGGTGCTCAAATTATCACTTACCGAACGAGATAATGTTCAACTGCTTTCACGGAACTTGATTCTTAACGACTCATTGCGAAATCTTCCACCAGGTAAACAATATGAAAATTTCATGGGAATACATTGCTTACATGAGGGCAATCCAGTCTTTCTGAAATATACTATGCTTGGGAGCTTTGATGAACTTCATACAAGTCTTTACTCGCTATTTTGTGTCCTGAATTGGCTTCGTGCAGCTGAATCTCTTGCCTGGCTACGAGGAAATAGTCGAGATAGTTTAAGTTTGCCAAACAGCACAGTTTTTGAATCATTGGAAAATGCACTTCAGCCTCACCTTGGTCCAATCTTACCGCTTCTTGAATTGAATGATTTCTCTGAAGACGATATAGCGAGCTTGATAGAAATATGCGATAAAGCGCATAGAGGTTCTCATAGCTGCATGTGTAGGTTAGTAGCAAAGCTCAAGACGGTTCTGTCAGAATTCACGGTTAGCGATGTTAAAACTTACTTAAATGGGGTTGATACTGAAGCTTTAGTGAATTTAATTAGTTCAAGAGAATTAGAAATTAAAGCTTCATTTGAGTTAGTTGAAAATCACATTCCTTTCACGTGGATGATTTGCCAGAACGAAACTAACCTAAAAATTCCTCACATACTGATTCGGTTGGTTGCTGAACAGTATCCTGGAGGTAAAACTGATGCCACCAGGTTAGCGCTTTCCTCAGTCAATGAGGAAATCAAGCGACTCTGCAGGGTGGGATGTTGGACGTAGCCTGTCCAAGTAATAAAAAGGCTCTATATGGCGCTGCTTGTTGTGGCGCTATTTTTTATTGCATACAGTGCAACTGAAGTTGCAGTACTTACATTCAATGACTTTGCACTTTTACCGTACATTGGTATTTCAACATGAAAATCACACAAATCGAGAATCGATTGCTCTACCCCCTCTCGTTCATGTCCAACAATGAGTACAACTTTCTCAGAAAATCTAGTTTCAAAAATTGAAGTTGAGCATGGGGTTTGTTCGAGAGCGTACACTGTGTACCCATCCAACTTGAGCTTTTTTAGCTCAGTACTAAGGTTAGCTGAATATTCCCATTTCACAGTTTTAGTTGCTCCCAGGGCAGTTTTTTCTATCTCATCACGAGGTGGAACAGGTGTAAGACCGCCAAGAAGAACCATCTCCGCTGCAACTGCATCAGCACAACGGAAGATGGCTCCTACATTATGTAAGCTTCGAATATTATTTAGAGCAATTATCACAATCGCAGGCTTGGCCGAGAATATCTGAAAGCTTGGCTACTAGATCAGATTCAGTAATGTTTTCTTGGTCACCAGTGGCGAGGATTTTCATCTGGACACTTTGGGTGGAAAGCTCTTGTTCACCGATAATCAAAGCTATGGTTGCACCGGATCGGTTTGCACTCTTCATTTGAGATGATATGCCATCTTTTCCTAGAGCTGTATCTACAGACCATCCTTCGTTTAAAACGAGGTTGATGATTTCCATTGCCTTTTTCTTGCTGGTTTCGTCAGCTGCAACAACAAAGATGTCTGGTGTAATTTTCTCAACTTCTTCGCCACCTTGTGCTTGGATTGCCTCCATTACACGTTCTAGTCCAAGTCCGGCACCAACTGCAGGTGTTGCAGGCCCACCGAGTTGGCCAACAAGACCATCATAGCGCCCACCACCACCAAGTGAGCTTTGCTGACCTTCATTCCCCTGGATGAGCCACTCAAATGCTGTGTGGTTGTAATAGTCGAGTCCGCGTACAAGTCGGTCGTTTTGTTCGTATGGAATTTCCCACTGGTCAAGTAGTGCAAGTACTTCTGCGTATCGTGCAGAACTTTCTTCACCAAGGAAACTGCGAAGTGGTGGTACTGATGCAAGTGCCTCTTGGTCATTTGCATCTTTGCTATCTAAAATTCGTAGTGGATTTTTTTCTAAGCGAGTTTGTGAGTCACCTGTAAGACTATCAATGATAGGTCGTAGTACTTCCTGGATTTTCTCGCCGTACGTATTTCGCTCAGCGGGAGTACCTAGGGTGTTGATAATCAATTTAAGATTATTTAAACCAAGTTCAGTTAAATAGCGGTACGTGCAGTAAATAACCCAGGCATCTGCAAAAGCACTCGAGTCACCGAGGTACTCAATACTAATCTGAGTGTGCTCACGATACCGACCCTTTTGTGGACGATCGTACCGGAAGTTGTTCACAATTGAGTAGAGCTTTACAGGTTGTGGCAAGCTACTCATGCCATGCTCAATATAAGCACGGACAATGCCAGCTGTTCCTTCAGGACGAAGAGCGTACTCTTCTTTTCCAGGTTCTGTGTGTGGACCTCGAACTAAGAAGAGCTCCTTGTCCATTACATCTGTTCCACTGCCGATAGAACGACGGAAAAGTGAGAGGCTTTCGTAGGTAGGAACGGTAATGGGACGGAATCCCATTTGTTCAGCGGTGTAACTTGCGGTATCACGAACCATCTGCCAGAGCGGTTGTTCGTCTGGTAGGATGTCGCGAGTGCCGCGCGGTGATTGAATTTCAGCCATATGGTTTGATTGTTACAGTATCGTTGGAGATGTTGAGTTCAAGACTCTTCTCAGTACTGTTGGTTGCGATTTCCTCAATAAGTACAGGTTCAACCTGATGTAGGAATAGTTTGTCGATGCTACGAGCTCCAGAATCCGGGTCGTAATGGTCGGTCATCCACTGAATAAACATTGGAGTGGTAACAATGCTGTACCCTTTGCCTTTCAGTTTCTGACGAAGTGCAGTGAGATGACGCAGTATAAGCTTCTTTACTACAGTCTTGTCGAGAGGTTTGTAAAATAGTGTGCCGGATAGACGTCCAAGGAGCTCAGGACGGAAGAATTCTTTAAGCTCCTTCTGAATATGTGAGTCCAGCTCTTTACTATGTTGAGCTTGATCAGTGTCACCATGTATATGGTTAAACCCAATACGTGCTGCAGTGTTGAAACTGCGCATACCAATATTAGAAGTCATGAGAATTAACGTATGCTCGAACGAAACTGACTTACCTGTATTATCGGTAAGAATTCCATCTTCAAGAATTTGAAGCAAAATATTGAATACATCTGGATGAGCTTTTTCGACTTCATCAAAAAGTACTACTGCATATGGGCGACGACGAACCTGCTCAGTTAGGCTTCCGCCTTGATCGTAGCCAACATACCCGGCTGGGGCGCCGATCAGGTTGCTTACGGTGTGACGCTCCATGTACTCAGACATATCGACTTTAATCAGTGCCTTACTATCGCCGAATACTTCCTTTGCTAATATGCGAGCTGTTTCAGTTTTACCAACTCCAGTTGGGCCTACAAGCAAAAAACTTCCGATTGGTTTCTTTTCTGGTGCAAGTCCGAGACGAGAGCGGAGTAAGCTTTTACTAATACTTGCAACAGCTTCTTCTTGACCTAATATAAATTTGTTCAAGGTGTGCTGTACGCGCTGAATATCAAGTGGTTCCAATGTTTGCATGATGTCGGTCAGCGGAATACCGGTTCGGCCGGCAACTACAGTACTGACATCAACAATGCGTACTTCAACCGAACGCTTTTCTTTTACGATGCTGCGCTTTAGTTGTTGAAGTTGTTGCATGAGTTGAGTTTCTTTTTCACTCAGTGATTTAGCATACTGGTATTCACTATCAGTAATAGCCGATTCAACGGCTTCAGCTTTTTCGGTAGAAATACGAGCTACTTCTTCTTGAAGTCGCTTTAATTCTAGATTTTCGATATATGGTTCAGAGTGAAGAGCTGATGCCTCGTCAATCAGATCAATTGCTTTGTCTGGTAGGTATCGGTCGTGAATATAACGAGTAGAAAGATCTACTGCTGAAACTAACACTTCGTCAGGAATGCGAACCTGATGATGAGCTTCGAGTTCACGACGAATTCCTTTGAGCATCAGAACTGCTTCTCTGGATGAAGGTTCATCAACAGTGAGGGTTTGAAAACGACGATCAAGCGCCTTGTCTTTGAGAATATGCTTGCGGTACTCCTCGTGGGTAGTAGCCCCAATTAAGCTAATTTCACCTCGTGCTAAAGCTGGTTTGAGTATGTTGGCAGCATCAAATCCACCTTCTGCGCTCCCAGTGCCTGAAAGAGTATGGATTTCGTCAATAAACATAATGCAATCACCTTGATTCTGGATTTCCTGAACAATTGCTTTGAGACGTTCTTCAAACTGGCCACGGTACATGGTGCCGGCAACTACAAGGCTGAGATCAAGCGTAAGAACGCGCTTTCCGATTAGTGCTTTGGGAACTTTTTTGTTTACAATGCGTTGAGCTAAGGCATCAACAAGTGCAGTCTTCCCTACCCCTGGCTCACCAAGAAGGAGTGGGTTATTTTTGCGACGACGCAGCAAGATTCGAATCATTTCCTCGATCTCTTTTTCGCGACCAATAACGGGATCAAGTTCTCCGTCTTCGGCAGCTTCAGTAAGATCTACGGTGTACTTTTCGATTTCAACACGATCAGCTGCGCGTTCCATGCGATTTTCGGTCTGTTCCTGATTTTGTTGTTGTGCAAGAAGTGAAACACTAAAAAGCCACTCACTGAGGCGGGCAACAATTAAGTTTGGATCAATACCTGCTTTGCGTAAAAGCATGTTGCCAAGCAGTCGTTCATCCCGAGCGATCACATACAAAATATGTTCAACTTCAACAAAGGTGAAGCGAAACTTGCCAGCTAGCTTAATGCTTTCTTCTAGGACAACGTGCATTTCCTGGGTTTGACCAGGAATGGATACGTCAAAGAATGGCGGCAACTGTTCAAATAAGCGAGTATAGGTTGCGCCAATACTTTTCAGTAACTCTGTGGCAGGATTACCTGGCTGACTGAGAATACTGAGGAGTAGAATATCGGTTTGTACAGGCCGGCCGAGGCGTTCGGCGTGTCGTTGTGCCTCTTCGAGAACAGCCTGACTGTGACGACTAAATCGTCCAAAAATGGCTGCCATAGATTATAAGGTTAACTACTCTGCAGGAACTTCTTCAACTTCAACAACTGTTTCAGTTACTTCTGCTGCAGGAACTGCATCGCGGATAATATCGAGGGTGTATTCAGTGAGTTTCGAAGCAAGTCGAACGTTCTGACCACCTTTACCAATAGCGAGGGAAAGCTGATCGGTATCTACTTCAACATCTGCATGCTTTCGTTCAGCATCAATTTTGATTGAGCGAACCTTAGCTGGAGAAAGTGCGTTGCGAATAAACTGCTCTGCATTAGCATCCCAGAGGATAATATCGATTTTTTCTTCACCAATTTCTCCAAGAACAGCTTGAACACGTTTTCCGCCTTGTCCTACGCACGATCCGATTGGATCAATTGCTGTATTGTCTGAGAAAACTGCCATTTTTGTACGTGACCCAGCTTCGCGGGAGATTGCACGAACTTCAACAGTCCCAGCTTCAATTTCAGGAACTTCAAGGGCAAAAAGTTCTTGAATAAAGCGAGGGTCTGAACGAGAAACAATAATTTGAGGACCACGTAGGCTCTCGCTTACTTCCTTCACGAATACACGTATACGTTGGCCAGCTGAGTAGAATTCGTTACGAATCTGCTCACGAGGTGGCATGATTGCGTTGCTTTTTCCGAGGCTTACGATAACGGTGTCACCCTCAACGTTCTGAACAGAACCTGATTGAAGACGGTGCTCCTTCTCTTTGAACTCTTCGAAGAGAATGTCACGTTCAGCTTCACGAATACGCTGTACGATAACTTGTTTTGCAGTTTGGGCAGCAATACGTCCGAACTCGTCTTGGTACGGTAATTCGATAACGATTTCATCGCCGATTGCAGCATCTTCCTTGTGATCAACTGCTTCTGGAAGCATCATTTGGCGATCTGGCTCTTCGTAGGTGTCTTCATCAAGAACAACTTCAAAAACTTGGAAAACTTTGAACCCTTCGCCGGTTTCATTAAGCTTTACCCGAATGTTCTGACCAGGAGTGCCGTAATCGCGACGGTAGGCTGCAGCAATGGCAGCTTCCACGGTTTCGATAACCCGCTCTTCAGGAATATTCTTTTCTGTGCTGATCTGCTGAATGGCTGCTAAGAATGCAGAGAGTGCCATATAATTGAGTTAATATCTGAAAAAGGAGTCAACTTTCGTCGACTTCCGTATGCCAATACGATAGAGTAAATGCATGTCAAAGTCAATCCTAATCGATGCTACACACTTCGGAACAAAACAGCCGACCGGTGTAGAACTCTATGTCAATGAGCTCCTGCCTCGGATAAGCTCTATTTTGCAAAACCATGATGTTACCGTGAGTTGGGTGGCACATGAATTTCGTGAAGAACTCCCGGGGGGTGTTGAAGCAATAACTTCTCCGTATTCTAAAGGGTGGGGCCAGCGCGCACTTACTAAATTGCTCCGAGAGAAAAAACCGGATCTATTTTTTACGCCATCTGGTATTCCACCGTATTTTTCCCCAGTTGCAACTGCAATGACAGTGCATGATTTGAGTTACTATGATAATCCGCAAAGTTACTCCTTTCCGGCTAAGATCAGGCTCAATGCTGTTATGCCACGTGTGGCAATGCGATCATCTCTCATATTAGTACCGAGTGAGTTCGTGAAGAATGATATTACAAATCGCTGGCGGATTAGCTCAGCAAAGATTATGGTAACGTACTTAGCTGAGTCGTTGGCAAAGGAAGAAGAAATAGTTTCCTTGCCGAATGTTCAATTTGCCTTTTTTGTCGGGCGGATTGAATTAAAGAAGAACCTTATTCCCCTTGTAAAAGCTCTGGCAGAAGTTCCAGAGTTACACCTTGTTTGTGCAGGGCGAGATGGGTATGGGGCTGAAGAAGTACGACGCGCTATTTTACAACTTCCACAAGAGGTTCAAAATCGAATTCACTTGATAGGATATATTTCACAAGCCCAGAAGCGTTGGCTCTATCTCCATTCACGTTTAACTGTTGTACCGGGTATGGGAGAAGGGTTTGGTATGTCAGTGCTTGAAGCTTTTCGACTCGGAAGCCCAGTAATTGTTTCAGCGAGCGGTTCATTACCTGAAATTGCTGATAATGGCGCCATTCTCGTACAGGGTGATGATGTTGAAGAATGGCGTCGAGCCCTCATGCTTATTCAATCGGATGAAACAGTTCGAAAAGATTTAATTTCACGAGGACACGAGAGAAGTAATCAGTTCTCTTGGGATCGCTGTGCTGAGGAAACAGCTCGCGCTTTATTGGCAGTATTATAAATTCATATGAAAAAAGTACACGATTCGGCTTTTCTATTACAAAAAGTTCAACCAGCCCTCAATGGATTAATGGATGGCTCTGTATCAACATTAGCTCCTATTTTTGCTGCTGCATTTGCCTCACACTCAAGTCATGTGACGTTTTTAGTAGGATTGTCTGCTGCAGTTGGTGCAGGTATTAGCATGGCCTTTGCTGAAGCCCTCTCGGATGATGGTAAGTTAACCGGGCGAGGTAATCCAGTAAACCGAGGGATTATTACAGGTGGGGCTACATTTTTTGGTGGAATTCTTCACACTCTCCCCTTTTTGTTGCCCAACTTAAGCTCAGCGTTATACCTTGCCTATACCATAGTTGCCATTGAACTTCTCCTTATATCGTATATTCGATATCACTACTTCCATCTCAAATTTTCCCTCTCAGTACTTCAGGTGGTAATTGGAGGAGGGCTAGTATTTCTCTTTGGTGCCTTAATTGGGCAGTCCTAAGTAGTTTTCTTGCGAAGTGGAGAACAGAGCCAGTACAGGAATGAAAACGGTGCGAATACGGCAAACGCGCGGAATGATCGTTTCCAGTGACCTTTTTCTGTGATTGCTCGATAAAGCCATTCAAGATGAGTGACTTTAATAAAAGTTGGGGCTCGTTTTTTAGTACCAAAAAATCCGAACGATCCACCAACTCCGATCATTACAGGAATTGGTAATCGCGATGTTGCATGTATCCAGAGTTCTTGCTTTGGTGCACCGTATCCTACTAAAAGAATGTCCGTATCGGCACTCAAAATTCGCTCCGTAAGCTCAGGGTCAACTTTTACGTTATTTTTATCTATCCATCCGCCATCTTCAGCACCAACAATGCTAATTTCTGGATACATTTTCTGAATGGTTTCAGCAGCAGTTTGAGCAACTCCTGGTTTGTCGCCGATAAAGTAGAACTTTTTTTCACCTTTTTGATATGTGCGAAGCAAATCAGTTACCATATCAGAACCGTGATACAGTTCAGGTCGCTGTTTACTAAAAAGTGACAGTGCAATGAATAAGCCAGTACCATCAATAGTTACATGCGACATGTTTGCTAAAGCTGTACAGAAGTCTGGGTACTCTCGGGCATCCAGGATAAATTCAGGATTCGCAGTTGCAATGCGAATAAGGTTTTCTTCGGTTGCATGGTCAATTGCAAGGCTTACCTCGGCAGAGGTGCTGAGGTTGAGCGAAACGCCCATGAATGTTATAGGTTTAGGCATGAGAGGAGACAAAGGCTTTTATTGCATCAGTGAATGCTTCGGCGCTAAATTTCAGACTACTATTTGAAATTTCCTGTGCGTTCCAAAGTACACCGTTTTGCTTAAATTCATTCAGTGCATGAACGAGTGATTCAACTGTTTTTTCAGAGTAGAGAATGCCGCTTTTCCCGTGTTGGACTGTCTCAGTTAAACCTCCGCGACCAAAGCCAATGACAGGCGTGCCAGCGGCTAATGACTCAACGGGTGCAATGCCAAAGTCATCCTCAGCTGCAAAAATAAAACAGGAGGCTTCGGCAAATAAGGTTCGCTTTTGTTCTTCGCTAACAGTGCCAGTAAAGGTTACGTTTGCACCAAGTTCAGCCGCTATTTGTTCTAGGTTCTTTTTAACTCGCCCATCACCAGCAATGATAAGAGGCATACCAACGCTATGGCAGGCACGAATGACGTCGTCGAGACCTTTGTTTGCGCTTAATCTGCTAACGCTTAGTGCGTAATTCTTTTTTCCTGTTCCTACAAGTTCTCGAAAATAACCTGTGTTTACTGGTGGGGTAATACCAGTTGAAGGAACGCGGTAAAATTTAGTAATCCG
>CAILIB010000019.1 GCA_903834195.1 uncultured Candidatus Berkelbacteria bacterium | reverse complement strand
GATGTCTTTGTTTCCAGTTAACTCTCCTGCCACAAACATGAGTGGAGTGAGGGCAAGTTTAATCATTCCTTCTAGGATTGGTCCTGCGACACTAATCGCAGCTGGGGTGCTGGTATTCCTGATCCATTCCACAAACCGATTCCGTTGGATCAGATGAAATATTTTCCGAACTTTTCTCCCTTTCCTGGTGGGACTCATTACCAACTGGAGTGCCAGCATCTCACCATTTTCAAGCTGTGACATATTGCCGGTGAGGTAGCTTAAGGGATCGTCATGGGTAAGATTTTCTGGTTCAGATAGCGGTAGTGGCCACGGCCGCGTTAGTTTCCAAGATAGTATTCTAGACACCATGCCTCGTGCGATTTCTTCCTGGAAATAGTCATCTACCTGTCTGATTTTAAGCCCTGTACTATAGCTATGAATAGTTTTTTCAATGAGGGGAGCTAGATGTTTGGGTACTCGGAGAATGAAGCGGATGCCAGAATCTTTCTCGGAGATGATTTCGCAGGATATCGATAGATTTTTAAGGAGTAGGCGGTTCAGGAATGGTTGGTCACCCAAGATTCCTGCAATGAGGGTAAAGAGAGTTGAGGTGGCAAGGGGCTCTATGTGGGTTGTTTCTGGCGGTGTTACCTCCAGAAAACAAATCGGCTCCCGCAGTTGATGCGAGAGCCGGATGGTCGTTGAGATAATTTTAGTGAGCGCAAGGAGGGTCAGAAGTGCGCCTACAATTTGCGCCGCATGGAGCTCCATGCCGTGAATACCCCCTGAGGTAAAGCGCTGATACCAAAACACTACCCACTGGGTAACTGCCGCTATCATCGTTTTGGTTTGCGACGGGCTCATCAGCTGCATGAACGTTGCCGTTATGTTTTTATACTCGTGGTGTATCACATCGTGCGAAGTGTTGTAAAGAGCTTGTGAGAGCTTATAAATTGATAATCGTATCAATGCAGGTAGTGAATCGCGACAATTTGTCGCTATTTAAACATATTTTGTCGGGATACTGTGGTATACTTTGTGTATGAATTTAACTACCCGACAGCAGCAGATCATTGCAGCCCTCCTCACCGGAAGTGCATCGCTCGCAGAGCTCCATTCTCTCTCATTGTTTCAAGAAGTCACGGAGCGTACACTGCAGCGTGACTTGGGAGAACTCCAGGAGGCTGGCATTGTTGAGCGAAGTGGTGAAGCACGCGCTACGAACTATCTCGTTACTCCACGCGGTGTCATCGGGGTTACCCTTTCTGAACAGACGTTAGAAAGCCTGCTTGCAGCAGAAAATCGACAGACTATTCCTTACGATTTTGCTCGGCTAGAACTCCTGCAAAAGAGCAGTCTGTTTTCTGAGCCCGAAGAAAGACAGTTACAGCAGCTCCATGACGTATTCCAAGCAAAATTACTCTCAGCACCTCCGGATATCATTCGTCGTGAACGTGAACGCATAACGATCGAACTCTCCTGGAAATCATCACAGTTTGAGGGAAACACCTACTCTCTCCTTGAAACAGAAACACTCATCAAAGAGGGTATAGAAGCACGAGGGAAAACAAAAGAAGAGACGCAGATGATTTTAAATCATAAACATGCGCTTGATTTTTCAGCTGAGCATGCTGATCTTTTTAGGGAGAAACTCAGTGTTCAAACGGTGATTGAACTCCACCACCACCTTGCCGAAGGACTCTTTGATTCAGGAATTCGAGAGCGCGGTGTCGGCATCACCGGTTCGGTCTACCAGCCCCTTACCAACAAATTCAAACTTGAAGAAGAGTTAAGAAATCTCTGTAAGGTTATTAACTCAAAGGAGAGTATTTTTGAGAAAGCACTGGTAGCGATGACCTACGTGAGTTACCTACAGGCATTCAACGATGGCAATAAGCGCACCGGGCGTATTTTGGCGAACGCTATTCTCTTTGCTCATGACTCATTCCCACTCTCACTTCGCGCGGTAAATGTGACCACCTACAAGCTCGCTATTCTTGCGTTTTACGAACTCGGAATTCTCGGAAACGCAAAACAGGTGCTTCTTGAGCAAGCAAAATTTGCAGCACAGAACTACGCAATTTAGTTCTCCATATTTGGTATCTTGAGGGTTATTTTTGCTTTTAGGAGCTGCGAAAGCAATATTTTTTGGTGTGTATAATCTTTTGTTCGGAAAAGTAATTCTGCAACAGATTCAAACAGATACCGAACACAAAATTATAAATGGCTCTGAGAGCTAAAAATATTTGACACGTATGAAAATAGTGTGATAGACCAGTGGCGTAGAAATTGTTTGTTAAGCGAACTAACCAATAACCACAGGGAATAACGGCACACGCCACCCTGAGAAAGACACCCGATTATGCACAAGACTCTTGAGAAAGCGAAACTTGCGTACGTAACACTTGCCCTCTTTGCGGCATGGGCCAGTCCTGCTCTTGCGGATTCAGGAGATATCAGCAAGGTGCAAACCTTCATCCAGAATGTCATCCAGGTACTCGTCACCTTTTCCGGCCTCATCGCGGCCGGCTTTTTTGTATTAGGGGGTGTGGGGTATATCACCAGTTCTGGAAACCCTGAGCACTTAGACAAGTCTAAGAAAACGCTGGTATGGTCCGGAGTTGGTCTTGCTGTTGTCCTTGGGGCCTTCGTGCTTTCTAACATCGTCTCCGGTATTGCTACCACGGCGTTTAAGTAGGCTATACCAGAACTTCAACTCATGAAAAAATTCCTCTCGATTTTTTCGGTATCCATTCTTGCGGTCTGTTTTCCGGCTGTCGCTTTTGCTGCGGGAGGGGATGAGGTGTCACGGTATACCTCAGATACGCTCTCAACCTTAATCGGTTTAGCAGCAATAGCGGCCGTATTCTTTCTCATTGTCGGTGGGTATCGCTACATGACCTCCTCAGGCAATCCGGCTGCATTAGAAGACGCCAAGCGAATTATTCA
This sequence comes from uncultured Candidatus Berkelbacteria bacterium, assembly GCA_903834195.1. Taxonomy (GTDB): domain Bacteria; phylum Patescibacteriota; class UBA1384; order CAILIB01; family CAILIB01; genus CAILIB01. Next base: position 34,709 of record CAILIB010000019.1, on the reverse strand, counting down.
TCGAGCCTTGATTGGGCTCGTTTTGGTAATTGGGGCAGGGGTGATAGCGTCCCTGTTAACCGGCGCTCTCACCACTGCCGGTACCGGGGGTGGCACCACGCTTGGACTAACCCCTATACAGCCGGCACCACCTGATTCGTCCTTGGCGCAGATCTTACTTGATGCCGTGGCAGGATTCTTGCAGAACATCATTCAATCGGCGACTGCTCCGATCATGAACGCCATCACAAGCTTTCTCACGAATACTCCTTCACTCGCCACTAACTCAGTGGTGTTTGACTTCTGGCTGATCACCGTGGGGATTGTTGACTCACTCTTTGTCCTTGGCATTGCCTTGCTCGGTTTTCACGTTATGTCCGCAACCACCTTTGGGTTTGAAGAGATGAACTTGAAGGAGTTGTTTCCTAGGATTGCCTTAGCGTTCGTTGCAGCAAATACCTCGATATTCCTGATTGATTGGGTGATCTCGCTTTGTCAGGTATTAGTGCATGCAGTGCTTTCGGCGACAGGTGGGATTGGCCAAGCCTGGATCCTCAATGCTTTTAACCCTACCACCTTGCTTGCTGGTGGTACGGCACTTATTACTCTTATTTTCATGGTGATCTTCATCGTGCTTGGTGCAATCTTGCTCTTGTTCTACATCACCCGTCTCATGCTCTTGGCACTCGGTGCCGTGATGGCACCCTTTATGTGCTTACTCTGGTTGATTCCAGGTTTCACGAGCTACGCGGTGAGTTCTGCAAAGGCCTATTTAGTCACCATCTTCAGCATCTTTGTCCACGTGGTGATTATCCAGCTTGCCTCTGCGTTCTTAACCGTTCCCGGACAAATTGGCACCAACCCCTTAATTTCTATCTTCATCGGCGTGGCACTCTTCAGTATTTTGCTGAAAAGTACCACGAACGCCATGCAGCTGGTGCTAGCCTCACAAGCAACCGGCATGTTCAAGAAATTCGGTGGACAGGTCTTGAATGTCATGAGTGCTACTGGTGCTGCGAAAGTGGTCGGAGGAGGGAAATGAAAACTACCGTTGTTCCAGCACAAATCACCACCGTCGAAGACAAAGTTGCGGGGAATTTGAGCTTCACGCAGATTATTCTCTTGATTCTGCCCCTCATCACAAGTTCGGCCATCTATGTGGTTATACCCCAGCATGACAAACTGAATGCCATCAAAATTGTCCTGATTGCCCTGCAGTTCATGGTGTTTGGAGGCCTGTCATTGAGAATAAAAGGCAAAGTGGTGATGGATTGGCTGCTTGTGTACCTCAGGTTTGCTGCACGTCCTCGGATCTATATCTACACCAAAGCTGACATGATTCACCGCGACATCGTAGCTGAGCCTAAGGAAGAAAAGGTGGCACACGCTCCGAAGAAAGTAGAATCAACTGAGGAAGTGCCAGCACTGTTAACCTTCCCAGAACACCTCAGACTCTCTGAATTACTGGCAAATAAAGGACTAACCATCGGCTTTACCCAAGCGGAGAAAGGAGGAATCAATGTTTCAATCAAAGCCCAAAGCTAAAGGATCTGCCCGTACCCAAATTGGCATTAAAGAAGTGCGGGATGGGGTGCTGATACTTCCTGGCAACCGGTATCGCACCGTATTGGCTACATCCTCAGTCAACTTTGAGCTGCAGAGTATGGATGAGCAGGATGCCATCATCGATACCTTCCAGTCCTTCCTAAATTCCTTAACAAGCTCAGTGCAGATCTTGGTGAGAGTTCGGGAGCTCGATGTGGAGCGCTACCTCGAGGATTTTGCCATTGCCAGAAGCAGTGAAACAGAAGGCTTGTACAAGACCCAGCTCAAAAACTACAGTTCTTTCATCCGCAAACTTGTTGCTGGCAACAAGATCTTGTCGCGCCGATTCTACCTCATCGTTTCATACGATCACAAGGAAACTGCCGACTTCTCGCTTATTCGTGAACAGTTGATGCTCGAACAGGAAATATTAGTGAAGGGGATGGAGAAGATGGGCATGACCGCCAGACCGCTTTCCAGTCTTGAAATCTTAGATCTCTTCTACAGCTTCTACCAACCGGAAACAGCCAAAACACAGCCCCTAGCCCAAGCCTTAATCAGGAGTGCTCATGTTCTCGACTTCCCATAAAACCAAACCAAAAGCAAAATCTGCTGTACAAGTCTCTGAACGCAAGCGCAAAGAAGATACCCTCAAGTTTCACGTGGGAGAGCAGGATCAATTAGATGTGATCACGTATTCCGGCCTGGAGGAAGACCGCTCGTACTTAGTGATTGATAACCGGTACGTTCGCACCCTGTTCATCTCCGGCTATCCCTACACAGCATCTTCCGGTTGGCTTAATCACCTGATTAACTTCAATCACAACATCGACATCAGCTTTCATATTGAGCCAATTGAAGCCACATTGGCACTCCCTAAGCTCAACCGAAAGATCACTGAGCTTACCTCAACTAAACGTGCGATGGAGCGAGCTGGAAAGATTGTGGGGGCAGAGCTTACCGACCCCCTTGAATCGGCCATTGCCCTTCGGGACAAGATTCAGCGAGGGCAGGAGAACTTGTTCCAGGTATCGCTCTACCTCTGCATTTTCGCTGATTCGGTGGCTGAGCTCGAAAAAACCACCAAACTTTTGGAGCATATCCTGGCTACCCGTTTGTTCTATATGAAATCGGCGATGTATCAGCAACTTGAAGGGTTGCAGTCTATCTTGCCCCGAGGAGAAAACGTTTTAGCCCAAAAGCGAAACTTGGATAGCTCCAGCGCTGCTCTCACTTTTCCATTTGTTTCCTCAGAGCTGGTGCAAGAAACCGGTATTTTATACGGCATTAACCGTTCAAATAGCTCATTGGTGATTCTTGACCGCTTTAGCCTGCCAAATGCCAATAGTATCTTGTTTGCTCAAAGTGGATCCGGGAAAAGTTACACCGCTAAAGTGGAAATATTGCGCCACCTCATGCAAGGCACCAAAGTCATTGTGATTGATCCGGAGCGTGAGTACCGCCAATTATCTCAGTCTGTTGGAGGTACCTATATCAAGCTTTCCGTGCATTCAGAAGAGAAGATTAACCCCTTTGACCTCTCAGTGAACGCCTTTACCGATCCCGATTCCTTTGCAGATCATGTGCAATCCTTAACGGAAATTATTTCCTTGATGGCAGAAGGACTCTCACCTGAGGAGAAGTCAGTGGTGGATAAGGCGATTCTTAAAACATACAAGTATGCCGGAGTAACCTCAAAAGGATCTTCACCCAAAAAGGGAAGTAAGCAGTATCCCACCCTCAATGACTTTTTCTTAGTTCTTAAATCGCTTAAAGAACTACGACTCTGTCAGCGGTTAGAAAAGTACGTTACTGGATCACTGGCGGAAGTGTTTGATGCCCACACCAACATTGAGCTGGATAACCGCTTGGTGGTATTCGATACCAAGGACTTGCCAGAATCTCTTAGGCAGATCATGCACCTGGTGATTGCGCAGTTTGTCCAGAATCAGGTGAAGAGCTCATTGCAAAAGCGGCTCCTCGTAATTGATGAGGCCTGGCTCCTCTTGGAACACGAGGAATCTGCTCGCTTTATCGCCGGAATGGTCAGACGTGCTCGCAAGTACTATTTAGGAGTTTCCATTATTTCCCAGCAGGCAAATGACTTCTTACAGTCTGCTTATGGCCGTGCCATTGCTTCCCAGGCTTCCTTACGTATTCTGATGCGCCAAGACACCACCACCATCCGGCACGTAGCAGAAGAGTTTCACCTCTCTGAATACGAACAGAAGTTCCTCCTTACCTGCGAACGAGGTGAGGCTTTGATCATCGCTGATCAGCACCATGTCATTGTGAAGATCACTGCCTCAGAAGACGAGCACCCCCTTATCACGACTGACCCAGCAGAGAAGTCAAAGGAAAAGAAATGAATCCGAACGTGTGGGGGCTTGTGATATCGGGGATGCTCTCATTTAAGCGAGAGATCAAGATTATTTTTGCCACTCTTTGTATCATAATGCTCCTGCCCATTGGCCTCGCTATTGTGGTGACGCAGCTCGGGTTTGGCAGTATTTCCTCAGTTCTTGCGAGTACTGGATCGGGTTCTACCCCACAGAACATCAGTGTGGACATCCACGACCCAGGAACAGGGAAAATTGTTGATACAATCACGGGCCCTGCCATGTGGCCGGTATCTGGCGTGGTGACCTTAGAGTTTGGTGCACCCGATCCGCCCTACCAACCCCTCCATTCCGGTATTGATATTGCTGATCCTAACCACCAGGTGGGGACACCCGTTGCCGCCTTTATGGCCGGTACCGTGACCTATTCAGGGAGCTTAAGTTGGGGTTTTGGTACGCACGTGGAAATAGACAACGGACACCATGTAACTTCGATTTACGGCCACCTGAATACCCTTAGCGTGGTTGTGGGGCAACAGGTGAAGATGGGCGACATTATCGGTACTCGAGGCAGTACCGGCTGGTCTACGGGGCCGCATACTCATTTTCAAGTTAATGTATTTGGTATTCCGGTGGATCCGAGGATATTCCTTTCGGGAAATCCATAGGATTCAGCCAAGATGTTCACCAAATGATCAAATACCTTTTGGTTCAGTTCAAGAAAAGAACAAATGCAACTAATGTGTTGTCTTTCTTTGTTGCTAGACAAGTACTTATGGAGTGTTCATTTTAAAGTGCTATTCTAATACCAATGAGTCATCCAAAAATACTAGTAAAAGCGGAAGTCCTAGAAAGCTTGCTAACGCAGTATGCAGCGATTCCACGTAATGTAGTCGCGGAAAAAGCTGGAATTTCTTTAGCTGAATTAGAGGAAATGATTTCCGAAAATACGGAAATTAGCCTAAGTCGCGCTGAGAAATTAGCAAAAGTCTTCTATAAACCTTGGACAGTCTTTCTTTTGGATGCGCCCCCTACAGCTCCGGCATTTGGACAAGATAATCGTACCGTTGCCAATCAGGAACATCATGTTAGTCCTGAAATGGCCGTATATCTTGAAGAAGCATCGAATGTTCTTAGTTTTGCCGAAGATATTGATCCTAATAGAATACTTAGCCTTCCGGTTGTTGACGGGCAATCTGTGAATAACTACGAGAGACTCGCCGAATTGATGCGTGAACATATTGGATATTCTCTTGAAGAAGTTCTGAAAATTAAGGATCATTTCGAAGCCTTAAGATACTGGAAGGCAAAGATACAGTCTTTGGGGATATATGTTTCAGAGAAGCCACTGCCTCTCGATCAAGTTCGGGCGTTCTCAATGATGAGTGAAAGACACGCGATAATCGTGGTGAGTACTAAAGATATTCCATACGCGCGTATTTTCTCTCTGTTTCACGAGCTATGTCATATTTTGTTAAAGAATACGGGTATCTGCGATCTTAGCACCACTAATACAATTGAGCCATTTTGTAATAATTTTGCGGCCTCTTTCTTGGTGTCAAAACGTGAATTGGCCGATCTTATCCATGGTAGGCAGTTTGATTTAACGGATGTAGCAGATTCAGTTTTGGTAACTGAGCTTTCAAAGTGTTTTAAGATAAGTAAACTTGCGATTTTAACTAGGTTGAAGAATCTGGGTTATATTACTGATTTTGCATATACATATGCATATGAAGAGAGAGTGGAAGCCCCTGCAAGTGAAGTGGACCAATCAGGTCACGGAAATTGGCATCAGAATAAGATTAAAAGCGTCGGTACTCTTTACTCAACAGACGTTTTTTCAGCGTACGGCGAAGGCAGAATCAGTTATCAGGACGTAAGCAGAGCATTAGGGGTTGCTCAAAAGAATCTAGAAGGGTATCGAAAGATCCTCTTTGGAGGAAGGGCTACTCATGCCGGAACAAATTGATCTTTTTCCTGAATTAGCCCCAAAATATTGCTTGGATACTAATGTGGTTAGTAGCTTTCTGAAGCTAACGCCCGAAGAGACCTATGGCAAAGATGTTTTTGCTAGTGCCTGGGGCTTTATTGAAGAAAAAATTGCTTCAGGTCAGATGATTATGCCTAAAGTAGTTGCTGATGAGCTAAAAAAGTGGGGAAACCCAGAAGTGGATGCGTGGGTTCAAACCTATGCGCATGCATTTGTTAACATCGATGATGCACAGCTGACCTCAATGAGAAGCATTGTAAATAGGTTCCCAACTTACGCAAGTGCCACTGGCTATTCTAACGACCTTCATATTGTGGGGCTTTCAAAGGCACGGAATCTTACAGTAGTTACTTTAGAAAAGCGACAAACACAAATTTCAGTAACAAAATCACCCAAAATTCCGAATGTTTGCGATGATCAAGGGATGGTTTGTCTGAGTGTTGTTGAGTTCTTTAGGGAAGAGGGTGTGAATTTCTAAACATCGAATGTCGTTGCTTATTTCAACCTCTAAAGTGTTTGGTCTTAAAGGCTCAAGCGTGACAGGGGAGGGTTTGAGTCTTTAAGAACGGATATTTTAGGGGTGTTCGAAGTACCTTTCAGGAGAGTATTTTTTGCATACTTTAAATCTTGACACTATCCGCTAGTGGATAGTATTATATATCCGTACATGGATAGCATAATATACTATGAGCCCCCAACTATTACTAGAACTCGAAGCAGAAAGGAAAATGTCGCCATCTCCATTAAGTAGAGAAAAGATGGAGTATTCTCCTTTAGTTAGTAAGCAAGTTCTGCAAGGTTTTTCGCCAGAGAGAACAAAGGCGCTAGAGCATGGGCTGTCATCTTTCTTTCAAGGGCAACAGGAAGAAACACGGCTTACGCAGGCGAGAAGAATTCTTGGATCTTCGGTTATGAACCTCTCAGATCAAGACCTTGAGGTAAAGATCACAGAATTTCAGTATCTTATTGAGCGCTGGATGGATGCGTTCGAGCGCAGTATCTTTAATAACCAAACATTAACCCAAGTAGTGAAGGGAGAATAACTATGGAAAAATCAGTGCTGAGTATTTCAGCAAAGCCAACGGAAGGGGCTGTGCTTTATTTGCGTGTCTCAACTGAGGAGCAGGTAGAGAACTACTCGTTAGAAACGCAACTTGATATTTGTACGAAGGAAGCTGGTAAACGGGGACTATCAATCATTCAAACATTTCGAGAAGAAGGGCGTTCGGCCAAAACCATCAAAGGTCGTCCAGCACTTATAGAAATGTTGGATTTTTGCCGCAAGAACCGAAAAGTGGTTCGGGCAGTAATTGTATATCGTCTTGATCGTATATCTCGGCAAACATCAGATTATTTGGCAATTCGAAAAAAGCTGTCTGAGTATGACCAGATACTTATTTCAGCTTCAGAGCCTACGGGAAACAGTCCAACAGAAAAGTTTGTAGAAACTATGCTTGCTGGCTTTGCTCAGATGGATAACGATGTGCGCAGTGAGCGGACAAAAAACGGCTTACGGGCACGGTTTCTCAATGGCTTGTGTAACGGGCCTGTGCCAGTAGGTTATCTTAACCAGAGTGGCTATGCAGTAAAGGATCCGGAGACATTTGAAGTGGTGAAAGAGGCCTGGCGATTGATGGCGACCGGCACTAAGACCCTATTAGATATGGCGAACTACTTTAACGAAAAAGGGCTCAAGAGTGGGCACGGCGGTAAAAAGGGATATGAATTTCGGCAGCAAACTGCTGGAAGAATTTTCCACAATAAATTCTATGCAGGAAAAGTCCTCTCACCTAAATGGGGTGACGAAGTACTCGGCCAGCATACTCCGATGATTTCGGAATCTGACTTCTACCGAGTTCAGGATATCATTGACGGCAGAAATCGAAACAATACCGCACCGAGCATTCGAAGGTGTAGGGACAATAAGGAATTTGCCTTGCGAAGAATCGTGAAGTGTAAGTTCTGTGGCTGCTCCTATACAGGAGCTAAAAGTAAGGGGAAGAAAGCTCTTTACCCCTACTATTTCTGTCCGAACCGCTGCTTGAAGTCCTGCCCAGTTGCTACCCTAGAGAATTACACCAGTACTTATTTGGAGAGTATTACTCCTACGAAGGAAACCATTGATCTATTCAATGCCTTTCTTCGGAAGACTTACTTCCAACGTATTAGTTCACTCAAGAAACGACGTGAGCAGGCTGATGGTGAGCTTAAAAAGCTCTACGAGCTGCGCCAAGGGCTTATTGAAAAGCATTTAACTGGTATCTACTCAGACGAGATGTTCAAGGAACAGAACCTAGTGATTGAACAGAAGCTCAGAGCTCTTCAGATCGCAAAAAACGATGATGTACTGACTGACTACAACCTTGAGAAGGTTACACGCTTTATTGAGGAAAAACTTGGTAATTTAAAACAGACATACGGCAACGAAGCAGCGACTCTTGACGAGAAGCGTACTCTGTTGTGTTCGATATTCCCCTCTGGATTGGTATGGGACGGGAAAGCGTATTCGAACACCCTGATTGATAGCTCCTATAAGCTAGTTCAGACCTTCAAAGGTGACAAGGGAACAATTGGTAGTGCCAAGGGGAGTCGAACCCCTCTTTCCTCCGTGAAAGGGAGGTATCCTAACCGATAGATGATGGCACCAAGTACAGTTTATGAAGGAAATTATTAGTTAATCGATTTATACCAACCAAACTGTTTTGCAGTTCTGCGCTTATGGCAATTTGCACAACGGACTTCACACTTTTCTATTTCAGTAGAAATTGATTTCCATGATGCTGATTTGGTAAGTAGATTTGATATTGCTTCTCTCTTTTCACCTCGTACATGATCAAATTCAAGTACAAGAATATCGCTTTCACCACAATCAGTGCATGGGTGAGTTTGTAAAAATTCGATTACTTTTTTACGGTTGCTTGTCAAAACACTATTGTTGTACACATCTCTTTTATGAGCATAGTATTCACGGTTCAGAAGATAGTGTCTCTTTTGGTATTCTTGATTACATTCGCGACAATATGGATTTAGTGAACCTTTGCTTTTGTCTTTGTACGAAAAAGCAGAGTCAACCTTAATCAATTTGCAGCGGCTGCATTCCTTCATATTGTTAATGTAGCACGTTCGGTTTATGTTCGTAAATAGTATTACAACATTGCTTCGCACATAAAAAAAATTTTCTATTGCGTAACGCTACATACATTAGCAGATAATTACAGATTTGCCAATCTCATAAAGCCTGCTAGAGTGTTAATAGATCATTCACATTACTGAAGTACGTTTAGCTTCGTTCCTAAGACGAAGTGTGGGGAAGTGTCGTTCAAATCGACCGCAGTGCCGCTACTGTAATTGGGTTCGCCCATTAGCCAGATTACCACCCGTGCTGAAGATAAATTCATATAAAGTATGAATTTCTTCCGATCATTCCCGAGCAGGAAATTTAACAGTTAATCTGCCGTGCTCGCGGTGGATATTTTTATACCCGTATGAAGAATCGTTTTCTTCTTCCTATAGTTGTTATTCTCGTTTTGGCGGGCGGAGTAACAGGAGTACTTGTTAGTCGTCATAATTCAGATACAGCACCTACTACAGCTGTAAGTGCGACCCCAGTTGATGTTGCCACTGTGCAAGGTCAGGCTGGTAAAACTGCCCTCCAGCTTTTAGAGGCAAAATACACAGTTGTAACAAAAACATACAGCTTCGGTGAAGAAGTGACCACAATTAATGGTCGGGCTGCAGATTCAACTCACTATTGGGAATTCCAAGTAAATGGTGTTGATGCAAGTGTTGGTGCTGGTGCGTACCAGTCAAAAGATGGTGAGCAGCTTTCGTTCAAGTACGCTTCCCTATAACAGAGAAACAAAAAATCTGCAGGCTCAGGCTGCAGATTTTTTTGTATCCTTGACTGGGTTGAATGAGAACTCCCAGTTAGGATTTTCGACAATGTATTTTTGAATGATCGGGCTGAGTACCACGGCGACAATTACATTTCCGCAGAGGTGACTAATCGTAAATGGAATCTGTGCAACGGCGAGAGTGGTAAAGTTTCCGTTATGGAGCAGTGATGGTAAAAGTGGTCCGGTAACAAAATCGTAGAATAACGTGGCAACAACTGCGAACCCGGCGTAGTGCGTGCGAGACGGAGTAAAACGCTTGAAGTACAGTGATGCGGCTGCGGCAACGATTCCGTAGGTAATAGCGGTTTCCCAACTCCAGCTACCAAATGCAGTTAATTTGTCGTAAATCAGCATGCTTCCCATGGTGAGTGCGACGTTACTAAAAACGTTGAACTTGCTTCCAAATGGCATAAGGGTACCCATGAGCGGTTCCACATTTGCAGGTCGAAAGGGAATCAGGCGAACCAAAATTGAAAACAGAAACGCTGCAGTGAACTTCAATGAGTGACGCATGAACTGATGATTTGTAATGATTTTTTGGTGGGTCCACTGAGATTCGAACTCAGAACCAATGCCTTAAGAGGGCACTGCTCTACCATTGAGCTATAGACCCGAGTGAGCGAACATGAGACAAGTTTACTTGTCGAATGTGAGCGAGCGAGGGTATAATCTTTTTCCGTAGGAAAAAGATTGACCCGACTATGTTCTCGGAATTGTGAAGTAGTAACATTGACCCGAGTGCATTCGATATAAATATTATAAAAAGAACTCAAAAAGCGCTCTTTTTGCTCGCTCGTTATACTACCACATCAAACCAGGTATTTCTAGTAGTTACAACCCATTTATTTTGAACGATGCAAAAGCTGGTACGGATACCCGCGATAGTCCTGCTCAAGCGTGTCAGCCTCAAGAATATCTTTCATTTTTTGCAGAACCTCATACACCGCTGACACGTCCTCAGAATCAGATTTTCCTTCAAGTTCAATAAACGTCCCCAATCCCTCAACCGTATCAAGTGCAATCTCAATATCTTTATAGAGCCAAGTTGAGCGCTCCTTTTTTACAGTAACGATTTTAGTCATATTTAGTGACATTAAAATCATTTCAAGTGCTTCTGGATTCTCAACTTCTGTCTCATACTCATCACAGTGGGTTGGTTTTTCAGACCCAAAAGGTAGCCAAAGCTTGTAGTTGATCGAACACTTCTTCGGAGTAATCCGAATTCTAAGCCACTCAGAAACAATGTCTGGCTCTAAGAAATTACGATGAGCAGGAACGTAGTAAGTGTCTTCTTGGGTTTGAGCTTTGCTCGTACTTTTTGCCTCAAGTTTGGTAAGAACTTCTCGAACATGATCTGGATTTTTCAGTGGATATTTAACTTCAACTTCGCGGTACATTTTAGCCATATGATGATGTGTGAAGAAATGTGAATATATCGTGAATATACGCTCGGTAAAGTACTGCCGCAAGTAAAATAGCAGCCCATTTTTTGAGGCTGCTATTTTACTGGTGTCCCGAGCTGGAATTGAACCAGCGACCTGAAGCTTAGAAGGCTTCCGCTCTATCCATCTGAGCTATCGGGACGAGTGAGTGAGACAAAAATGGAAGCTAGCTTACATTTTTGTTGAGCGAACGAGGAATCGATATCGTAGATATCGGACGAGTGTACACGATATCGTAGATATCGGGGACGAACAGGTGTACTTAGACAAGCTAGCTTGTCCGAATGTGAGCGAACGAGGAATTGATATCGAAGAAATTGGTAGAACAGACGAAATAATAACAGATTTTGCCTTTTAGAGCCAGTTAATAAATTAAAATCAGTCAAAAAACGATATAGTAAACATATGTCGCATACCCGAACAGTCAAGTTAATTACCTGGTTCAATAGTGCAATTACATTCGTCCCAATGGGACCAGTAGTAGTACTTTTCTTTGCGCATGTAAGCGGAAGTTACGCACTTGCAGGAAGTGTATATACAGTACTATTAATCAGTTCATCACTATTCGAGCTTCCAACAGGAATTCTCTCCGACCTATGGGGCCGACAACGAGTGTTGGTTGCAGGTACAGTAGCTGCCTTACTCGGAGCAATTTCTTACGCTACAGGGCTGGGATATGCATCACTGCTTATAGGTGCGACATTAATGGGGTTGTGCCAGGCATTATACAGTGGAAATAATGACGCATTATTATACGAGGTCATGGAACAATCAGGGGAAAAAGAATCGTATGGCCACGTATATGGAAAGATGAATTCTTGGGTACAAATTTCAATGGGGGTTTCGGCCGTACTCGGTGGTTTTCTCCTTCAGTATTCATTTACGCTTTTAGCATGGCTTAGCGTGTTACCGTTTTTGGTTGGTCTCATTATTAGTGTATTCATTCCAAATACTCGGACGCATGGTGTAACGGTTGAGAATCCATTCGCGCATTTACGTGAAGCAACTCGCTTGTTTATCACGAATAAACGCTTGCGCCTGTTTAGTCTTTTCTCGATTATATCAGGAGGTTTAGGGGAAAGTTCATACTCTTTCTTACCTGCATTTTACGCAACTGTAATTCCAAGTTGGCTCCTCGGTATTGTTAATGCATTTAATAAATTGATCGTCTATTTTAGTTTTGTATTTGGTGATCGAATTGTGAAAAAACTTGGCGAGGCACGAACACTCTTTGTCGACTTTTGGGTTGATAGAGTAGTGAATATTCTTGCCTTTGCGTTTCCTAGTGTAGTTTCTCCAATTCTAGTTGTCCTCAGTGGTGCACTTTTTGGACCGTACCAAGTTGCTGAGGCAAAAATTTTTCAAGAAGAATTTAGTAGCGAGCATCGTGCAACAATGGGGTCATTAAATTCTCTCCTCGGAAGTGTATTCTACGGTATAATGGCTATTGTAATAGGTCTTCTAGCAGACCGATTTTCAGCGGCACACGCACTTCTCTTGTTTCAAATTTTAATAATACCAACAGTATTTTTGCTACGCGGATCGTTTAAACATTCGAAAAAAGCCATTTTTTGAGTGAGATTATAGCTACTAGACAAAAATAGGAAAACCTGCTACTGTAACAGCGATTTGAGCATCGCGTAACAACATACATGCAAGAAACACTCGAAAATCCAAGCACTTCAGCTGAAATTACAGGAGCATCTGTAGAAACCAAAATCCAACAGCCATCTTTCGAGGCTGAGAATCTGGATCTTAAGCAGCTCAATATAGGCGAAGGTCTACCGGACGAAGTGTACGATGCACTCCCAGAGCGAGATGGAACACTTGATGCAGACCTTGCTGAATTCAACAGACAGTATACTCAGCCAGAGTCGGAAGTAATTCTGCCTACAATAGAATCTCAAGCCGAACCTGAAACAGAAATTGTAACTGAGGCCATACAGACTGCAGAAGAACCTTCGGTACTCGAAAAACTAAGCCCGCTTGAAAAACCTCAAGAGCAGTTTATTCCGACTCGAAAGATGGTACATGAGGTTGGATTTGATCCTCATGGCACTATTGAGAATAGAATTGCTACTGAACCTGAAACTCCAGAAAAAATAGTACTCGAAGAAAATACTGCAGAATTAACAGCGCTAGAAGATGACCTCATTGCTAAACATGAGGTTTTTTTGGACGATCAAACTGAAGCTGTAGGAGTAGTTGAATCTGAAATAGATGGAATGGTTGGCTTGGCAGAAATTGAAGTGCACGATGAACCAGAGGTAGCTCTTGAAACTGAAACGCACATAGTTGAATCACCAGAAATAGCACAACAAGAAACTGCAAAAATCGAGGTTCACGAAGAAGAGCAGGTGGAGCTCCACATTGAAGCAAAACTTGAAAAAGTAGGAATAAGCCTTGAGAAATTAGCTCCAGAAAATCAAACTGCACTGAAAACTGAAGTTGCACGAATGCTCAAAATAGAAGATCCTAAGCCAGAGCAAGCGGTTGCGGTAGAAGTTGCAGAACAGCAGGTTGAAAAACCAGAACCTACTATAGAACAGCAAGAGCAATGGAACATTTCGGCAAAAGTTGAATCAAATGCAACTCCAGGTGAACAATTTACCCAACATACACAAGAGTTTGCTCGACTGCTTGTGGCATACATAAAAGCCGGAGAGGGTAGACTAGAGAACCACAAAGATGATGATTCAGGCGCAGAGTTCATGTATAGCGGAGATACCGATCATCCGAAAGCCTTGGAGGTTGCACTCCAAGAACAGTACACAAAAATGAAAATCGCTGAAATCCTAGTAAAAAACCAAGGTGACTTACCTGCTTTCAGAAATGAGGTAAAAACTGAAATAGGGACTGAGTTTGCAATTTGCGAAGTCGAGATACACGGAATAGAAGTAGATGGTACAAACAAAGCTTGGCAAGAAGGACAATTTGACGAACAGGAGGGTGAAATCCGGCCAGGTACAGAGATGACTATGGAGACTGTACGAGGAACTGATGGAAAACCAGAATTACGAATAACAATCTCACAACCTAATGTTGACGGAGAATATTATGACAACACAGGCGAAGTACTTAACCGAACGCTACAGAACCGTACTGAATCGGAAGTTGAAATCGCTCTCTCCTAGCCTGACTCCAGAGGAAAAGAAGCAAGAATTACTCAAGGTTCTCGCTGAGCTTGCTAATGCCGATCGGGAGGTTGTGAAAAAGGATACCTATCAGAAGCTGACCAAAGTTCAGCAGAAGAAACTTGAAAACGTAGCACAGTATTTTGATGAGCGAGACAAGCGAGTTTCTGACGAAATTCGAGAGATGCTTGCTGACGCGAAAAATCCGAGGTACACTTTCATGCTCTGATTCGGTATAGTGAGCATATGAATACAGAAACCACACCTCAAGCAGATATTGGACTCATTGGACTGGCTGTAATGGGTCAGAATTTAGTACTCAACATGAATGATCATGGCTACACTGTGGCTGTGTTTAATCGAACTGTAAGCAAAGTTGATGATTTCCTGGAGAACGAAGCAAAGGGTACGCAGGTAATTGGTACGCACTCCATTGAAGAATTGGTAGGAACATTGAAAAGTCCTCGACGTGTCATGCTTATGATTAAGGCTGGAAAGCCTGTAGATGATGCAATTGAGGAATTGATTCCCCATCTGGAAGCTGGAGATATTATTATCGACGGGGGAAATACACTTTTTGCAGATACTGATCGTCGAGAAAAATATCTGGCATCCAAAGGATTGCTGTATGTTGGATCTGGAGTTTCCGGTGGTGAAGAAGGTGCCCGACGTGGTCCTTCTATTATGCCAGGTGGTTCGCCTGCAGCATGGCCAGCTGTGAAGGAAATTTTCCAGAGTATTGCAGCCAAAGTTGAAGACGGAACTCCGTGTTGTGAATGGGTAGGTCAGGGTGGTGCTGGTCACTATGTGAAAATGGTTCACAACGGCATTGAGTACGGAGATATGCAGCTAATTGGTGAAGCGTATAGTCTGCTCAAAACGTACCTTGGATTATCTGCTGATGAAATGGCTACTGTTTTTGCTGAGTGGAATAAGGGTGAACTTGATAGTTACCTGATTGAAATTACCGCCGAAATTCTTGCCTACAAGGACGCTGACGGTGCGCCATTGGTTGATAAGATTCTCGATGTGGCGGGTCAAAAAGGGACTGGAAAGTGGACAGTAATTAGCTCCGCAGAACTAGGCCAGCCAGTAACATTGATCAGTGAAGCTGTCTACGCGCGTTGTATTTCAGCCTTTAAAGATCAGCGAGTACGTGCTGCAGGTGTTCTGAATGGTCCACGATTAACATTTACTGGTGATAAAGCGCAGTTTATCGAACAGGTTCGACAGGCACTCTATGCGTCCAAAATGGTAAGTTATACACAGGGCTATATGTTGATGCGAGCTGCTGCCGAAGAATATGGTTGGGAACTTAACTACGGCGGTATTGCACTGATGTGGCGCGGTGGCTGCATTATCCGAAGTCGCTTCCTAAGTAAAATTAAGGAAGCATTTGATGCAGATCCAGCTCTAATGAACCTGATGCTTGATCCATTCTTCACTAAAGTACTGACAGAGGCTCAAGATGCTTGGCGTACGGTAATTGCTACTGCAGTAAAGGCTGGCATTCCGGTTCCAGCCTTTAGTTCGGCTCTTTCATTTTATGATGGCTTCCGCAGTGCTGAACTTCCAGCTAACTTACTTCAGGCACAGCGCGATTATTTTGGAGCCCATACGTATGAGCGCACCGATAAAGCTCGCGGCGAGTTTTTCCATACTAACTGGACGGGTACTGGCGGTACGACGAGTTCTAGCGTGTACAGCGCCTAGTATCTTATTTAGGCGTAATCGCTCGACTTTTCTTTAATAAAGAGTGCAAGCCCTGCACCGATTACGAGTACAATTGCTGATATTCCGTACAATTGGTGGAAGGTAGTTTCAGAAGAAACTCCAGCTGCTGCATTGCTTGCATAGACACTACTTGCAACAGCAATTCCGATGGCGCCACCAATACTAAGTACAAGAGTGCGTAACCCAGAAACCATACCGAGGTGGGTTTTTGGCACACTGTTCGCAATGGCAGTACTCAATGGTGCTGAGGTAATTGCCCAGAAGGCACCGAATACGGCCATTGGAAATGCGACAGCGCGTAATCCGAGTGAGATATCGGCACGTGAAAGCAGATAAATTCCCCCAGCAGCTCCAAGTACCCCAATTGCAATGGCAAAGCGCGGCGGAAGTAATTTGGAGATTTTAGCTCCTACGGGTGAGAGAAAAATGAGCGGAATGGTCATCGGTAGGTAGAGGTACCCAGTTTGAGTAGCTGTATAGCCGAGTTTTTGCTGTGCAAAAAGTGAGATCAATAGGGTTACGCTGTATAGCGACATGCCAACAAAGAAGGAGGTCGCTAGTGCGCCGCTGGTTGTCGTATTTTTGAACAGCGTAAGATCAATAATAGGATCGGCAGCGCGGCCTTGTTCATAGACGAATAAGGCAAAAAAGCAGACGCTGCCTATGTAGCAAATAATTGAGCCCAGTGAGGTCCATCCCCAGGCACTTCCTCGATCGATTACAAGTACAAGACCAGATAATGAGAGGCCTAATAGGATAGAGCCAATGATATCGAAGGAGTGTTTGGCTTCGACGCGATCATTGCGGATATAGAGAATACCAAGTATTACGGCGATAATACCGAGAGGTAAGTTGATAAAAAAGACGCTTCTCCAACCGTAATTGTCGATTAGTGGACCTCCTACAAGTGGGGCAACAGTTGCGGCACCGGCTCCAGCAGTAGCCAAAAAACCAAGAGCCTGCGCGCGTGAGGAATTCTCAGTGAACTGTTTTGCAACTGCAGCCATGGCAGTTGGTACAATTGCCGAACCACACACTCCCTGAAGTGCGCGAAATGCAATTAAAATAGGCATGTTCCAGGCTAGTGCAGTCACAATTGAGGTGATTATGAAGCCTATCATACCCCCAACGAAAATCCGTCGGTCGCCATACATGTCACCCAGTTTTCCAAAAACTGGGATAAATACGGCGCTCGTAATAATGTACGAGGTTGCTGCCCATCCTGCCGTAGAAGCATCAATATTGAATTGGGCGATGATGTGAGGAATTGCAAGATTTGTGACTGTGCGATCTATCCCGACCAGAAGAATACCGAATAGTACGGTAAAAAGGAGGAGCCAAGGGTTTGATCTTTTTGACATGGTATTTTTTAGTGTCTGTGTATAGTTTAGCAGATTGGTAGGTGGTTACTATAAACAAAGACCACCTTCTGCATGATTGCTGAAGGTGGACGGGATTCAACTAGTTGAGTTTATCCTCCGGAATGTATTTCCAGAGATAATAACAAAGGTTGATGGTGCTTACTAGAAAAAGGACAATAAGCAAAGCAATACACATTCCAAATAGTGGTATTCCTAAAGGAGTATTACTCGTGAGAAATGCACCGGCAGAAGATATTAGTGCTATATCTGTGAATTTTGAGTAAAATTTGCCACCAATTCTGTAGTGCATGTGGTCCTTGTAGCACGAAAAGTGACAAAACTCACGTGTTGGAGGATGTAAAGAGAGAAGTCCACTACCGAGGTCTCCGTCCTCTTTTCTGCAGAAGTGGCAATGGGGCAAGTTCCAGGGATTGTATGCGGATTCCTCAATTGGAGGGATAGTGGGTGGTCCTGAATCAGGAACACCATTTTTTGTCGGATTTTCAAGTTGTGTGTTCAAGATTCATGTACCTCCTGGTTATTATTACCAGGTTGGGGTGTTGTGTTCAATAAACTAAATTCAAAACATCCTAGTACATTGCTAATCTTATATAAAAATGGTATAGTGCTCCCAGATTCGAGGAGAGTTGAAAATGTACGAGGATCATTACAGGAATTTTTACGACTTTGAATGGGTGCTGTTCTATAGCACGCTATTCTGCCTTCTGGTTGGCATCATTGTTCACTTCACCGCAGACCGAAAGAAGGTTCACAAAATGAACGACGATACTCTTGATGGAGCTGGTATGTACCTGCTTGGTGGGCTCGTTTTTGGTTTTGTTGGCCTCATGCTCATCTACGACCGCACCTTGCATCACCCGACCACTCCACACCTTAGGGAGTTCATGTGGTTCTACATAGTGGCCTGCATAGTAGGTTTCTATGGGTTCTGTTTCACAATCTGGCACTTTTGTCGGTTTTACTACCAAAAACGTGCAGTTCGTTTGTGGACTGAACGCACAATAGAGTCGTTACGAACGATGCCGCGTGAAGAACTTCAGCAGGGGACGTGTGCAGCAGCACTTCTTCTGAGTTTGAAAAAGCTATTACAGATTTATTTGTCTGGTTTTGGCAATAAGGCCTCAAAGAATGAGTTAATTCGACTCTCAGTCCAGTTAAAACGTATGGTTAAAGACTTCGACTCTAAGCAGCCCATAGAGCCGGGCAGGCTAAGAGAGTTCATGTTGGACCTTGAGGAGTTGGAAAAGCAGGTTCTAAGATCTTGAGAAAAGATTTGTATTTGAGGGGGATCCGTGTGATCCTCTTCTTTTTTATATGTTTATAACTTTAACGCACAATTTGAAGTGGTGGATTTTTTAATTATCTATATGAGTTGTTTTTGATTTGCTATTCTTGTGTTACGTAAACCTAGTAAAAATATGAGCACAAATAAATTCTCCAGGTGAGGATCAGGATGAACTCGATAAGGTAATAATTAAAGATACTGGTGAGCCCCTTATAGATTTTCTAGGGTTATCTCCAAAACTTATTGTTTCACCAGCGCATCCTGTATTTGATTTTCCACGGACACACATTGTCCGCCAATCGGTGGCTAATATGCTTGTCCAGGCCGCTGAAGCACTCCCTGAAGGTTTATTTCTAAGTGTTATAGAAGGCTATCGTCCAATCTCGGTGCAGCGGGCTATGCATGCCTATACTCTTGACCGTGTAAAGAAAGAGTTTCCTGAAATGAGCGATAAAGAGATTGAAATCGAAGCTGGTAAGAGAAGTGCACCACCTGATGCAATTACACCGCCGCCACATCTTACAGGTGGTGCTGTAGATTTAGATATTGTTGATACTGACGGAAAGAGTCTCGATTTTACATCTCCATTTTCTAGAATTGATTGGCAATCTGCGTCTGTTTCAGTTGAAGGTCTCAGTGATGAGGCAATTGCTAACCGGGCTTTGCTGTGGAAAATCCTAGAGCCTACGGGCCTTACAAGTTATGTGGATGAGTGGTGGCATTGGTCGTACGGAGATAATGGGTGGGCACTAAGAGTTAATGCACCACACGCACTGTATGGAAAGATTGAATTGCCTGAGCGAGTTGATTGGGTTGGGGATATTTCTAAGTTACATGAGGTCAAATAGTTAGTTTCATATTGAATTTTGTACACTGAAATCCTTCATATTTTTGAGCGATAGATTTTTTGTAGGGATTCGATTATAGCCTGCGGCGCACCAAGTTTGGACAAGGTACTCGAATCCTCATTCTGAACATACACAATACTCCTATTTCATTCCCCCGCATCCGTACTATTTTCGGGAGGACAAGGAATGAAATAGGAGTATTGTGTATGGTGCCCTCGGGGCGCCGCCCGTCGAACTTTTTCTCAAATGGCTAGACCAATTCAGGAGAAATCTCGAGGCTGCTAATCTGATATTACCATAAGAAGATAGTGAACTCTAGAAGTCAGAAATATTAAATGGTTAATGCCTCTGATTTCCCCACGAACAGTCATTCGAAAGCTCGTGGTGGAATACTGGCGCTAGACGCCAGCGGGGTGTTTAGTTTCGTTGAACGGGAAGCAGATGGCGACAATCTCGTCATTGTCGTCACGAAGAATGGGATCGACGGCCATGTAAACCGCGCCGGTTATACCAGGGCCGTACTTATCGACCAGGTATTGAGCCGCCATAAGCGTTGCGGCAATGGGGCCTTCCGTTGTAGTGAATGGTTGGCTGATGCCTTCTGGCTTGTTGAGCTCCTCGTACGTAAGCGTGTACTTGCTTGGATTCCTTAGTGATGGCCGAGCGTTGACGCTGAGCGTCTTCTGCGGGGCAATCGGATTCCTTTGCTCGTTGACTCTGACGATGTAGGGGTTACCGCATCGGCTGCGCAACCCTTCATAGGTATTGATGATGTAATCGGTAGCCATATCGGCTGCCTCTTCATCAGTTACCGCCCAGACATCGATTGATGTTGGCGTACCTCCATCGGGCTCTCTCCATCCAGCTTTGTACTGGATATCGGGAAGAAGATTAACCGTTAGAACACCAAACTGCTGTATGACCGAAAGGCCATTGATTGCAGCCAGGATAACAGTACTGAAGTCGGCGCTTGGGAAGAAAGATTGGTCGAAGTGAGTGAAAACCCACATTCGCTCAATAGTCGTTTTGTTAAGGCGAATCTTGAGCATGAGCTCAGAGTCGACGTTTTCGCCGGGGAGCCTAATAGCAATTGGTGGGAGTGAAATGACACTCACGCCTTTTGGCAATTGGGATCGGTTGTAGCTTTGTAGGCCTTTCTTTGCAAGGCCACGTGTATCTAGATCTTGGAACGTTAGCATTGGTTTTTACCTCGTACCTGTATTGCGTATGCTGGCTGCCAGAATAGGGAAAAACGAGAGAAAAGTCAATGAGATAGAAGGTTTTATATATGTAATATGTATCTAAAAAGTTCGACACACCTTAGGGTTCAAAGCATCCAAACCTGATTTAAATACCACAGCAAAATAAATATCGAACACCAAAAAATACCTCTCACAAGGTATTTTTTGTATGTTGACAACTTTGGTGCCCCTGGTGCACATACCTTCGAACTCTTAATCAAGTGGTATAAGCAATTGATGAAAGGATATGATGAGGCAAATTCAATATTACCAGATTTGGAGGGCGAACTCTAGGTAGTTTATAGCTCTATCTATCTCAGTCTAGGGTTAGCGTTCCAGAATCGGCATCGACGCTAACAAACTGCCCGTTCTTAAGCGTAGTAATAGCACCGGAAACCCCAACTATGCAGGGTTTTTTCATTTCGCGAGCAATGATGACTGCGTGTGAAAGAATACCACCACCCTCAGCCACAATCGCGGCGGCCTTTTGCATCAGTGGAATGTAGTCTGGCGTTGTTACTGGGCAGATGAGGATTTCTCCTTCACTAAAATCTGTAGAAGCGATCGCTTCAGGAAGGACGATTCTAGCGGTTCCATCTGCTTTGCCGGGACCACCTGTATGGCCATGAAGAGAGGCCTTGAGGTTTTTCTGGGGCGTCATTACATGTAAATCGGCGTACATTTTGCCTATACGCGGGCTGTAATCAATAAAACGCGTCACCTCTGAGGAATGTGTCGTTTCCCAGTACCCTTCAATATAATCTTGTGCAAAAGTTACGCTGAGTTCCTTCTCTAGCACTGAGCGCACGGCGGCGTCTGTAATATGAAGATGTTCGATCAAGGAACGTAGATGATCCTTGGCTCCTGGATTTTGTGGTTCAAGATGCCAATTCTTGAAGTCAAAGTCAAAGACAATTAGAGGTGTGTGATCATGAACGCCCTGAGTCAGCTGATGGTGGCTTCCGGCAATTATCTCACCATGAATTCCATACTGATTGACAATGAATATGGTAGCCCAAAGATCCTCTGCTTCTATAGGGAAGAAATCAACCCAATACCGGCTTTGATCAACTGCCTGTTCCTGAAACCAGGAGAAGGCATCTGCGACACTTTTTCCTAAAGTACGAATTTTGGGCAAGTTGTCTTCCTTAGGAACGAGACGCAATCCACAGATCTTACTTCTATGCTCGTCTAGATACATGGCAAAGGCGGGGTTATCTTTGGTTACCTCAACCGCATCGAACCGCACTCGCTCGCCATAGGGTAAACCCGCGATCTCATGTAATAACCTGAGACGATCACTCTTTTCGCTATCTTCGCGTTGCAATGCTTCGGCATCAGGGTGGCCAATTTCCTTAAACCATTCAGTTAAGGATTTTTGTGTCGCATAAATATTAGCTAACTGCTCATCCTCCATAAATTGCCGCCTTGCATTATTACGCCTTTGATAGTTACATTATATCAGAAAACTAGCAGATTGTTAATGATTGATATCCGCTCCAAACTCACTAACAAAGTAGGGAAAGTACTGACGCGTTACGACTTGAGGTTCAGGGGCTCCTGGTTGGATCACGAACAGCATCTCGTTCCTGTTGTGGACAAGTTCTTTTCACTTTCTGATATTGATTTACTTTCAGATGGTGAGGTTGCACCTTCAGTTTTAAAGCAGTTGCGGGGTGAAATTGAAGAATGTACCAAAGACATTTTGCTCTCATGCCCGTCTATTTCCGTTCGAACAGATAGGACAGCTGAACCTATTAGGGATTTTCGAGAGCATGCGCACAACACACTTTTCTGGTCATACATTGTCTTGTTTGAACTAAAGGACCAGCTTCAAAAGGCAAAAGTCAGCGATTATTGTGATGTTGAATCGTATTGGATGAACAAATTTTTGTTGAACATCTGGAAGAACCTTCTTCTTGACCATGGTGAGTTGCCAACATCCTATACAGATATTCTTGGCAGATTAGAAGGGTTAAGTGAAGACACAAAGAATGGCCTGACTCAGATTAAGATGGGCGCTCCACTTTCATTTCCTGCAAAGAACCGTATTGCAACATTTAGGGACTACACAGTTGGTTGGGTTACCGAACACTATCATGATGCTGTTCGCGCCGAGCTTTTCGATTTGTTAAAGCCAGATGCGTGGCACATGGAATTAGTATTGATTTTAGAGCGCCTTGACCATTTCACTGCATCGGAGCTAGAGCGAGGTGTGTTGGAATATACTCGAGCGAAATCAGGTATTTAGAGTCTGATGCCAATAATATCGAACACCAAAAAATCCCTCGTGTAAGGGATTTTTTGCTTTTATACACACTTGGTGCCCTCGGGGCGCCGCCTGTCGAACTTTTTCTCAAATGGCTTGACCAATTCAGGAGAAATCTTGAGGAAGCTAATCTGATAATACCAGAAGAAGATGGTGAACTCTAGTAATCAGAAATATCAACTGGCTTTATCTATTCCTATTAAGACGTGCTTCATTAAACTTTAAATCAATAGCTTGTGCAACCCTAAACTTATCAATAAAAAGCTCAGGAACTGAGGGGTAGCGGGCATGGCTAACGGCAAGCTCAGATCCTGCCCAAGATACAACAGCTTCTGCGCGTTGCTGAGCCTTATAATATTCTCCTGAACGCATTAATCCTGTAGTAAAATTATCATTGTCGCCGGTATGCCAATAAGGGAACTGCTCTGCAATTGCAACCTCGCTTAAAACTTGGTTGCGATATAGTTCAGAAAGATGAGGAATCTTTTCAGGAGACCACTGGTTCACCCATTTGAGTAGATTATCTTTAGGGTCAATGTAAGTGTTTTCTTGTGGATAATTTGCAATATGCAATGCAATTTCGTACTCACTCTTTTCAATTGCTGAATCGAAAGCCGCCTGTGATATGTCATAACCCTTTTCTATGCGAAGCAGATCGGTTGCTTCCTGCTTTTCAATCCTTCGTTGAGAAGAGGATTTGGCTGCCGTATGCACTTTCTCCTGATTTTCTGCAGCTAATGGAAGTAAATGCTGTACTTCTTCTTCGCTGTATCCGCATTTTTCTCCAAAATATTGAAGTGCTCTTGGGTCAAAAAGGAGATAATCTTTTATAGATTTCAGCTTCTCAGTTGGTATTGAAATCTGAAAGTATCGGACGGCATTACTATAATGGCAGTAGCGTCCCTGACTTGTTTGTAAAAGATCACCAAAGTTAACGATGTCTTGTTCAGTGATCTCGCCCAACCATTCTCCTGCCATATCTGAATCAGGATCAGGCTGACTAATGTGATTCACAAAATATGGCAACTCTTGCTGAAGTCTTTCATTGTATTTCTCTTCCTCAGTAATGATTTTGGTTTCCTGCTCTATGGAGGGAGAGGGATCTGGGTATTCGTGCATAATTAGATTTATGTATCCTTACAAATTATAATAGCTGATTTAGAAACAGTAATATATTTAGGCGAAGTCGAGAAAGTTCGACTCACTCTAGGGAGTAAACCAACTTAACCTGGTTTAAATAACTTGAGTATTAAAATATCGAACACCAAAAAACACCTCTCACAAGGTGTTTTTTGCATTTTGACAACTTTGGTGCCCTCGGGGCGCCGCCTGTCGAACTTTTTCTCAAATGGCTTGACCAATTCATGAGAAATCTCGAGGCAGCTAATCTGATAATACCAGAAGACAAAGGTGAACTCTAGGTGACATGTGTATAGGTGGAAGGTGGTGCATTCAGTATTGAATTCGGCTTACCCAAATTAACCTATAAATATTGATAAAACCTGCTACAATAGCCACAAACTCTTTGAAAAGTACCCGAGAGGTATTATTCAAGAGCATATTGAACCTTGGAGAACTCATGGCAAGTATCAAATTACCAGAACCACCCCCTTCGACACCCTGCCAATTCCGTCCAGCTTGGACTGACGGATGCGGCAAGCCAACTGACAACGGTTGGTGCGACGAGCACGAGAAATTGATGTGCGTCTCATGCAAGAAAAAGGCAACTCGCTCATGCGATGCCCAAATGGGAGGCCTCGGCTGCGGGGCTCCACTCTGTAACAATTGCCAGCACTCAAAGTCTGGCCATGTAACAGGAGAAAAGGCAGCGGAGCTTTACGCTGTAGAGCAATCAGAAGAACGTGCACGAATTGGATCTCGTACCAATCCGGAGCAGCGAACTGACGAGAACGGCTGCCCGCTCAACCTCTTTGAGGTACTGAAAGGCGACCCATCGAGCTATGAGCTTCAAGTAGGTTACTTTCTTTCTCTCGAGCATGGGTTAATGGGCTTTTTCCCAGCAATCTTCGCTGATGATTCAAAGAGGGTTGTCGTTACGCTCAGTAAGCCGCTCATCGAGAAAGTCTGGAAGATGCTTCCTCCGAGAAAATCCCGCCTCTCACACAACACATTCTATGTCGTTAAGACACACAGCGTGGCATTCGCCGACGTGGATGACAAAGAGCGGAGCGGTCCGGATCGTTATTTGACCGAGGAGGAGTTCGAGCAGCTTACCAGCGACCCAGAAAACAAACCCTTCAAATGGGCTCCTGGCCTCATTGGCAATGATATGAGTTCCGAGGAATTTCTCGATGCAATTATAACTATCGTAGCTCGAACAAGTTAATCTTCTTGCTACACTGACCTTCTTGTCCGTTTGGAGCCCGCTGGGCTCCATTTTTTTACAGCAAATAGATGACATGGCTTTCAGAATTACAACACTATAACGTGTGAATCACTGAAACATAGGCTAAATAGGATTCGTATCGGGGATTTTTAATACCTATTTTAGATTGAGTGATTTTGACAAAAAGTTCGACTCGCTCCAGGGTTCAAGTATTCTAACCTGGTTTAAATAACTTGAGTATTAAAATGTCGAACACCAAAAAACACCTCTCACAAGGTGTTTTTTGTATTCTGACAACTTTGGTGCCCCTGGGGACTTTTCATTCGAACTCTTTTTAAAGTGGTTGGATCAATTTAGAAGAAGTTACGAGGATGCTAATCAGGCGCTCTTGAAAGAGTAAAATTAGTAAAAAGGTCGGGAAGATATTGGTATAATTACATTCATAACAATATCTTATGCATGTATTTATTGACGAATCTGGTGATCATAATCTCAAACAAAGCACCTCAGATAATCTGTATAACGCTTTTGTTCTAGCTGCGGTTTGTTTCAAAGATGATTCTTCGTATCATCAATTTGATGAAGAACTTAAGAATCTAAAAGAAAAACTTTTTGGAAATAGAGAATATCACTTACATACCGCAGAGATTAATCGTCCCGGCAAGGCGAGTGATTCCCTTACGCATAAGTTTTTCAATAGTGACTTTAGAGCTGAATTTTATAGTGAGATGAATTCTTTGATCAAAAGGACGTCAATAAAGATAATTTCTGCCGCGGTGAAGAAAGACGAGGTTTCCGAACTACCTGAAGATAGTCAGAATGACCCATACCTCTTTACCTTTGATTTTATTTTGAACCAAGTACTTATTCTCTGCGGTCCACGACGCACTTGCAAGATTTATCCTGAAAAACGGACTCATACTGAGAATAATAAAGTAGACATTGCATTTATACGAGCTAAAAATTCAGGCACAAAGTTCTTCAAGGGATCAGAAGTTGCTGGGCGGATAGAAGAGTTCATGCTTAAGGACAAAAAAGATAATTTAAGCGGCCTTCAATTGGCTGACCTTATAGTTACACCTATCGGTCGTCATATTCTTGGAAAAGCTCCTAAGCCAGATGGAAATGAGATTCATTATTCCACTGTAAAAGAAAAGATTAGTGCTAGGGATTTTCTTATATATCCATAGATAAAACAAAAAAGGGCCCCCGCATTCGCAGTAACCCTTTATCTAGTACTATTTATATACCAATAATGAGCTTGTTGTCAACAAGTAAATAGGAAAAGTAATATAAAAACAACTACAGAAATCCCATTGTTTAGCTTCATGGAGTGCGATCCCTTAAGGGATCGCACTCCATGAAGCAGTATTGGCTTATTGGGATTAGGCAAAGCCTAATCCCATATCAAAGACGTGTCAATAATCTTTAATTACTTGACAGAATTGATTCCTTAAGGGTTCCTAGCTAGTACTCTTCATGAAATAGACTGGGCAATTCAGAAGGGGCAATAATGAAGCTGATTCGATAGTGGTAGAAGAGGAATGCGAGATCTAATTTCAAACCTCTCATATCGTAACGTAACTTCTTATGCGATTTCGGATAGAAGTAGCTTTAACCGCTTAGCAGTTTCTAGAATTACATCTGGGTTTGCATCGTTTATCCCATGTAAGCAATCCCACACATCTGCGAGTTCGGGCGAAGAATATGCGAGTACTACATCTTTACGTGTGACTGGAAAGTTTTCTGTGTCACACCAGGATTTTAGTTGCAGGTTGAGAAAAGCATCTTTAAAAACTTGTCTAAATGCTTTGCGAATTCGTTCGTCAGACCAAATTGAAGCATTTACCGTGTATTTATCAATTTTATAGATTGTCATTTTCAAGCCAGATCTCCATGCTTTTTCAATAATACTTACGTCAGGAAGTGGAATTTGATCAAGTAAGTCTTCGCCAAAGAGGGTCTTACTTCTAAACTTGCCAGTTAATTGATGAGAACTCTGGGAATTACCTAAGAGTTCCTCTTTTGAGCGGTAGACAAGTTCTAGACGATCATCTTGAGGAAATGATCTAAGGTATGTCGCAAGGCTAATCCTATCTTTTTCACTAATGTTATCTGCAACGATAGCGACCTCCCAATCAGAGCGACCTAAAATAATGGGATCACCCGCAGACGTTGATCCGCCCTCAATTATTGAAACATAGCCCGACCAGTTTTCGGTGAGCCAATTATGTAATTCGATAAAGTGATCATAGGTAAACATAGGATTATTTTATCATGAATCTATTTTGAAAATTATTGATAAGTTCAGAGGTCGATCTGCTGATTTAATGGCAAAAAGTTCAACTCACTCCAGGGTTCAAAGCGCACTAATCTGATTTAAACGAGCTGAGTAAAAAAAGTTCGAACACCAAAAAACACCTTTCACAAGGTGTTTTTTGCATATTGACAACTTTGGTGCGCCCAGAGGGATTCGAACCCCCGGCCTTCTGTTCCGAAGACAGACGCTCTATCCAGCTGAGCTATGAGCGCGAGTGAGTGAACGGAGGATTAATCTGTTCAGCTCCACGATTCTAGCAGAACAGATACAATCTGAACAGATTAATCCTCCGGCAAAGCCTCAAGAACCTCTTCAGCCTCACGTTGCTCAGCCTGAATACGCCACATCTCGGAGTAAATTCCACCCTTAGCAAGCAATAAATTATGAGTTCCTTGTTCGGCAATTTTCCCATCTTTCAAAACGTAAATCACATCAGAGTCGGCAATTGTTGAAAGGCGGTGGGCGATTGCGATCGTAGTGCGACCTTTTGAAACGCGCTGCAGTGATTCCTGAATAATTTCCTCACTGTGCGAATCAAGCGCTGAAGTTGCCTCATCAAATATAAGAATACGGGGGTCTTTGATGATGGCACGAGCAATGGCAACGCGCTGTTTTTCGCCACCAGATAGCTTTACTCCACGTTCACCGACGGTAGTTTCATACTTTTTCTCAAGTGCTGCAATAAAATTGTGGGCATTGGCAAGCTTGGCTGCAGCTTCGACTTCTGCATCGGTAGCATCAGGTTTACCAAAGCGAATATTCTCAGAAATGGTGGCATTAAAGAGAACAGGCTCCTGTGGCACAATGGCAAATATATCACGACGAGACTCTTTGCTAATGTCAGCTAGGGGAACGCCGTCAATGAGTATAGCCCCGTCAGTAACTTCGTACAGGCGGAACATAAGTTTTACAATCGTAGACTTTCCAACTCCCGATGGTCCGACAAAGGCAACTTTTTCACCAGGCTTTACTGAGAGGGAAACATTTTTCAGAACTTGTCGCCCGGTTGCATATTTAAAACTGACATTACTAAATTCAACCGCGCCTTTAGGATCTTCAATATGAACCGGATGTTCAGGTTCTTTAATCGTCACCTCTTCGGCCATAATTTTGGCCATACCATCTAAATCAGCGAGGCCGTCTTTAATCTGGCGATAGATGAAACCAAGCACTGCTACAGGTGAGGCAAGTTGAGTTACATAGGTGGTTAGAAGAACAAGGTCTCCAATCGTAAGCTCGCCACGCAAATTTTGCAGAATTCCAAGGTATAAAATCGTTCCCATTCCAACCAGGAGAATAATTCCTTGCACACCACTAATAAGTGCAAAAAGGTTATTGGAGGCAACACTTAAGTTGTACCGTTTATTAATAACTGGCAAATAGCGTTGTAACTGGAAGGGTTCGTTATTGAAATATTTAATCGTGTCGATGTTTCCAATCGAATCAACTTCTATAGCTGAAACCTCATCATCAGCTTCGTTGGCAGCGA
This sequence comes from uncultured Candidatus Berkelbacteria bacterium, assembly GCA_903834195.1. GTDB lineage: Bacteria > Patescibacteriota > UBA1384 > CAILIB01 > CAILIB01 > CAILIB01. The sequence goes on along the minus strand of CAILIB010000019.1, from coordinate 5,469 downwards.
GACGATATTTTTGGCGTTTATCGGTAGCGTACAGCGTAAAAGCAGTATATGCAGCAACTGTTAGGAAGGTAATGACAGCGTAAATTGGAGCATATAAACGAAAGAGAACAACAGTCACAAAAATAATACTGAAAATAGTCGGTAGGATGTTACTAATCAGAAAATCAAGAATGAAACTGACGGCGCGTCCGCCACGGGAAACTTTGCGAGATGTTCCACCGACACGTTGTTCATTGTGATAACTAACTGGCAGGCTGATCATGTGTGAGAATAGGCGCTCTGAAATACTCCGCCAAATACCCATCTCAGCCGGAGCGAAGCTTACATCGCGGATAAACTCAAAAAGTGCTTCAAAAGCTTTTAATCCAAAATAGGTTATGAGGAGGGCAGATAACCCTTGCAGTGTTGTGCCACCAGCAATTTGGTCGATAATTTTCTTGAGCCATACCGGTTGTAGGCTTGAAGCTACAGTAGCTAATATCAAAAAGAACATGCTCGTGACGATAAGTCCGGCATACTTTGGCATGAACTGGAAAAGGTAGGAGATACCTATTCCGTGGGTAGTTTTTTGAGTTTTTTCAGAAGACATAGAGCTCATCCTATCATATTTGGAGGGTGCTGTGGAACAACGAAAATGAAGAGGGGATACCTCTTCATTTTCGTTGGGGTGACTGATGGGACTCGAACCCACGACCACCTGAGCCACAATCAGGAGCGCTACCAACTGCGCCACAGCCACCATATATACAATCTGTTTAGGACTTACCGACTATAGCCTATTTTATAGGAAACTTCTAGGGTAAAAAAGAAACCTTGAATTCTCAAGTTTTATCTTGAACATTCAAGGTTTCGGACGAAAGAAGGGATTCTCTCGTCCGGGGTTCCTACCCAAAAAGGGTGGAGTAGGCAATCGGGATGTCCCCGCACACAATGACGGTTATCATTGCTAGTAGTGCAGGACGTCTTTGACTGCTTAAGATTGTAGAGTAGATACTTAGGAGAAGTATTGGTTCTACTAAGCTGATTGCCATGAAGGCTCGTTTGTCGAATTGTGCGAGACTCGCAAGTCCCAACATAATGACAGCGAAAAATGTGAGCCATCCAAGGTATTTTTTCATAGTACCCTCTGATCGGAATTTCACCTTACGGTGATGTTTATTTGTACCATAAATAACAGGTTTTGTCTACCTGTAGCAATTAAATTGAATTCAAAGAAAAGAGGCCTCTGGCTAAGAGAGACCTCTTTTCTTTGGAGCGGGTAACGGGAATCAAACCCGTATCCTCTGCTTGGAAGGCAGATATAAAAATCATTATACGATACCCGCACGTCAGACTTACCTGGTGTGTGCTTACCTTTTATACCAGAAAGGTGGGTTTGGGGAAAGAGTGTGTTACAAAAAATCAGAACACTCAATTTAATTTGAGCATTCTGATTCTTGGTCGGGGTACTCAGACTCTCACTGCCTTCGGCCTTGGAAACCCATTGATAATGGCAAGTTTGCACATGGTAAGTGAATGTTCCCCCAGAACATTCACAGGTTTCCAACGGTTCACTTTGTGAACCTGCTTTCCTCCACGGGAAAACTAGAGTTTTCCCGACCCCTTTCCCGTTCGAGTCTGAGAATAATCTCACATATAGCAAAACGCCCACCTTTCGGTGAGCGTTTCACTATGGTCGGGGTACTCAGACTCGAACTGAGGACCTCCTGGTCCCAAACCAGGCGCACTACCAACTGTGCTATACCCCGACGAGGAATACCGGCGCGAAAGCTTACTTTCGCAGTGGGATTCCGAGGAGGGCTACGATCGCGTAGCGATCGGACCCCGAGGAATACTATGTGTAATTCCTCGATCAATTTCTCTATTGATACCAGGCAACTCTACCTGAAAATTTTGCCACGGTCAATTGCATTTAATACCCAAATCCGCTACTCTGACTTTGTCGCAAGACATGCGGAAATTTAATCAAAGATAGAAACCGACATCACCGCACGTATGCTCACATCTTTCACAGCAATATCAAGTAATTTGTTCTCCTATACCGTGTAATAACGGGGTTTTTTGCTGCGTGAGCCCGGCGTGATTCGAAAGGGCTTAAATGGAAATCGTACTGTTGATTCTAGGCCTTGTGGGTGGAGGAGCGGGTAGCTTTTTCGTGAGCGAATCTCGTAACAAGAACCGTAACAAGAGTGCCGAGAAAGAGGCTGAACGCCTCATTAAACGTGCTCAAGAAGATGCTGAGAAGCGTCGTTCAGAGCTACTAAAAGAAGCTGAAGATCGTCAGAAATTTTTGCGCGAACTTGAAAAGTCGCTCCAGAACCGTGAAGAGAGCATTGATAAGCGCTCTAAAGATCAGGAAAAGCTTCGCCAGGAATGGGAACGCAAGAACGAAGAAGTTCTTGAGATTAAAGAAGCGATTAAGGATATTCGTGAGAAGCAACAGGCTTCTCTGGAACGTATCGCTAAAATGACCAAGGAAGATGCAAAAACTGCGCTTCTGACATTGGTTGAAAAGAGTCAAAAGGACGACATTCTCAAGCGAATGCGTGCTCTTGATGAAGAAACAGAATCTGCAGTTGAGGCAGAGGCGCGTAAGCGTCTAGCCACTATTTTGGCGCGTATTTCTTCAGATGTAACTGCTGAAAATACTGTATTCGCGGTGACTATTCCAAGTGATGAAATGAAGGGTCGCTTGATTGGAAAAGAAGGTCGTAACATTATTGCTTTTGAAAAAGCAACTGGAGTTGATCTTCTGATTGATGATAGTCCGGATACAGTTCTGATTAGCTCGTTTGATCCAGTTCGTCGTGAAATCGGTCGTGTTGCGCTTGAGCAGCTGATTCGTGATGGGCGTATTCAACCAGCTCGTATCGAAGAATTGGTGCTGAAAGCCACTGAAGAAGTGAATGTAACAATTCGCAAAGCGGGTGAAGCTGCGGTGCTTGAAGCTAAAGTTTCAGGTCTTCCAAAGGAGATTGTCCGTATTCTTGGTCAGTTGAAGTTCCGAACTTCATATGGCCAGAATATGTTAGCTCACTCGATTGAAGTATCCAAAATCTCTGGTCTTATTGCTGAAGAGTTGGGGGCAAACGTTCAAGTATCACGTACAGCTGGCTTGCTGCACGACTTAGGTAAGGCGCTTGATCATGATATTAAAGCACCTCACCACCACATTTCGGCTGACATTGCGCGTAAGTACAAACTTGCTGAAGAAATTGTGCACGCGATTATTGCTCACCACGATGACGTGGCTGCAGAAACTACCGAAGCATGGATTATTCGTACAGCTGACGCTATCTCCGGAGCACGTCCTGGTGCGCGTCGTGGCTCGTATGAAGAGTATGTTGAGCGTCTGCGCGACCTAGAGAACGTTGCGAATGCATTTACGGGCGTAGAGCGGTCTTTCGCAATTCAGGCGGGTCGTGAAGTACGTGTATTTGTTCGTCCGGGTGAGATTGACGACCTTGAAGCTGCAAAGATGGCTAAGACCATTGCTGCGAAGATTGAGGAAGAGTTGACCTATCCTGGTCAGGTTAAAGTTAACGTTATTCGCGAGACTCGTTCAGTCGCGTTTGCAAGCTAAGGTATTCTGACAAAAAAATGAGCCCGCTGCCTCTTACGAGGTGGCGGGCTTTTTTGACGGACGGCGTTCTCTTGTGGAAAATGCCGCTAAAATGAGGATTGCTACGGGTACTACCCAGCCGTACGATTTTAGTACGGCTGGTGCATGTGTGTATTGCATACATACGTAGCAGCCAAGTGACGACCAGAGAGCTACGCAAATGCCGTGCTCCTTTAAGAACTTTTTCAAGATCGGCTACTATAGCTTATTTTTGCTAAAATGTCAATCTGCTGATACTCTAAAAGATGAAAATAAAGTAAAAAGATCCCTATGAAAGTTGAAAAATTGCCACACGAATTATTTCTCAAAACTTTTGAATGGGTGCCTCGAATCGCAATTAATGTTCATGTCGAAGATGAATCGGGTGCAGTGCTGCTTACTCAGCGCGCAATTGAGCCAAAGAAGGGGAGTTGGCATTACCCAGGTAGTTTCTTACTAAAAAACGAAACTATTCAAAACTGTATTGAAAGAGTTGTTACTACAGAATTGGGCGCTGAAATTGAGAGTGGTTCGGAGCTTTTAGGTGTGTTTGAAAATCTGGATGCAGACCCTCGAGGACATGTGGTTGATGTTGTGTATCGTGTTAAATTACTGGGTGCAATGCATGCAACTGAAGAAACTAAAGCACTGCAATTTTTTCATGTACTGCCTGAGGATATTTCGTTCCATCACGATGCTGTCCTTAAAAGTCTCGGGTTTTAACTTTGCTGTTTTGCGTATCTCTTGCTAGTATTCCACTATGAAAATTTCAATACTTTACTTCGGCGACATTGTTGGTGAGCCTGGGCGTGACACTATCGCAGAATGGCTACCAAAGCTGAGAGCTGAATATTCGCCCGATCTTGTTTTTGCGAACTGTGAAAATGCTACTCACGGAAAAGGAGTGAACAAGGCTCATTACGAAGAGTTGATGAAAATGGGCATTGACGCCATGACAAGTGGTGACCATATTTGGCAATCAAATGACATTGTGCCGTACTTGGATCGACCCGAGATAATGATTGTGAGACCTGCAAATTATACAAATGTCCCGGGTAAGGGATACCTGGATTTAACGGTAAAAGGGAAGCGACTGCGTCTGATTAATTTGATTGGCCGTGTGTTTACCGGTGCCAATGTAGAATCACCATTTCATGTACTAGATAAAGTTCTAAAAGAGCATCCTGTAGCTGATATTAATGTGGTTGATTTTCACGCTGAAGCAACGAGTGAAAAACGCATGTTGGCAGAGTACGCTGACGGACGAGTTGGTCTTGTAGTTGGTACACATACACATGTTCCTACAGCTGATTGTCAGGTATTGCCGAAGGGAACTGGATTTATTTCTGACATCGGAATGACGGGTCCACAGGATTCTAGTCTAGGAGCGGATAAAGAAGAGGTGTTAAAAAGTTTCTTGACAGGCCTGCCATGGCGATATAATGTGGCATCAGGACAATGTGAGCTAGGAGCCGTTTTCTGCGAAATCGATACCGATTCACAGCAGGCTCTGCGAATCGAGCATATCCGTCGAACCGCACTCTAGTCCTTACTTTTTATCAAAATTAAATACGTTCTCCATGAACAAAGTCGAACTGATCGCCGCTGTCGCAAAGAAAACAGGCTTGTCAAAAGCGGAAGCCGCCGCCGGAGTAAACGCTGTAGTTGATCTCGTATCTGGTGCTCTTAGCAAGAATGAAAAAGTAACCATCACTGGTTTTGGTTCATTCGATGTTGGAGTTCGTCAGGCACGTCGCGGCGTTAACCCACACAACAAAGAACACATCCAAATTCCTGAGCTTCGTCTTCCTCGTTTCCACGCTGGAAAGGCACTACGTCATCTCGTAAAGTAAGGCGGGTAAGAAAAG
>CAILIB010000018.1 GCA_903834195.1 uncultured Candidatus Berkelbacteria bacterium | reverse complement strand
CATTACAGTTTAGTGGTACGTTGACTGACGACAATGCAGCGCTGCAGTCGCTTACATATACACGCTCTAGTTTTGGTACTGATACATTGGAGGCTTCGTTGGTAGCGCCTGGTGAAGTATATTTTCCAACCAATGGTCACATCTATGAAGTTGTTAGTTCATCTGGAACCTGGAATCAGGCTAAAGCTGCTGCAGATCTTCGGACAAAATATGGAGTGCCTGGGTACTTAGTTACAATTACATCAGCAGAAGAGAACGCGTTCGTTACGGCCCGCCTTTCAGGTGATGGGTGGATGGGTGCGAGCGATTCTGTTGTTGAAGGTGATTGGAGATGGGTAGATGGGCCTGAAAATGGAACTCAGTTTTGGAGTGGAAACCAGTCAGGTGCACGAGTTGGTGGTAATTATGCTAACTGGAGCAATGGTGAGCCAAATAACGCAGGAAACGAAGACTGTGCACAATTTCTTTCAGGTGGCACCGGAAAATGGAATGATCTAAACTGTGGTGTTCGGACGCTTCCTGCATATGTTGTTGAGTACGGAAGTGATTCTGGTTTACCAACAATTTCTTCACTTAACACAACTATTACTACAAGTCCTGCTACGTGGAGTGTTACCACATGTGCACAGTTAGAGAGTATTGGTGCAAATGCAAATAACGCTTGGGATACAATTAATCTGGCTAATGATATTAATTGTGATGGTGTTGATGGTATTGCTCCACTTTTCCCTTCGGGTTTTCGGGGAACATTTAACGGACAGAATCATGCAATTTCAAACTTCACTCTGAATTATTCGGAGTCAGATAATGTTGGCCTGTTTGGAAATATCATTCAAGGAACCGTTGAAAATGTCACACTCTCATCGGGAAGTGTTACGGGAAATAATCGTGTAGGTGCTCTTGCTGGTCAATCAACTAATCCAACCATTACAAACGTAGTATCAAATCTGAATGTGACAGGTAATGATACAGTTGGAGGCTTGCTTGGTGGAGATGAGCTCTCAAATTCTGATGTGAGTACGATTTCCCAAGTATCAAGTACTGGAACGGTTATTAGTGCAGCTTCAACAGCAGGTGGATTGCTCGGGTACATCAATATGGCAAATGGGGGAACGTTAACCATTCAGCACTGTTTTACTACCGGAAATGTAAGTGCTTCTAACGATACTGTTGGTGGATTAGTAGCATATATTAATGAAATAAGTGGGTCGGGAAATGAGAATCTCACCATTCAAGATTGCTACACACACGGAAATATTACGGGTGCGAGTTACGTTGGTGGAATCGTAGGAAATACTGGTCGTGCAAGCACTAATCCCAGCGCTGATGTTGCGCTGAATATCCAACGAGATTATGCGTCGGGAACAATTACCGGTGGATTTAATGTTGGTGGTATCCTTGGTCTTGCAGATCAGATGACGACTGCACAAAATACATTGGCAATTAGCAATTCTTTTGCAGCAGGATTGATCGTAACCGGTGATCAGAGTTCAACCGGAGCAATTCTTGGTGGTCACACGATGGGTGATCATGACGTTGTTATGAGTGGTAACTATTACGATAAAACCAGTACTGGTCAGAGTGTTTGTACTGGTGGAGTTGAGATTACTTGTACCGCAGTTAATACCGATGGAAGTCAGGCGTCTTACTTCAAGAACAACAGCTCAGACGTACCGATGTCAACATGGGATTTTGAGGGGATTTGGGTTAAGAATGCAGGTTTGTATCCAACCTTTGAACTTGTTGCGCCGGATCCAACTCCTACCCCAACACCTAGTCCTACAGCTACTCCGGTCGCGAATGATGACTCGGACGGGGTTTCAAACGCTATCGAAGCCGCAGCACCTAATTCAGGTGATGGAAATGGCGATGGTATTGCAGATAGTCACCAAGCAAACGTGGCAAGCTTTGTTGACCCGGTAACTAATGCGTATAGCACACTTCAGCTTGATTCTGCATGTACTGTAACCTCAGTAGGTCTTATCGCTTCTACGAGTGTTTCCAAAGCAGATATGGGCTTTAGTTATCCAGCAGGCCTGATGAACTTTACCACTAGTTGTGGTTCAGTTGGTTTTACAGCGACGGTTACTCAGTATTATTACGGAGTCACAGATAGTTCTCTAGTAGGGCGAAAGTATAACTCAACGAATCAGAGCTATTCAGCAATTCCTGGTGCAGTTGTTTCCACAGTGACTATTGGGGGGCAGAATGTGATGAAGTTAGTCTACCAAGTTAAAGATGGTGGCGAGCTTGATCAAGATGGTGTGGCGAATGGAGTTATCGTAGACCCAGCTGGACTTGCAAAGGGTACTATTGGGGCACCAAAAACTGGTATTCACTATTAGCACATGCGTACGTTTACGTTGAGTAAACCGCTTGTAACTGTTTTTTGTGGTGTTGTTTGTGTAATAAGTGTGGGTTCGTATTACGGGTATGTTCACAAGAAAACGTCATCTGCACCTGTTGTAAAAATAGTGCCAGAAGTTAGCATTTCAACAACTACACCTGACGAGACTCCAGTTTTAAAGAGGCAATATCCTTCTTTGCCTCAACCAACTGAACCTGAAATTATTCGGATTCAAAGTGTTGGTATGGACGCACTCATTCAACGTGTTGGTGTGGATCAGTTCTCGCAAGTGGCTGTTCCAACCAATATTAATCTTGCTGGGTGGTTTACGCACTCAAATTCGCCCGGTGAAGTTGGCTTGAGTGTTATTGATGGACATGTAAACGGTAAGGGTCGGGATGGTGTGTTTGCTAAATTAGCTCAAGTAAAGGTCGGTGATGTGATTACGGTGATCCTAGCAAATGGTACCGAGCGAACGTTTCATGCTGTGTATGTTACTAACGTTCCAACAACAGATGCAGCAAATCAACTCTTCTCTCAACTTCCAGGTGTGAAGAGTCAGCTCAACCTTATTACATGTGGTGGTGTGTATAATCCGGCGGTGAAGGATTATACAGAGCGAACTATTGTAGGTGCGGCGTTAAATTAGTTACCCTTTTCTTCGTTGTCGCGGGTTGCGATAATTTTTTCCATTACAGACGCTGGCACAATGCCATCAGCTTTTGCTGCAGTGTTAGTCGTGATGTGAGTAGGTACTACAGGACGACTTGGTGCTGCTTGTGGGGTAGGGTGAGATTGTTTGAGTACTTCACTAACTTTGAAATGTCCTACGAGTGATTGAAGCTCTTGTGCAGTGGCAGCAAGTTGTTGTGCTGCACTCGCAACCTGTTCCATAGAAGAGCTGGTCTGTTGGACACCGGCACTCATCTGTTGACTTGATGAAGCAGATTGTTGAGCAACTGCGGAAAGCGTATCAACAGATGCCTCAATTGAACCAACCTTTTTGCCAATTTCTTCGAGTGAGTTTAGTGCTTCTTCAACTACTTTGCTACCCTTTTCAACTTCACGTCGTCCACCCTCCATGCTGGAAACTGCCAGGTCGGTGCTGGACTTCATCTCACTGATGAGGGCTTCAATGTTCTTAGTTGCTTGTTGTGATTCTTCAGCAAGTTTGCGCACTTCGTCAGCAACAACAGAGAAACCACGACCAGCTTCACCGGCACGAGCTGCTTCAATGGCAGCGTTCAGTGCTAAGAGGTTTGTCTGAGAAGCAATATTATTGATGGTGTCGACGATGCCAACGATTTCCTGGCTCTTTGACCCAAGTGACGATACTGCGGATGATGATGCCTCCACTGCTTGTGCGAGTGTTTTCATCTTCGTGCCGGCTTCTTTTGCTGATGCCGAGCCCTTCTCTGACTCGGTTGTCAGTGCCTTGGTATCGTTGGATACATCCATGGTTTTTTGGGCCAAGTTCTCACTTCCGGAAGCAACTTCCTGAACAGCGCTACTTACCTGTTGTGTAGCTGAATTAACTTGTTGCGTGGATGATGCGAGTTGTTGAGAGGTTGCCGAAATGCTTGCAACACTACTGTTCACTTGCATGATAAGCTTCTCGATATTGTCGACAAATTTATTGAACCAAAGTGCTAGAGTCCCGAGTTCGTCGTTTGAAGTAATTTCCATACGCTTCGTGAGATCGCCATCACCTTGGGCGATGTTTTGAATCTCACTAATGAGGAGGTTGATCGGCTTGCTGATTGCGCCTGTAATTACGAGTCCGGCAACAATTGAGATAACGAGGGAAAGGAGGCTCATTAGGAGAACAATTGTTCGCAATGTGGAAGCGTCACTGGCGTTTTGTTCCAGGGCATTCTGAACCAGCTTGTCAGTACTACTGAGGATGTTGGTAACATCTGTGCGGACAGCGTTACTTGTTTTGTCAAAATCATCCATCAGGGTTTGAGAATCAGGTTCACCAACCCAATTCTGAGCCATGTATATGCCTTTGGTATTCAGACCTTTATAGTCGGTCGTGAGTGTGTCCAGTGCAGTTGCGCTTGAAGGAACAAGCTTCTTGTATTGGGCAACTTCATCAGTAAACGCAGTTTGAAAATCATCCGAAGCTGGCTTGTCATCTTTGGTATTGCCAGTAAGGGCCCAGTCAGTATCGTTTTGTTGAATTTCAGTAATGTTCTCGTATAACTGAGCAGAGATACGATAGGCGGGGAAGGAGGTGTTTTTGATATTGGTCACATCATTCTCAACCGACTGAAGTTTGACGTAACTTGTTACAGCTGTAATGAGCGAAATGAGGATGACGAGGCTAAAGCTACCAATGATCTTTGCCCGGATACTAAGTGACTTCATATACGTTTAGTGTGATTACTGGAGTTCAATTTTATTTAAAATGTGGGGAACATCGAGAATAAGAAGCATGGTTTCATTCACCATTGCAGCTCCTTGAATAAATTCAGTTGCCGTAGCTGTTGAACTAATTGCCGAAACGGGTTGGATGAGATCTTTGTCAAATTTGAGCACTGAGTTTACTGTATCAACCAGCATGCCAATGAGGGTTTCATCCTTTTTGGTCAAAATAATGTAGCCATTATTTTCTGGAGAACTTCCTACAGTACTTGGAATACCAAATAATTTGGCCAGACTAACGACTTTAGCAACTGTGCCGCGGACATTAATTACACCGAGTAGATATGCACTACTATTTGGGTAGGGTGTGATTTCACCGGTAGAAATAATCTCTTGCACATCCAGAATTGCAGTGGCGTAGTCTTCTTCACCGATTCTAAATGTAACAAACTGTTCACTCTCTCCAGATTCTGAAAGGTGACCTTGTGTGGTTTCTTCTGTCATATGAGATACATTACCCATCTTTTGAATACGTACGCCAAATATGGACGCACAGGTACTCATTAAGTCTAAGGTATAGTCGACAGAAAAGAAACGGTCTAACCTCTGTTTGATGTTGATTATGTGGCGAGGGGAAAATCTTTGAAAATCTGTTGAGCAGAAATATGTGAACTGATCAGACAAACTGGCATTCCAACGCCAGGGTGCACGCCAGCCCCAACGTAGTAGAGATTCTTTAATTTGCGGCTTTTCCCACTTGGACGCAAAAAGGCAGTTTGAGTCAGGGTGTGTGCAAGTCCTAGTGCGGTTGCACTTTGACTATTGTAGCGGGTGATGAATTCGGATGGATAAAAGTCGCGTCGGTAGGTGATACGTTCTCTAAAATCTTTTACTCCAGTGACGGTGCTAATATGATCGATGATTGATTCAGCGTAGGTGTGCATTTCTGAATCATTGAAATGTGTAGCGGGAAGAGGGATGAGAACAAACACATTTTCAAACCCCTTCGGAGCTACGCTTGGATCAGTTTTACTCGGTGCACAGAGGTAAAAACAAGGGTTTTCTGGGAGATCTTTTGACTCGTAGATGCTCTTAAAATGCGTTGACCAATCTTCCGAAAAATAGAGCGTATGGTGTTTGAATTGTTCAATATCACCTTTTACTCCCAGGTACATGAGGAGGGCAGATGGCCCGAGGGTTCGCCTGTCCCAGTACGTTTTTGGGTAACTGCGGGCAGATTCTTCCAGAAGCACGGTTTCAGTGTGTTCCATGTCGGCATTTGAAATGACAATGTCGTATTGTGGCTCACTGCCATCTTCAAGACGGATTGCTGTAGCTCGCCCTTTTTGAGTAATAATCGCGGTGATGGGTGTGTTGAGTTTAAATGTGACACCATGTTTCTTGCCGATAGAAACAAGTGCCTCGATCAGGGTATACATCCCGCCTTGAGGGTAAAAGACACCTAACCCATAATCAACATGGGCCATCATTGCATACATTGCAGGTGCGTTGTACGGTGATGCACCGAGAAATACGAGGGTATACTCGAGAAGTTGGCGTATTTTAGGGGATGAGAACGTTCGTTTAACGTACGAATCCACACTGCCAAAAAGTGGAACATGGATAAGGGCTTTTCCAGCACCTCGACCCACGAGAGTGAGCGGTGACTGTAGATTTTTCCAGAGGTAATGAGTGGTAATTACTTCGTACTGAGCTTTTACCCGGGCAAGATATTTAGATAGTTTGGCACCGGCACCAGCTTCAAATTGTTCAAAGATATGGGCAAGTTCTTTGGTATCAGCAGGGATATCAACCGGTTCCGGGGTTCCTTCAAAAAATACGCGGTAAGAAGGGTCGAGGCGGACGAGGTCGAGTAGTTCGTCGACATCCTCATCGAGCAGATCAAAAAATTGTTTGAACACATCAGGCATGAGGTACCATGATGGCCCCATATCAAATGTAAACCCTTCAGCTTCGTATACGGCTGCACGACCACCAAGGACGTCATTTTTTTCGTACACGGTTACTTCATACCCTCGTGAAGCAAGGAGTGCTGCTGCACCAAGTCCACCAATTCCGCTCCCAATAATCGCTACTTTCATCGTTGTCTGCTAACAATATACGTAGAGTATACTAGCATACCTGGAGAATTGTTGTGACACCGTACTATTATATTATTGCATTGCTACTGAGTATGGGGGCGGTCATACTGGGGGATCTTTACGTGGGGCGGGCTATTATTCGGCGTCGTTCAGTTCAATTGGGGATTTTAGGGTCAGTGATTGTGTTGATTCTAGCTGATGCTGTGGGTATATCACTGAATATATTTGCAACTAATCCTCAGTACGTTTGTGGCGTGTTTTTATTCAGTCACCAGTTTCCACTTGAAGAATTGATTCTCCTTACATTCACGAGTTACTTCGCCCTCATTGTGCATGAGTTAGTACGGAGGAAAAAATGACCTATCCACTCTTGGCGATTGCCGTACTAATTATTCCAGTTTTGCTGGATTTCTTCCTTAAAACTCAAGTATTTAGTGTTAGGCAAAATTGGTTAACACTATGTATATTACTCGTTTTTACACTCGTTTTTGACGTGATACTTACCGGGCTTCCAATTGTAACGTATAACGTATCATCTCTGCTGGGAGTGTACATTGGAAGTATTCCTATTGAAGATTTTAGTTACACATTTGCCATGGTGTTCATTCCAATCATCCTTATGACATTCTATGAACAGCGCTAAATCTGCATTCCTCGCTTCGAGACCGTTTTCATGGGTTAATACAGCCTTTCCTTTTGTAGTCGGCTGGCTGGTATCAGGAGGAACGCTTTCGCCGCTCTTTTTTATTGCTACGTTCTTTTTTCTGTTTCCGTATAACCTGGCGATGTACGGCATAAATGACATTTTTGATTACGAGTCAGATTTGTTAAATCCGCGTAAGGCATCGTTAGAAGGGGCGCTCCTTTCGCCGCGTCATTTTATGCAATTGTGGGTGTGGATTGTGGTGTGTACTGTGCCACTGGCAGGGTACCTATATGCATCAGGAAGTTTGGTTGCAGCAGGGTGGTTAACCTTTTCACTTTTTATGGTCGTGGCCTATAGTGCCAAACCATTTAGGTTTAAGGAAGTGCCTTTTCTTGATTCGTTTACGTCAGCCTGTCACTTTGTAACTCCGTTTATCTATGCACTGGCATTGCAAGGCAGTTTAGGGTCGAGGCATGTGCTTATACTACTTGCGTATGCGATTTGGGCCGCCGCTAGTCATGCCTTTGGAGCGGTGCAAGACACTGTTTTTGATCGAGAAGGTGGGATTGGCTCAGTCTCGACGGTGTTTGGTGCTGCGTGGACGGTTCGACTAAGTACAATTGGGTATGTGTGTGCTGCGTTGATTACATTTTTCATGTTTCCTACTGTGCTTGGAGGTGGTGCAGCGGTTGGAGTTTTGTTGTATGCTGTAAATACAGGACGATTTTGGAATGTGACAGATGAAAAGTCGCCGAAGACCAATGCGGGATGGAGACTATTCTTGGCGTTGAATATGGGGCTGGGTGCATTTCTCACGAATGTGTATGTGTTTAGCTTGGGGGATGAACCGATTTGGTTGCCGTTTATTGTTGCTCTAGTGACGTACGCGCTATTCTTCTGGTTCTTGCAGAAATCTGGTCAAAAAAAGTAGCCTCCAGTTCTACATTGGGGTAGGACAGGAGGCGCGAGGTCAGGATGAGTACCTGAGTTTGTGTATCCCAGCGCATGATAGTGCGATGAGGATAACAGTGATTGGACCCAGGATCGGGATTCTTACGAATGATTCAAGGAATCCGTGAATCATGGTGTGTTTTTTGTCGTAGGCTTTATTGGTCGTGGTACGAGGGCCACAGAAAACCTGATTCGTGTGGCGGAAAAAAGCTGCACTTATCAGCTGTGCGACGAAGATACCCAGGTAATACGGGTATAGGAACCAATTCAAAATGGTCATTGCCGGACTATAGCACATTTAAGGTATATTTTAAAGCTCTACCCCTCTTTCAACCTGAAGAAATGAGGAGTAGAATTTATGTGTCTATTTTAGACGCTAACAGGAATACATGCACAAACTCATCCTACTCAGACATGGTGAAAGCGAATGGAACAAGGAAAACCTGTTTACTGGGTGGATGGATGTTGAGCTTGATGACGTTGGGCGTGCCCAGGCTAAAAATGCTGGCAAACTTCTCAAAGAATCTGGTATCGAAGTAGATGTTGCATTTACCTCTTTCTTGAAGCGGGCAATTCATACGATGTGGATTGCACTTGATGCAATGGATCACGCCTGGATTCCGGAACATAAAAGTTGGCGTTTAAATGAGCGTGATTACGGCGCTCTAAAAGGGTTAAACAAATCTGAAACTGCGGCTGAATACGGCGAGGCACAAGTAAAAGAGTGGCGACGAAGTTATTCAGTTCGCCCACCAGTACTAGACCAAGAAGATCAGCGCAACCCGATTAACGACCGGCGCTATGAAGGTGTTGATCCGGAACTATTACCGGACACTGAGTCGTTGGAAGATACGTATGATCGCGTCCTTAATTATTGGGTAGATAGTATTGTTCCAGAAGTTGATGCTGGGCGAGTGGTTTTTATAGTGGCGCACGGTAACACACTTCGTGCACTCGTAAAACACTTGGACAAATTGACTGAGGATCAGGTGATGGAGTTGAATATTCCGATAGGAGAGCCACTCATTTATGAGTTGGATGATGACATGCACCCAATTCAGCATTACTATCTCAACACTCCCGAAGAAATTGCACGCGGGGTACAGCAACAAATAGAAATGGGTAAGGCATTTTTGCAGGAAGTTGGGTGATATGGCCACAGAACTATTTATTCAAAAACGAAATCAGTTAGAGCGGTTTGTATACACGCATGTTGCAAAGCCGTTCTTTTTTAAGCGTGATCCTGAACTTGTACATGATCAGATCGGTTCAATGGGGGCAGCTCTCGGAAAAAATGTAATCGGGCGGAATGTTACGCGAGCATTTTTTGGGTACACTCACCCGATGCTTGTACAGAAGATTACTGGTATTGATTTTGCTAACCCAGTTGGTCTGGCTGCAGGTTTTGATAAAAACGCCCGCCTCATTGGTATTTTGCCAGAGGTTGGCTTTGGCTGGATGGAAATTGGTTCGGTTACGGCGCGTCCATGTGCTGGAAATCCAAAACCTCGGCTCTTTCGATTACCTGAATCTGGGGCCCTCGTAGTAAATTATGGCTTGATGAACGATGGGTGTGATGCCATTTCTTCCCGCATTGCTGAAGATGAGTTTATGCTTCCAGTTGGGACAAGTTTGGCTCCGACCAATGATGCAAAAACGATGGACTACAAAGAGGCAATTGCTGACTACCTCTACTCCTACGAAAAGTTTGCCTATATAGGTGCCTATACAACGCTTAATTTAAGTTGTCCCAATACCTGTAATGATCAACCGTTTACTGATCCGACTAAACTTAAAGAGCTATTAGATGCAGTGGCAAAGGTGCCGACAAATAAACCACTATTTCTTAAGTTGTCTCCGGATTTACCATTTGCAAAACTTGATCAGCTTTTGGCTGTCGCCAAAGCTGGTGGAGTAACTGGGGTTATTTGCTCGAACTTAACTAAAAACCGCAACAATTCTGCAATTAAAGAAAAAGTATTGCCCGAAAAAGGTGGAATAAGTGGTCACGTTGTTTCAGAGCTTTCCGACAAGATGATTGCCCATGTTGCACGTCAGTGGGGGAAGTCATTCACAATTGTTGGTTGTGGGGGAGTGTTTACTGCTGAAGACGCCTACCGCAAAATCCGCCTCGGTGCGTCGCTGATACAAATGGTTACTGGGATGATTTACGAAGGTCCACAAGTGGTCAGTAGTATAAATTGTGGCTTAGTTACACTATTGCACCGTGATGGATTTAGTTCTATTCAAGACGCCGTGGGCGTTGATTTGTAATAAAAAGGGAGTGAGATGAGTACTGAACTTCGAACAAAAGTAATTGCGAGCTTGGGGCCGGCAAGTTATCCAGAAGATGTGTTGCGACGCTTGATGCAGGCGGGAGTATACATGTTTCGGAGCAACTTCTCACATATGCCATACGATGACTATCGAAATCTACGAGTGGTTATTGCACGACTTAATCAGGAACTAGGAACGCATGTTCTTATGCAGGCAGATCTACAAGGGCCGCATATTCGTATTGGTAAAATTGCCGATGAAGGTGTGTTTTTGACAGAACAAAACTCCTATTGGTTTGCCACAACTACGGGGGAAGCTCAGCTGTACGATATTCCAATAAATGACGCCACAATTCACGAGTACGTTAAAACTGGTCAGCCGATATCGTTTCTGAATGGGTTTATCGAAGGCGTCATTACTGATGTGCAAGGTCATCGCATTCAAGTGCGCATGACAAACAGTGGCATGCTTAAATCGAATAAGGCCATAAACTTGCCTGAGACTGTTTTAGACTCCTGTCTCACTGACAAAGATCGCCGAGATTTGGATTTTCTTCTAGAGGAAGGAGTGGATTGGATAGCGCTATCGTTTGTGTCACGCAAGGAAGAAATTGCCGAAGTGCGAGGTCTTATTGGTGATCGACCAGTTAAAGTGATGAGTAAGATTGAGCGTAAAACAGCTGCTGAAAATATGGCTGAGATTATCGAGGCAAGTGATGGTGTTATGGTTGCACGTGGTGACCTTGGTATTGAGTTGCCAATGGAAGATGTACCATTTGTTCAGAAAGACATTATCGCCCTTTCACGGCACGCTGATAAACCTGTAGTTGTTGCAACTCAGATGCTCTACTCACTTGTTCATTCACTGCGCCCAACACGGGCTGAGGTTTCAGATGTTGCTGAGGCAGTGCTAGAAAAAGCCGATGCGTTACTTCTTTCGGATGAAACTACTGAAGGAATAGATCCAGTGAACGCAGTTTTAACCATGCAAAAAATAATAAAACGAGCGGAAGAATACTTATACAAAGAAGCTGATTTACTAAGCTAGGAGGGGTATGGCTGTCTATATTTTTGAGTGCGAACCGGAGGAGAAAGATTTTTGGCAGGCGACGTTTCCTGATCAGGTTGTTTGTTGTGTGAACGGGCCGTTTATGACACTAGATCAGGCTAAGGATATTGCCGACGATGCCGAAGTTGTATCAGTTTTTGTTAAATCACAGATTTCCGAGGAGATGATTGCTGCCTTGCCAAATCTGCGAATGATAGCAACACGTTCAACCGGTTTTAATCACATTAATCCAGCGGCTGAATCGCACGGCATAACGGTAAGTAATGTACCTAGTTATGGTGAGAATACGGTGGCTGAACAGGCTTTTGCGTTACTGTTGGCTCTCTCACGTAAGGTGGTTGAATCTGTAAACCGAACCCGTGCCGGAGGAATGAGTCAAGACGGCCTCATGGGCTTCGACCTTCGAGGTAAAACCATTGGTGTCATCGGGACCGGTCGGATTGGCTGCCACATGCTCAAGATGACATCGGGCTTTGAAATGCGTCGGATTGCTTATGATCTCTATCCTAATGAAGACCGTGCACGTGAGTTAGATTTTATGTACGTTTCATTAGAACAGCTGGTACGTGAGTCAGATATAATCTCTCTGCACGTTGCATTAACACCAGAGAGCCACCATATGCTGAACTGGGAGGTGCTCCAGTACTGTAAGCCTTCACTAGTGGTAATTAATACTGCTCGCGGAGAACTTATCGATACTCAGGTGTTGCTCGATTTTCTGCACGACGGGAAAATTGCCGCCGCCGGACTTGATGTGTTTGAAGGGGAAAGTGCGCTTATTGACGGAAACCCTGGCAACATCCTTCAGCAGCTTCTCTCGCTTCCTAATGTCCTCATTACGCCTCACGTTGCTTTTGATACCAAGGAAGCGGTTGAGCGAATTCGGGATACATCAGTGGAAAATATTCGTGGGTACTTTTCGCAATCTCCTAAAAATGTCGTTGTACGCTAGAGGACTGTCTCGGGTGGTAAATCTTTGCTAATATCTACGCACATGGATACAAAGATGCAAAAATTTGAGCAGTATCTTACTGAGCAATCAGATGAGGTGCGCGCTGCATTCGAGCACATTGGTGCTTTGGTTATTGAAGTGGAGCCAGAAGCTGAGAAGAGCTTTGCCTACGCAATGCCGATGTATACGTACATGGGAAAAAATTTGCTTGGGTTTTTGTCTTGGAAAAAACATTTAAGTATATATCCGTGCAGTGGACGCACAATTGATTCGATGCGCGAGAAATTGCATGGGTTTGATCTTACTTCAGGTTCAATACACTTCACACTTGAAAAGCCTTTACCTGAAGAGGTGCTTAGGGAAATTATTCGAACTAGGCTGAAAGAAATGGATTCAGCAAAAATGAGTTCAAAATGAAAATACTCCTATCACTTGAATATTGTGCTGGTCTTATTTTAGCTGTGGTACTTGCGCTGCAGATGAGCTATTCGTTTTGGTGGTTTATTGTCCTGTTTCTCACACCAGATTTTGGTATGGTTGGATACTTAATTAATCCTAAGATTGGGGCATTTACCTATAATTTCATTCATCACCTAGGAATTGCAGTATTATTGTACGTTGTAGGTTTGTACATGGGTTGGCCTGCAGTTCAGTTCTACGGAACAATCGTGCTGGGGCACATATTCTTTGACCGTACACTTGGATATGGCTTAAAGTACACTGATGCATTTAAGCATACTCATCTGGATTCGAGTAACTAAATATCACCATGCGATTAAATCAGGAATTTACAGCAGTACTCGAGAAAAGTCCAAACGCACATGGATGGACGTATGTGGTGTGGCCAGAATCAGTCGAATTTTTTGGTACGCGTGGGATAGTAAAAGTTCGAGGAGTAATCAACGGTAAACCGTTCAAAAGCTCATTTATGGCAATGGGAAATGGAACCCATAAATTGCCAATAAAGACCGAAACTCGTAAAGCAATTAGAAAAGAGGCTGGTGCACAGGTGACTGTTTTACTTCTTGAGCGGTACTAATTGCGTAGCTGGTGGTAATATTTACCATCCAGTCGATTCCGAATGTATCGGTAATAGTTCCAAAGGTGTCGTCCTATGCCTATGTTTACGCAGCGTGTTCATCAACCTGGAAAATTCCGAATGTATTACCTTCTGTATCGATGAAGTAGCCTTGCCAGCACTTGCCCGGAATTGCGAACTTTGGGAGGGCGATAATACCTCCGTTAGAAAGAATTTTTGCAGCTGTGTCGTCAAAGTTTTCAACAATTACTGAGCACATAAATGCGTTTGTACCGTACTCATTGGGTGGGGTTTGAATAGGGCGCTTGAGGAGTCCACCGTTTATACCATTGGTGGAAATTTGCCAGTAATCGATAGGGAGAAGTGCTTCTTTCTCAAATTTCCACTCAAAGATGTTTGAGTAAAATGTGATTGCACGTTCTGGTTCAGTTGTATGAATTTCGAAGTATGAGACTGTGTTCATGGTTGATAGTTAGGGTATCCTCTTGAGTTCATGCAGTCAGTAATCGACGAGTTTACATCGCCTAGAGTTGAAAGTGTGCCTGAATACGATTCATTATATGCAGCATCGGTACACTGTTTCTGTGCATTAGTTTCAGCTGTCTTTTTTTGTTCTATTGAAACTGTGAAGCTTGCAATCATAATGCCAAGGATAGTTAAAATAACAAACGCAATTTTTCCTATAAATCCCATATGTCCTGAGTATTCACAAAATCTTCATCGGAAGACCATTTCCGAGGACCATAGAATGCAGGTGTTCGTACGGTATGAGCTAATCGGTACCAGATATAAAGCGGAACAATAATGTTTAACAGGGCAAAAAATATTCCTCCAAACGGGACAAAGACAAAGAAAAGTGCAATTGGAATTCGTAATATTACCCACAGTATTGTGTAAAAAATAGGGGCCAAATAAGACCAAATCGGAAGTCTCATTGCAATGATGTACACAAAGCTTGTGCCAAAGTAGCCCCAAGAAAAACTCTCAAGGTAGCCTGGATCAACTTTAATATCAGTAGGGTTTGCCACAATTGTGGTTCCTGAAATATTAGGTTGTACTACTGCAGGTTGTTGAGAAGAAAGTGCAATAGAAATTTGTTCTTCAGTATAGCCCTGTACACGGAGAAAGTTGCATGTTTCTTCATCAGTTAAACCACGTTCGCGACACGAAGCGACATGTGAGATTATTGGTTCCATGTGGTTTTTTAGTAGTACTAATATTTTTATGTATTTTTCTCAATAAAAATAACCCCGGATACACGAAAGTGAAATCCGGGGTTATTTACTATCTATTTAGTATCAGTCTTGAAGAATGAAACCAGTTGGTTTAATTCGTTGGCAATTACTGCAATATCTTGAATCGATTTTGCGCTGTCGCTGATTTCGTGAGTAGTCTCAGCTGCAATAGTCTTAACTTCGCTTTGTGACTGTGAGATAACCTCGGCGGCATCAACCTGTGACTGAGTGTTGGCTGTAATGTCTTCCAGGGCCTGCTGGAGCTGGGCAAGGTGCTCTTTAATCTCCTTAAGGTCTCCACCAGACTTATTGGCTTGGTCAGTGCCCTTAGAGGCGGCTTCACTGGCTTTCTGCATTTGTACTGAGGTCTCTTTAGTCTCCTCTTGGATGGTGTGCACCATACTCTCAATTTTGGCAGTAGACTCGGTGGTACCTTCAGCAAGTTTACGGACTTCGTCAGCAACTACTGCGAATCCACGACCAGACTCTCCAGCGCGGGCAGCTTCGATAGCGGCATTCAGAGCAAGGAGATTGGTTTGGGCAGCGATCTCATTAATTACGTTAACGAACTCTCCAATTTCACCAGCACTCTTTTCAAGATTAGTAACACGTTGGGTTGCTTCGTCAACAGCCGACTTTACTTCTTGAAGCTGGTCTATATTGCGTTGGATAGAAGCGTTAGTTAAGTCGCTTGTCTGAGTTGCAGCAGTTGCAGCATTACCAGACTTTGTATGCATGTCCTTGATGGTCGATGTAATACTTTCTACACTTCGAGCAGCCTCGGCTGAATTAGCATCAAGGTTCTCGGCTTTCCCAGAGATTGAGTGGATTGCAGCATCCAAACTTGTTCCTTGGGAAGCAAGTGTGCCAGACGAATCCTTAATTTTCTCTATGATCTTGGAAATATTATCGAGGAATGCATTGTAGTTTCTGGCAATCGACTTGAACTCGTAATCGAAGGAGTCGTCCATGCGTTGACGAAGATCACCTTGGGAAGCGTCCTTGAGCATCTTGCCGTAGGTAACAAGCATACCGCGCTTTTCGATCTGTCGGAGAATGAGGAGAAGGATACCGATTGAAAGAATTGTGCCAAATAGTACGCCGTAAACTTTGAGGTGATAGAGGTTGTTTTCACTGGTTGCAGCAGCAGCATAAGCGCTATCTGGAATAACATAGGCGAGTTTCCAATGGACATCGCCAGTGGTAGGAACATCTGCTCGTAGTACATTACTAGCTGTGGTAAGGATCTTGCCTGAGTCGACCAATTTTTTTAAATCGGTATTGCGACGATCGTAGATGTACGTTTTATTCTCGGTGTTATACAAGACATAGTTAGCTGGTGTAGTTGGCATGCTCCAGCCGGCTGTTTTAGCATCAGTTTTGTCTTGGTCGGTGATAATCAGATTTGGCACACCGATCAAGCGAGCCTCAATCATATCGGTACGGAAAATCACAGCAACCATGCCTTTGAAAGCATCGTCGGTACCATAGTATGGAATTGTGTAGACAATTCCATTTGTCTCAGCCTTGTTTCCATTGCTGATTGAGACGTACTGGTCATTCAGACACGTCAGCATAACTGAGGAAAACGTGGCAGGAATATCAGTAATAGATGCGAAGTTGAGGGTAGGGTACTTTGCCTCGTAGTCACTTAAGACTTTAGGGAAGTAGCTATACTCATCACCTTCATAGGCAGAAGGTGTGTCAGAAGTTGTAGCTGCCGCTGTGGATGTGTTCTGGCCATTAGTCCCGAAAAGTAATGTGTCATTCATCGTGAATGGCACATTGTTTTTATTTACGTAATCAAAGCCTTTCCCCACTGTATATACTTCACCAACGTTTACGTCACTGGCGAGGTTATTGAAGAGCTGTTGGATGGTCTGGCTCGCTTCAGTACTAAGACGGCCTTGCTCAACTGCATCTTGTGAAGTACTCCCATCATTATTTCCGAGAGGTCCGTCTGCTTGACGATTTCCACCGGCGTTACTGCGCATTCCAGGAAGAAGGGAAATGGTACGCGCTGACTCGTACATGTGCTTGAAGACAAATTCTAAGTCACTAGCTTTTGCTGTAAGCTCGTTTGCTGTGATTTTGTCGTTATAGTCGGTGTTTACTGTGCTAATAGCCTTAGTGTGAGCGCTGGCAACCAGACTGTTAGCAGTAACTCCTCCTACTCCACAAATAACTGCGATTATGGCTAAATTAATCGCATTCTTCGCTTTTTTTGATGTTCGTTGCGCCATGTGGAATGCCCCTATTCCTAAATTTAATTACAATATGTATTTCTAGTATACAAGATATTCGACTAATATATCGACACTAAATACGATTAACTAAGTCGAAAATAAAAATGATATGTTGAACCTGGAATTTATTGAATGTCGTAGAATATGGGCTATATCTACGTAGTTTTTCATTAATTTTTAATGATAAGGATCTACGATATTGTGCATATGAGTGCACACGAAGAAGATCACAGTTCAGCTCAGCTTGCGTCTATGGCGCTCTTAGTAGATGCAATGCCAGTTGCAGTTGCGCTCTTAGTTCACGGTGCAGCTGACATTTGGTACCGGAATACTGCCTTTGCACTTCAATTTCCGGGAGTTGCACTGGTAAATGAGTTAAATCGTTCCTTTGAACCTGAAAAAACCTTTACTGAAGAAGTTGAGCGATGTATTTCAGAGCGTGCAATTGTTAATTTAGGTGAGTTGCATACACGTGAAAAGTCATTTTCAGGTAGTTTAGTCCCGCTCGCACAGCCTGAACATTGTTGCATTATTCTTACTGATGAAACAAAGTATCGTCAGGATGAAGCCGCACGCAAAGAATTTTTTTCGATACTTTCCCACGAATTGCGCACCCCGTTAGTTGCTGTAAGTGGCTGCGCAAAATTAATTCAGGATTACTATCACCTTGAGTATCCGGATCCGCTACTCAAGGATATGACTGAAGAGATTATTCATTCTACAGATGGACTTGTTTCAATGGTGAATGATTTTTTGAATATGGATCGGCTGGAGCAGGGTCGATTTACCTATGTCCTTGAAAGTTTTTCAGCTAAGGACTTAGTTGCCGAGCTCATTCGGGATTTAACAGGGATAAACCAGAATCCGGCGATTCAATTGCTCATGACTGAATGCAGTGGGTTCAATCCAGTTTGGGCAGATCGTCAGCGGAGTAAACAGATTTTGACCAACTTAGCTGGAAATGCGCTTAAGTTTACTAAGCAAGGAGAAGTTCGATTTACGCTCGAGGCACATGAGCATGGCGTTCAAATTCGAGTTTCGGATACAGGTCCGGGAATTGCACCAGAAGATCGGGATGAGGTTTTCAAGAAGTTCCGTCAAGCACATAACCATGACGCTCTTACTCTTGATCCAAATCGAAGTAGCGGGCTAGGGCTCTATATCGCCAAATTGATGGCTGAAGGAATGGCGGGAAGTGTGTACCTTGAGTGGTCGGAAGTTGGTCAAGGATCTTCATTTTGTCTCTATCTCCCATACGCACAGTAATTCAATGCATACCATACTCGTCCTTGAAGATGATAAGCTTTTTCAAGCAGTAATACACAAAAAGTTTGATGATTTTGGCTGGACAATGCTACCAGCACGTTCAGTGGTACAAGCTCGTGAATACCTGGCAAACTTCCCAGAAATTGATGCAATTTGGGTTGATCACTTTTTACTTGGTAATGGTGATGGTCTGCAATTTGTTTCGGAACTAAAAGGAAATGCAGCCTGGAAAAATCTCCCAGTTTTTGTGGTGTCTGGCTCTAATGATCCAAATCAGGAACAATCATATATTCAGCTTGGTGTAGAGAAATATTACACCAAATCAGAACATCGGCTCGATGAACTGATTGATGATATTAAGCGCGTGCTTGATGCGCCAAGTTTCGTTGCGTAGCTTACTTAGAGCTCTCGCGAATTATATTTTCTGGCTTCTCGAGCGAGTTCCAAAATAGGTTGAAAAGAAACGTCATTGATTGATAGAGCTCTTTGCTTTCAATCATAAATCCAAAAGACTCACGGTGAGACGAAACAAAGGCAACCTTTCCAGTATCGTAAATGCACATTGCCATTGGAAAGTCAGTTCCTTTCAAAGCGTAGCGGATTTCACGCAAATGCTCATCAGCTAGGCTGGGAGTAATGAAATTATCAAGATCTAAACTTGGAATGCGGAGTAAGCGGTGAGTCACGCCGGACTTGATACGCATTTCTTCTAAATCACCCAAGTAATCATCGCCCCATTTTACTGTAGTTGGAATTAATGTGTGGGGCCAAATAAACATGCACTCATGTTTACAGTTCACAATTTCGTTAAAAATCTGTTTGATTTGATCAGTTCCAACATAGTGGGTGATACGTGGCTTTTCTACGTTTGGATTTACAAACAGCGCGAGCTCTTTTGCTCGTTTCTTGAACGTTTCAAGCTTCTTTTCTTGAAGGGTTACAAGGCTCTCAGGATCTACAGCTTTGTAAATTCGCTTTTTACCTTGGACACTCTGATTTACAACTCCTATTTCAACCAGGTGGCCAATGAAGTTGTATATTGAAGTGCGCTTTATGCCTGAGTGCAGTGCAATGTCGGAAATATTAGCAGCACCAATTTCAAGGAGGGTAAGGTAGGTGCGAGATTCTTGGTTATCTAAACCAAATTCACCAAGTAGAGAGATGTATGTTGAGATCATGATAGAAGAACTGACAGATCACTATAATTAGTATCTCAACCATACCGAAAATGGCAGGCGCTGACAAGCAGAGTCTACCAAAATCAGAACAATCTCGTGCTTTGTTACGCGGCGATTGCTTCAGCCTGAACACCAATGAACTCGCGGATGATTCCGCCAAGATCAATATTGTTCAAGTCAACTTTGTTAATGAACGCCTTTGCACCCAATTCCTTGGTGTGTGCTTCTTGGTCAGCGTGGGCGCTAATTACAATGACCGGAATTTCGAAGAGGGTAGGATCGGCCCGCATTTCTTGCAGAACGCTCAAACCATCTTTTCCAGGCATTGTAATGTCAAGAAGTACGAGGTCAGGGTGGGCAACTTTCATTTTGCCAAGTGCAGCATTTCCATTTTCAGCTTCCATTGCTTCAGTGTCAGGAATCTGACGAATCAACTGCATGAAAATTTGACGGATAAAGGCTTGGTCATCAACCACAAGGACTTTTTTCACGGTGTATTTTTACTGATATTTCTAATCTATTGTAGTTTCATTCCTGGTCAATTACAATATTTTTGACTAGATAGATCAACTTATTTGTCAGATATTTGATCAACAACTTAAGTAAAATAAATACTTTACTCAACATGGAAGAAATTAAGGGGGGCTCGCCAGTGCCGCAAACTGGTGCAGAACAAGGGAAAAATGTTGAGCAAACTGAACAGTATGTGGTGTTCCGTTTGGGTGAAGAAGAGTACGCGGCACCTATTCTCGATATCCAAGAGATAATTCCTGCAGGGGATATTACGCCGTTTCCAAACGCTCCAGAATACGTTTCTGGAATTATTAATGTGCGTGGCACTGTTGCTACAGTCGTGAGCTTAGCGCGTCTTTTTGGTCTGCAGCGTGAAGATGGTAAAGAAGGCTACATTATCTTGGTCAAAACTGACAAGACACTCTTTGGTGTATTGGTAGATACGGTGAGTTCAGTAATGAATTTCAATCCAGATGCAGTACGCTCTGCTGAAGGAATGGGAAATTTGAAAGTGGATGCTGAGTATATTCACGGCGTAATGGTGGTAGATGAGCGTGTAATACTTATTCTTAATCTTCATCGTGTTTTAAAAGAAGACGATATACCAACCGCTGGCGATCAAATCGTCAAGCCACAAGCATAACATTTTCACAATGACACTAGCTCTCAAAGATATAAGCGTACGTAACAAGTTGATCCTCTTGTTCGGCGTGTTTGTTGTTGGTTTTGCTGCGTACATCTGGCTCAGTTCCCAAACTGTTACTGAGGTTGCAATTAATAGTCCGCGCTACATGCGTATTTCGAATGATAAGGATGTTGTTGCTGATATTCTTCCACCACCTCTTTATGTAATTGAGAGTTACCTGGATGCCAACTTGATGTTGAATGATACTGATACTTCGAGTCGAGCAGATCATATTAAGGCATATCAAGATTTGGAGGGTCAGTTTGCAACCCGTCAGAAGTTTTGGTCAGACACACTTGATGCCGGAGCTGTACGAGACCTTACTCTTGGTGAGTTAAATGATAGTGGTGCTGCCTTCTTTAAGGTAATGGACACTCAGTTCGTTCCACTTATTCAAAAAGGAGATGCAGTTTCATTAGCACAAGCCCAGACAGTGCTTACAACTTCACTTGCAAGTGCCTATAAAGTTGATCGAGCAAGTGTTGATAAACTAGCTACTTTGGCAGGTGATGATCTAACCGCTGCACAAGATGATGCAACAGCTACAATCACCAGTCGGAACACTCTCGATTACGCGCTGGCCCTGATTATCTTAGCTCTAACCGGTGCGCTTTCATTCTTTATCATTCGCCAGATCACTGGAAGTGTTTCAGCTATTACGGCTCGTATTCGTGATATTGCACAAGGTGAAGGCGATCTTACTCAACGCCTGGATGCTACTTCAAAGGATGAGTTTGGAACATTGTCCCTTTGGTTCAACAAGTTTGTTGAAAACATTGAAGTAATCATTGGCAAGGTGTCGACCGGGATGCAAACCATTTCGGCAACATCACAGCAGCTGGCTTCTTCCACACAGCAAGTAAATGCAGCAACTCAGCAGGTGAGTAGTGCTGTTCAAGAAGTTGCAGCGGGTAGTGAGAACTTGGCAAAGCAGACAACCCAGGTTTCTGGTGAGGCAAAGTCACTTGGTACCGAATCAAAGAGTGGTGCTGAAGCAGCTGAAGCAGCTGGCGCTAAGATGAAAACATTGGCTGACGCGGTAACAAAGTCTTCAAATGCAGTTTCTTCGCTTGGATCAAAGAGTCAGGAAATCGTTGGCATCGTTGATACGATTAACAGCATTGCTGGTCAAACAAACCTCTTGGCACTGAACGCTGCAATCGAAGCTGCTCGTGCTGGTGAAGCCGGTCGTGGATTTGCAGTTGTAGCTGATGAAGTGCGTAAGCTTGCTGAAGAATCACAGAATGCCACAAAGCACATCGAAGAACTGATTAGTCAGATTAAGAGTAGTACTGATGAAGCTGTATCTAGCATGGAATCTGGCCGTAAAGAAGTTGAAGACGGCGGCAAAGTAGTAGACCAAGCGCTTTCAGCACTTCAATCAATTGGACAACGCGTTTCAGCTATCGAAAGTTCAGTAGATGCAGTTGCAGCAGTAGCTCAGCAATCAGCCTCTTCAAGTCAGCAGATGAGCTCTGGTGTTCAACAGACCAGTTCATCTATGCAGCAAGTTGCGAGTGCAGCTCAACAGTTAGCTGCTACTTCTCAAGAGCTTCAGTCGTTGATTAGTCGTTTCAAGGTTTCAGATGTGCTCGAAATGTCACATCCAAAAAACGCTCCTGATGCTGCCAAAATTGAGAACCTGATTAAGTCACATACTGTTTCTACTCCGGCAGCAGCTCCTGTAGTTACGCATCATCAAGCTCCAGCAGCCCCTGTTAGTGCAAGTAAGCCACTTATTCCAGAAGGTCTTATGGATAAGATTCTTGAGACTCGTGACAAAGAAGAAGGGTCTAACTAACCGCGTTATTTATGAAAATACTCCTCACCGACGACTCGGCATTCATGCGCACCATCATTAAGGTTGCGCTAAAAGACACACCAAATGTTGAGTTCATGGAAGCTGAGAATGGTGACGTAGCTGTTGAGTTGTACCGAAACTACAGGTTTGACGTAACATTCCTCGATATCATCATGCCAGTCAAAAATGGCATTATGGCCATGGAAGAAATTCGGGCGATTAACCCAGAAGCAAAGATCATCTTTGTTACATCGATTAGTCAGGATGAAATGGTGCAGAAAGCTGAAGCACTTAAGGCTAATGCGTTTCTTGCAAAACCATTTCAACCAGAACAAATTCGTGAGGTGTTTAACAAGGTTGTGAGCGGGGAGATGCCTGCGGGGGCAGTTGCTCCTACGGCTCTGACAGCACCTGCTACACCCGCTGCACCTGCACAAGTAGTTCCTGAGGTGATTCCGACAACTCCAGTAGCTGTAACACCGCCAGTAGTAGTACCAGTTTCTGTTGTGATTCCAGATGCCCCAGCACTTCCAGTGCAACCAGAAGCAGTTGTTACGCCAGTGGTGCCAACACCTATTTCAGTTCCAGTCGCAGTAGCACCAGTCATTCCTGCTGCTCCAGTACCCCCAGTGGTTACTGTTCCTGCATCAGTCTTGGTTACACCAAGCATACCAACTGCACCAGCTCCAGTTTCAACACCTGTTGTAACTGAGGTGGTACCTGCATCCGCAGTTGATGTTCCAACTCCACCTATCCAGCTAACATAATTCAGTCTTGTGTCTGATCGTACTCCTGAAACACCTAGTACCGTATTTGTAGTTAGTGACGATGTGCTCGTGCGCTTCGCTCTTACTCAGATGCTCTCGCTTGAGCAGGGTATTGCTGTGGTTGGAAGTGCTCCATTTGAAGAAGGATTAAAAGAAGAGATAAAGAAATCTGGCGCAAATGTAGTAGTGCTTGATGCAATTTTAAATCATGAACTGCCGCTGAGAAGGTTTGATTTACTGCAAGGTGTATCAATGCCACTCATTGCACTCACAGATTCAGATCCGAAGATGGCGAGGCATATCCTGCCACTAATTCAGGCAGGGGTTGTGGGTTTTGTGCAACGACCTGAAGGTTCAGATAATTTGGCAGTAGTACGAGAACAACTTGTGCATGAGATTCGTCAGCATGCTCCACATACTAAAAGTGTGCACCCAAATATCCATCGTCATGAGCCAAGAGTGGTTGTAGCAATTGGTTCGTCGACCGGTGGACCAGAAGCGCTGTCAGAAATTCTCCAACAATTTCCGAAAAACTTTTCGGCAGGGGTAGTGATTGTTCAACATATGCCAGGTCAGTTTACATCACGATTCATCCAGCGTCTTGCTAAAATTTGTCCCATTCCAGTGAAAGAAGCTGAAAATGGGGATGTAGTCGAAGCTGGTAAAATCCTCGTTGCGAAAGGTGATTACCATTTGGTTTTTAAGCCAGTAACAACGAACTTAGTAACACGTGCAGAAGCAACGTTGACGCTTGATCCACCACAGTGGAAATTGCGTCCAACGGTAGACAAAATGATGCTTTCCCTCGCACCGATTTTTGGCCGATCTATGGTAGGGGTGATCCTTACAGGGATGGGTCAAGATGGGGTAGTTGGAATGCGTGAAATTAAATTCAAGGGCGGTACAACCTACGTTCAGAATGAAGAAACATCCGTGGTATATGGAATGGCCCAAGAAGTTGTAAAGGAAGACTTGGCCGATCACGTCTTGCCACTTAATCAGATAATTCCTGCAGTTGCAGGCATGGTGGAGTCTCTATGAGTTTGGAAATGGATCAATTTAAAGACCTGTTCTTACAGACAGCTCGTGAGCATCTGCAGTTAATGCAAGATATTTTGTTGAAGATTGAATCAAATCCAAATGATCTCAGTCTGATGGAAGAACTCATGCGCACAGGTCACTCGTTGAAGGGTGAAAGTGGTGCAATGGGATTTGAGCAGATTGCCACGCTTGGTCACGTTATTGAAGATTTGTTTACTGCTATCGGAAACGGTTCTATGAAGATGCAAAAAGAGCTGGCAGATGCGCTCTTTGAGGCATTTGATCAAATTAGCGCTTCGCTTGATGCGATTGCAGCTGGTAGTACAGAGCTTTCTTGCAAAGAGTATGTTGATCGTATTAAAGCTATAACAGGTCTTACTACTGATGGTTTCGGTAAGTCAGGTGAGGCTCCTCAGCCTGCAGCAGCTCCTGTAGTTGAGGCTCCTGTTGTTGAGACCCCTGTAGTTGAGACCCCTGTAGTTGCAGAGGTTGCTCCGGTAGTACCTGTTCCAGCAAGTGAAGTTCCTGTTGCTCCAGCCGTTGTTGA
Organism: uncultured Candidatus Berkelbacteria bacterium; assembly: GCA_903834195.1. Classification (GTDB taxonomy): domain Bacteria; phylum Patescibacteriota; class UBA1384; order CAILIB01; family CAILIB01; genus CAILIB01. The sequence goes on along the minus strand of CAILIB010000018.1, from coordinate 19,007 downwards.
AGTTGCAGTACCTGCGTCAGTACTTGTTGCACCTGTAGTACCTGCGCCAACAATGCCAGAAGTAGTTGTGCCGGCCGTTGTCGCACCAGCTCCAGTTCCAACTCCAGTAGTTGCGGCTACGCCTCCAACGAATTCAGCGTTTGCCCCAATGCCAATGTCTCTCGATGATGTGCCAATGCCAAAACCGCAAGTTGGTGGTCAAATAGCGGGTAACGCTAATACTGTAATTGGTTCAACAGCTGATGCCGCTGCCGCCGCTAGTGAAGTACTGGCTAGTAATAAAGAAGTTACAACTCCAGATGCTCCAGCAAAACCAGCCGCAGCTACAAGTGAACAAATCTCAACTGTAACGCTTAAAGTTGAACGTCTTGATCAGATGATCGGAATCTCAGAAGAGCTCGTACTCCTAAAGATGCGTCTCAAGACGAGCTCTCAAGTGCAGGCTGATGTTGCATTAAAGGCAGAAATTCACCGTTTGGATCGTCTCGTTACAGATCTTCAGTTCTACGTAATGCAAGCACGTCTCTTCCCAATCAGCATGGCGCTGCATACGATTCCACGATTAGTTCGCGACGTTGCACATAAGACGAATAAGAAGGTTCGTTTGGAGATGGAAGGTGAAGATACTACGGTTGACCGTACTATTATTGATCACTTGACAGAGCCATTTGTGCACTTAGTACGAAATGCAATTGATCATGGAATTGAGCTTCCAGAGCTACGTAAAGCTATAGGAAAAGCTGAAGAAGCAGTCCTTACTATGCGCTCATACACCAAAGACAATAAGTTCTATGTTGAGATTAGGGACGATGGTCAAGGTATCGAGTGGGAGAAGCTTGGACATGCAGCTGTAAAGAAGGGTGTGTTAACTGCAGCAGAGTTACATGAGATTCTTCAGGGAAATCAACATGAGAAATTGCTCTTCCTTGATGGTGTTTCAACCAGTGAAGAAGTAACCGATATTTCTGGTCGTGGCGTAGGAATGAGTGCAGTGCGAAGTTCAATCAAAAAGCTTGGTGGTGACATTACTGTTGAAACTGAAGTTGGAAAGGGAACTGCATTTATTATTCGGTTGCCAATGACGCTCGCAATCATGCAAGCACTTTTGGCTGGTGTTGGTAAGCAAGTATTCGCTCTACCAGCAAACGAAATTGTCCGTACAGTGCAATTGCGCCAGAGCGATCTGCGTTCTTCAGTAGGTACAAATGTAGTAGCTATTGATGGTCAGGAAGTATTCCTCTTTGATCTTGATACGATGTTTGGTGGAATCGGTGGTGTAAAGGAAGATAATTCCTTGGTAACCGTTGTACTCGTGCGCCGCGGTGAAGAGATGATCGGTTGTGTGGTAGATAAGATTATTTCCGAAGAAGAAATTCTGGTTAAACCACTTGGGCCACTCTTGAAACGTAGTACGCACTTCTCAGGTGCAACTATTCTAGCCGATGGAAATGCAGCTCCGATCATTAACTTTGACGGGTTAACATGGAAGTAAACATCGAGCAAGGTCCACTGAGTGGGTTGGCGACGGTTCTGCAGGAAAAGCTGAGCGCGGGCTTGGCATCTGTTGTACGTCAACCAGTTCAGTTGAACCTTGGTCATTTGGGGCAAGTTCCACTTTCAGAAATCAGTAAGATTATTGGAGTTGCTAGTTTAGCCAGTATTTATATCCCACTAGTGGGCGATATTGTTGGTGATATATTTCTCTTTGTGAGTGCGTCGGAGGCTGCTATTCTGGTTGATTTAATGATGGGTAATGCGAGTGGGACCACAACCACACTAGGTGAGTTTGAGGCATCGGCTCTTAAAGAGTTGGGGAACATTTCAAGTGGCGTGATTATTAGTGAAATGGCTAATCGGCTGCATCTTTCGATTATGTTGACCGTACCAAACTATACCGACGACTACGCCGGCGCAGTGATAGATCAAGTAATAATCTCGTACGCTGAAACAGGGAGCGATGCGTATGCAATTCACTTACCATTTACTGTCGAAGGACATGTGGTGAGTGGGTTCTTCCTAATTCTGTTTGATAAGCCAGGGCTGGATACTATTTTGAGTAAAATCCAAGCGACACCAGAAGAGGTACCGAGTGGAAAATAACATCGTAGAAGTATCTATGGGCACGCTGAAAATCGCTGATGCACCATTTGTGCTCACTACTGCTGGTATTGGCTCCTGTGTGGCTCTCTGCATGTTTCATGCCCAAACAAAAAAGGGGGCACTGGCGCATATTATGTTGCCAGTTCGTCCCGAAGCAGCTAATGCAACAAGTTATACCGAGGAAGACCTGCGTTATGCCGATGCTGCAATTAAGGTAATCATTAGCCAATTTTCAACAATGGGTGTTTCTGCTTCGGCACTTGTTGCAAAGTTAGTTGGTGGCGCAAGTATGTTTCCTGAAATTCAGGGACGATCGGTTCGAGTTGGTGAAAAAAACGTTGAATCGATTAAAGCACTTCTTGGAACGTACAGTATTAGAATTGTTGGAGAAGATGTTGGAGGATCAGTTGGGCGCGCTGCCAGCTTTGATCTCAGTAGTGGAGTTGTACAAGTTAGAACTAGTCTTTAGGGGAATATATGCTCAGCACACTTACCCCACAATTATATCTAGGAATTGACGCTGGAGGTTCGCACACCGAAGCTGTTATTACTGATGAGAGTGGATTTATTTTGGCCCGCTCACTGTTGAACTACGGGGCAAATCCACATAATGTTTCGCCGGTTCATACCTACGAAGCTCTCTTAAAAGTTGCAAACAGCGCTCGTGCAAGCATGCACATGAAGCATAAGGATCGCGCTTTAGATCAAAACTTTGACCAAGTTTGTGTTGGAATGTCTGGCTTTGATAGTCCAAGCGATGTTTCACGGATTCGAAGTTTTATTCAAAAGCTCGATAAGGATAGTCCGGTTTTTAACTGCAAGAAAATTTCCTTCGTGCACAATGGGTTAATTACCCTCAAGTCGGGAACTGAGAAAAATTACGGAGTTTCAATTACAATCGGTACCGGCGCACATTGTTACGGTGTGGCGGGTGATGGCCGTGAGGCTACAGCTGGAGGGTGGGGGCATCTGCTCGGTGACCAGGGTTCAGGATATTGGATTGGGCGTTCACTTTTGCGCCAGGTTATGCGCGAGTATGATGGTCGTTCTGCAAAAACTCCGATAACAGATAAAGTTCTCGCTGCCTTAGCCTTGAAAAGTCCGGAGGAATTGATTGGGTGGATCTACGCTTCTGAAGGTCTTCCGGTGCGTGAGATTGCTCAATTGAGTTATGTAGTGAATGACCCAGCCCTTATGCACAGTCTTGAGTTAAGTAAGATCATCAATGAGTCAGTGGCTGATATTGTAGATGCGTATAAGACTATCATCAGCCGATTGGATCTGAAAAAGTCGAATCACCTTCCAGTTGTGATCGCAGGTGGACTTATGAAGATGAAGGGGAGTTATGCTGAGAGAGTCATGCAAGAAATTCGCAATATTACCCCGCAAGCTGATATTATTTTGCCTACCATGACACCTTCACAGGGGGCAATTCGCTTAATTCAGAGTAGTCAGCACGGTGATGTTCTGCCGCACTCTGCCCTAACCATTATTAATCCACAACCTATGCCTAACCCACCACCAAAGGTGGGGAGCAGGTCAACTACTAGTAACGCATAACCTACCATGGGACTATTCGGTAAACCAAAAGAAGAAGAGGTGGCTGTTGCAACAGCCAAGCCACGTATCTTGCTCTGTGAGGATGATCCATTTTTCTCACAAGCACTTACATTGATTCTAACAACCTCAGGCTACGACCTTATCGTTGCAGCAGACGGTCAAATTGGAATCAATACACTTGCACAAGATCAGAAGTTTAAACTGATTCTCTGCGATATAAAGATGCCAAACCTTGATGGGTTCGGAGTTCTCAAGTATGTTAAAGGCACCCCAGAAACTGCAAGCATCCCACTGATATTCCTCACCGGTGTGTCAGACATGGAAAGTATGGATCGGGCAACCGAGCTAGGGGCGAAAGACTACTTTATTAAAGCAAACACCGGACTACCGAAAATTGTAGACTTGGTAAAGAAATATATTTAATCATGGCAACTCTTTACGACTTAGAACTGCAGGAATCGAACAACATGATCCACCTGTTTCTGCAGAACGGAGTTTCAGCTTCACTGAAATTATTCCGTGATCAGATTGAAATGGCGGGCTCACTTGGAGAAGCTGGTGCCAAAATTATTAGCGATATGAACGATCCTGCTACCGATTTAGGCAAGAGTTTTGCCAAGCTTCAGGCACTTGAGAAAGATGTGAAAGAACTCATGGTTCAAATGAGTCTGTCTCAAGATTTAGCCGAACGGGCGCAGAAAGTATTTCAACGAAATGCGGCATCACTTGAAGATTTGGATGATGCAGAACGTTCAGCAGTTTCTGATTATTGGATCAAGAAGAAGAGTTGTACAGCCGAGCTGATTAAGCGCGGGTACACCTACCAAGAACTCTACTCATAAAACGAGTAAACTAAAAAACGCACCGTGAGGTGCGTTTTTTAGTTGGTTGAACCTACATAAAGGCGCCAATGATGAGACCCATAACAAGGAGTGTAACGAGGCGGTTACCGGCGGTAATTGCCATCACCATCTTGTCACGTGACTCCATAGCACCAGCTGTAACAATGGTTGTAAGGCCAATACCAAGCCAAATCCAGAGTGCTGTTTCTACGCCGGCTGTAACACCTGTTGTATAGGTTACATGTTCAGTGTATCGGATGAAGTGAGCTAATACGTATGCTGTAACTAGTGATGAAACACCAATCCATACCATTGAAGAGCCGAAGTTCTTCTTCATGTCGGCATCAGACGTGCCAGTCATTTTTTGCCATGGCTTGAGGAAAGTTGCAGGGCTGTACCAGATTGATCCAATTATAAAGGAGGATAGTGTTGCTAAAATCACTCCCCAGAAAGGAATACTTGAGTCCATATCGTTAAGTTACATATATATACTATTATCGTACGCGGTTAGCGCAGGTGTGAATAGCTAGATGTTCGTCCGCTGCTTCATGTAGCGGTAAATCTCAGGTGAGAGAAGTAGGATGCCTAAGAGTCCTGAGCCGATAACACCGGCGATATCGAGCACTGATAAAAAGATGTCATCAACTGTTCCGCAGGCTGCTTCGGCGTCAAGTTCATGGCCTGGCAAGCTCCATTCTGAGTGAGTATCGTGGTAATTTTGGATACACGAGTTGGCGTTGGTTGGGTGAAAGGTGGTATTCCAGGCAAATTGGATAGCACAGAAAATGGCGATTGCGCACAGTATGCGAATACCCCAGTAGCGAGCGCTGCTGAAATTTGTCTTTACAGGTTTCTTTTTGGATGTATGCGGCATGCGCGATAGCGGTGTGTATGCGCATATTGTACACCCGATTAGCTGAAAGGGTGTAGTAGAGTGTCTTGTTCCTTTGGTGTGCCGTAGGTTTTGATCAGCATTTTAAAGCGCTCAGTTTGGGCGGGAAGTCTGCCGTATCCGACAGTGAGGCGGGCCATTTCCGGAGCAATTACTCGCACTATATACAGCTGAATATTTTGGGTGCGAATTTCTTCTGGTGTAATGTTTACGAAATATGTTTCGATGCAATTATTTTTGAGAACGTGTTTAATGATGTATTCGCACTCATCTTTTTCTTCGATAGGTGTTGAAGTGTGGGTAAGGATATCGGTTGCGTCTATTTCTTCACCATTTTCCCAGAGGTGTTGGGCATATTTTAGGTTTTTGTGATGGGCGTAGAAGTAACTGTGGCTGGCAATGTCATTTACGTTTTCTCGATTGATACCGGGGATTTCAGAAGGGGAACTTTCGTCGAGTAGTATTTCTCGGAATACTTCGGATAAGGCTTTGCCAGTTGCATAGCGAGATGTAAAAGCTGCGCAGGAGCCGATAGTTAACGCGCGCTTTCCAACTGGGCCTAGGCCAACCGCCATCACCACAGGAACAAGGTCGAGAGAAATATCTTTGAGAATAATTTTCCACCCCATTGCTTCGGCAGCATGAATCATGTCTTGAGATTGTTGTGGTAGGCTCGTATGTCGAATTGTGGGTGTTGTTCGGTTGCCGAACCATGCAACCATGAGTGCTTCATGTTCGCAAAGTTCCAATGTGGCGTTGGTGATGGCGGCGTTGATACTTTGGTGGCCGGCTACACCAGAAATATTGAGTGCAGTAACTGGAGGTCGTTGCAACTCAGTATAGTTGACTGGATGATGCAAAAAATCGAGTGGTGCGCAGATGGTTTTTTCACCGGAGATTTGGTGTAATTCTTGCCAATAGAGGTTTTGTGCTGAATTAAGAATTTCTTCAGAAGAGCACATTTGAGCTGTAGTAAGTAATTTATCTTTTACATCGTCCAGCGATGTATTATTGAACTTTGTGAGTGAATAGTCGGCGAGGGCATAGCGCTCCACTCCCTCAACGATGGACTTTATTTGGGCTAATTTTGGGTCTGGGTCAGTACCCCAGCCGCCACTGAGCGACGATTGGTGCGGCACGCAGGCGGGTGCAAAGCCACTTGAATAGCTCACATTGAGAAGTTTTGCCAGTGGATTGTGCCCAGCTGGAAGTAGGTGACATTCTGTTAGTATTTTTCCTGCACCTACACAGTGGTGCTGGAGAAGTTTGAGGTAGTCACGCGTTTTGAGGGGGCTGTTTGTGATTTGAGTATAGGAAACTACCCCACGTGCACGAAGTGTGGATACTATTTTCGTATTATTGAGTGTGCTGAGTTCTTTTCGTGTTGCACCGTGGAGTATCTTGGTGAAGAATTGGACTTGGTTTGGAAAATAGGCCAATGTGAAGGAGAGTTCTGGTTGTACAAGGTGTACGAGTTCAACGCCTTCGTTTCGAGGAATTATATCCCAGTCACTATTCAGTATATATTTTTTCATTTTTGGTACACAAAGAGACCTGCTCAGGCAGGTCTCTTTCAATGTTACGGTAGCTGAGGCTTTATGGCGCTGTTACCGGCGTAGGGAAGCTGTGGTTTAATTGCGGAGTTCAAGTTCATGTCCTTATTTACTAATTAATTACCGCAACTATACCTGTTAAATACATATATGTCAACACATTGTTACAACAAATATTGACTTTGTAACACATGTGTTATAGAATAGAAAAAAATAAGGAGTAGCATGCAAGAAAACAGCAACAACTCGGTGATACAACAGTTGGAAGAAATTGGCCTTTCCAATCACGAAGCAGCACTGTACGTGGAGATTCTGCGCAACGGGGAAGCGTCAGTGGGAATATTATTGGAAAACGTAAAGCTGCACCGTGAGCAGGCGTATCGCGCCCTCAAACGCATGGAAGAGAGTGGACTCATCCGCCAGTTTGAAAAGCGTAAGCGGGCCTATTTTGCTGTCACCGATCCAGATATTTTAATTAAACGGGTTGAGGAAAAGGTAAAAGTTGCCGAGGCAATTCAGCCAATTTTGAAGGGTATGCACCAACGTCAGCCGCATGTGGTTCGGGTTGGCGAAGGTGTTGGTTCATTTGAAGCCCTATTTGAAGATGTATTGACCGTATTAAAAAAGAATGACGAGTACCTTATTCTTGGTGGGCAAGGACGAGGATTTAATCAGTTGGAAGGGGTGTGGCCGCTGTTTGAGAAGTACACCAAACTATTTACCAAGCGGAATATCTCGCTACGTATGATTGCCTTTGAAGGGCAGGATTTCTCGGAGCAGTTTGCTGCCCAACCGTTACTAGAAGTGCGGGAGTTGCCAGGTGCCTATGTTGGCCCAGTAGCCACGGTTATTTTTGCTAACAAAGTTGCCCTAGAGGTAATGGATCCTGACAATATCTCAATTGTAAGTATCGAAAATAAGAAGATTGCTGACTCGTATCGGCAGCAGTTTGAAGCGTTGTGGAAATTAGCAGTTCCTGTGGCAAGATCGTAGTACTCTTGGTTTTCGCCAACATAGAATATTGATGTTTTGATGCAAAGATGCTACTTTTTTAGTACATAATCTTTCAATATGCGAACCACAATCACACTTAACGACAAGTTATTTCGTGCCCTTAAACTGCGGGCGGCTGAAACTGGTACAAGTTTTTCCCAGTTAGTTGAAGATGCACTCAAGTATCAGTACCTCGAGGATCTAGAAGATATTGAGGACTCAATACATCGCAAAAAAGAACCACTCCATCTTTTCGATGATGTGGTGGCGGAGTTTAAAGCTGAAGGTCTGCTGTAATTATGTCACACGCGTATACGGTGTACATAACTGAAACAGCAAAGAAAGAATTGGCAGCGGTGCCACTCATTTATCGGTGGGCAATTGTGAAGAAAATCGCAGCTCTTGCCGCTAACCCATATCCGATGGGTGTAACAAAGCTACATGGCTCACTAAAATTATTCCGAATTCGGCACGCTGACTATCGAATAATATATGAAATACAGGGTCAGCAACTCATTGTACAAGTAGTAAAAATTGGTCACCGCAAAGAAGTGTATCGTAAGGTAGCGTAAGTTCTCTTGTTTCACTACCCTCAGCGGTATACAGTTAAGTGACAAGAGAAAAACACTAATACCTCCAATGGATTATCGTCCTTTTATTGCTCAAGTTTTGCGAGAATCTTCACAAATCGCACTTGAACATTTTGGTAATGGTGTAGAATCCACTACAAAAGAAGGTTCAGAAACGCAGGTCCTTACCGAAACTGATTTGGCCGTTGGTACGTACATGTTAAATGCGATCAATCAGCAATTTCCTGATCATAATACGATCAACGAAGAAACCGGCGGTGTAAATAAGAAGTCAGCCTATACCTGGGTGCTTGATCCGATAGATGGCACTGCAAACTTCGCTGCTGCGGTACCGATGTACGGAATTATGCTAGGACTTCTCGAAAATGACATTCCTATTGCAGGAGGAATTGCACTGCCGTCATTTGGAGAAACGTACATTGCTGCAAAAGGGCAGGGAACCATCTGTAACGGTGTGCCAATACACGTGACAAGTCAAACAGTGTTGCGTAAATCGCTTGTGGCGTTTGGGTTGCATTCAAAAACGCCAGAAGGCTATCGTCAACATGGGGAGATCGTAGCTGAACTTATTCCAAAAGTGCTCAACGTGCGCTCCAGTGCGTCGTGTTACGATATTGCCATGGTGGCAAAAGGTCGGTATGGGAGTTTTATGGCTAGTCGGGGTAAAATTTGGGATGTTGTGGCACCGCAGATTATTATTGAAGAAGCTGGTGGAGTATATACGCATTTTGATGGAAGTACGATTGATTACTCGAATGCGTTTGACCGTTTAGACGAGATGTTTAGTTACTCTATGGGTGCGCCTGCAATTTATGAGCAGGTATTGGCGGTTGTGCAGAAAGTTTTGGCAAAAAAATAGCCCCGCGAACGGAAATCCGTCGCAGGGCAATGGTGGTCTAGTCTTGGTGATTCCAGTAATAGCCAACCTGGGTTCCCTCTCGCATGCTCGCACACCACTCAAACAAGTGAGGCATATCCATATCGTTCATGCCAACGTATGGGCATTGCACCATTTTTTTGTTTCTTGTGTGCGATTTCGTGATCGCTGATTGCGGGATGCAGGTTCCAATGGGACTAGTTCCGCTCCAGAACGAGTTGAAGATTACCTTCACAGTTGGAAGTTTACGGAACGATCGAATCGTGACATCTAGCCAGGCGTCTGGCTGCCAGCGTGGATTGTCACCGCCGAATTCCTCCGACTCGTAATCGTCCCATTTGCTCGTTCCGAATGAGCCAACATGAAGTCGTTGGGGGTCTAAGGATGCATACACATCCATAACCTCCTTCGAGAAATTGTCGAAACAGGTGGGGAATCCAATTCGTCCCCATTCAGTGGTTTCCAAAATGGTTATCTCGGAAAACTTACCTGGAACGATGCCCATGTCTATCTCCTTGGGTGTAAGGAAAACCTTTGGGCATTTGTGTACAAGCCTGCCAGTGCTATCGAATACGACGCTCATGTTTTTGACGCCGGTATCAGTTGGCATTAGACAGGTTCCTGAAAGCCAAACACGATTCTTGCTTGCGCATGTCGACATGTGCCGCGAGAATTGTTCCCAAGATGTTTCGGCAATACTTCGAATCGTATCAGGGGTCGGGAAAGGGACTCCGTGCTCATTTGTCGCAATCATCCCGTACAGGAGATCTAAGAACTCAGGTCCGACGACATACGTTTCTCCATTTTTCGAAGCATTTGGAACTACACGCTCATTGATTACTTTGTTGAAATATTTAGCGGCAGCGGCATAGCTGGTAATGGGGACTGTGGGGATCCCAAGTTGCAAGCAAAAAGTTTTATTGTCCATGGCCGAAGCCTCCTCAGCCAAAGATTTGGCAGGTGGAATATAACAGATTTACACGGTCCTGTATACTAAATACATGCACACATTAGAACTCTTTAGACTTACTCCTCGCCACATTGCAGAGTTTCGCTCTGCAAAAACTCTCTATATTTCTGACTTTCGTGCTGCGAGTAGTTCAGTTGGTGAACATAGTACCTGGTTGGTGTATTACGAGAACATGCTCCTACCTGTAGTATCTGCCGGCACTGTAGTAGTGAATGATGGGTATCTACCATCGTTGCAACGTGAAGGTGTTCACTCGTGTATATCTGCACACCCACACGGGTTTGTTTCAATTGCCGAGCGATTGCCGGACACGTTGAATTGGGACGAGATAGATCAAATTTGGACAGCAGTTCCTCATCCGGCGATTGATCGTCTAGCAGAAATGCACGGCAAGAAAAGTACCTATTCGTACACTGACTTTTGTCGATTCAATAATAAGGTTTTGCAGAAGCAATGCGTGCCAGCTGAACTCACATCTGTCTGGGGTAAGGATTCAATACTTGATCACGTGCAACCAGGGTATTACCTGAAACATGAGTTTGGCTGTGGTGGGTTAGAAGTCTGTACTGTTGGACACGAGAAAAACTACGATGGGCAAAATTTCAGGGAGATGATCGAGAAAGATCCAGATCATTGGTACTGGGAGGAAGAAGTTCAAGGAGTGTCATGTAGTGTTTCGCTCTACACCCGCGGTGACGATACAGTGGTTTTTGGATGGAGTGAACAGATATTCGCCACACATGCTAAAACATCGTGTATTGGTGGTACATTGCACGCACCTGAGAGTTTGCCAATTCAAGTTAGGCAGGGGCTTGAAGCATGTGTGTCAGCATTGCTTACAGGCCTGCTTACAACGTACCAAGGCTTTTGGGGAATCGACTACATTGTTTCAAAAGAAACAGGGAACATAGTTTTTCTGGAAGCAAACGTTCGAGTTACCACAGTTACGATTCCGCAACTCTTGCTTGGGGAGATGGGTCATGCAGAAGGAGTATTTGAAGAAGATGTTATTACTATTCCAAAAAATGGTCGTGTCACAAATTGGGATTCATCGAGTAAGACATGTGATGTGTTGCATTAAAAAAAGAGAGCGAGACTAGGCTTTTTTGGCCTAATATCGCTCAATAGAAGTTAAAGGTGTATTGGCCTTTAACCGTGATCTTTGGTGACGGCAATTCGGGGGTTTCGTATGCCCGGCAATCTGGCAAAGATAAACTAAAATGCCTCGCTTCGAGCGCATCTACCTCTCTAAGAAACAAGCGATCGGGTTTCGGGACGGCTTTAAGGCTTTTGCCTTGAAGTACCTTATCACGAGTTTCCAACCCAGGTTTAAAATAGAGTGGAATATTTGTGAGTAGCCCATAATGAGCAAGCTTTGGACCAGTACCTCTGACGCTGACGCCAATGATAGTTTCTATTGTGAAATTGTGAACATCAAGGATGGTTCGAATGTCACCCAAATCGGTACCAATGTTATATGGCCCGGTAGCTTCGTAACCAGTCGAAGGGTGATATCTGTGTGAATCACAGATATATACAATGACTGCCTCAGTGCAATTTTGGGTTGGATTCAGATCCTCTGGTATGAGACGATGAGCAACCTCACCATCATCACCGAAAATGGTACCAATTCTCCGAACTATTTCAGAGCGATTCTCATTACAAGTGAATTCACGTCGTCTTGTAGGGGAGTGTGTGGAATTAGGTGGGTCGGAATAAGTCATCGGGTAGACCTTTCCGACAAAGGCGAGGGTTCCGAGTAGTTCATTCGTCATTTTTTTCTTCCACCTCCTATGCTAGCAAAATAGTGGAAGTGGTCAACATCAGCACTCTATGTTGATGGATTACTGAACCACTACTGTTCCAACCATTGAAGGATGGTAGGTGCACTTATATGCGTATGAGCCGGCTTTGGTAAATGTGTAACTATACACTGAGCCGGTAACCAGATTTCCGCTACTAAGCGGTCCACCATCAGTACTGGTTACAGTGTGGGCAGTGCTATCATTATTCGTCCACTGTACTGTATCGCCCACGTGAATAACTACGTTCGGGGCAGAAAAATTAAAATTCTGAATAGTTACTGAAGCCTTACCGTCAACTGAACTAACTGGAGTTTGGGTGCTTGTGCCAGGTGTAGGAGTTGGGCTCGTACTCTTATTTGAGGATTGCTGGAGAGCATATCCTACTCCGCCAACTACAGCAACAATAACTACGACGCCAATAGTTACGAACGTTGTATGTTGATTCATGGGTGGAATATTTAAGAATGTGAAGTTATCCGAGCATATGCCCTAGCTGCGTTAAGGTCAACACTCAAAATTTCTGTATACTGTGAACATGAAGAATTAATACTAGGGTATGGAAGAAATAGAAGTTAAGTTTCTCGACGTAAATGTTGCAGAAATTGAAGAAAAATTAGGCAAGCTTGGTGCGGTTAAGCAATTTGATCGTATGTACCGCCGTCGTGTATACGATTATCCTGATCACCGATTAAATGCGAATAACTCGTGGGTGCGTGTGCGGGATGAGGGTGACAAAATTACCATGGGATTCAAGCAGCGCCAAGGCGTGAGTGAGCTTGGCAAGGACACTGGAATGTACGAAGTTGAGATGACGGTAAGTAGCTTTGATACAGCTGCTGAGTTTCTTGAGCGCATCGGTATGGAGTTGAAGTTCTACGAAGAGAATCGTCGAATTCGCTACATCTTGAATGATGTTGAAGTGGATATCGACTTCTGGCCACTCCTCAACCCATACGTAGAAATTGAAGCCAAAACGTGGAAAGAGGTTGACGCAACAATCAAGTTGCTCGGGTTTAATCCTGAAGACAAGAAGATTTGTGTTGCAATGCAAATCTACCAGATGAATGGTATCGATGAGCTGTCGTACATCAAACTAACCTTTGACGAGCAGATTAAGAAGTAGGTTTTACTGACTTAAATCAGGTAAAGGAACTACGATTTTCGCAGGGTAGCTATTCTGAGATGGGTTTGCAAAGGAGTATGATGGTACTAAATAGGACTCAGTTTGATTTGTTGTGCTGCTGTTCTGCGTGAAAAGCATGAGAACAAGTGTAGGGTCTTTGAGTGTTATAGGTGTAGGGGTTGTGGTATCAGTTGGTGCGCCATCGTACAGTGAGTACGTATTCGAATTATTTGACTGAACAGATTTCTTAAATGTCTCAGCATTTACAGGATAAACGGAGCGTTCAAATTGGAATGTAGTACTGATGTTAGCATAGCTGACCGTGCGATCTTGGGGATTAATTTGAATGGTAATACCAACTGGGGTTCCACTCTGATCAACAACTGGGAGTCCACTGATGGTGAGTGGGTATACAACAGTAGTTGTGCTATACATGGGGTAGTATAAAGGTTCTACAGCGGTTGTTGGGGGCTTGATAACCTCAGGTGTTCCAAAGTAACCAGTGGCTATGCCAATTTTTTGTGTGAATGCTGCAGCAATATTGAGAGCATCTTCATCACTGATTGGAGAAATTGGTGTTGGACTTGGCGTAACAAATGAAGGCATTGCTGGATCGGAGCTACTTGTAGCTCCTGAATGTATTAAAGGTGTGGCAATAGACTGATTGATGGATTCAATCGAAATTGTACCTGTTGTGAGGTCAGTTTGAATTAAATAATCTCCAGTACGAAGAGAATAGTTTGTGACATTTCGCATTGCATTTCCAGTTGGAAGGAGTGTGCTAAATAATGCAGCTACACCTTCGCTGGTTGGGAGTTGTTTAAATACTTCGACCGATTTTGGGAGAGAGTCGATAACCGGCTGTGCAATAGTGTATGGATTGGAACTCCAGATTGGGTATGGTGTAATTACACTCGTTGAATCAGCTGCATTAGGGTTGATAGCCATAGAGCCGCTGCTTGAGGCTGTACTTTTTCCACTTCCACTTCCAGAAAACGAAAGGGCGCCAAATGCTTTATCGCCAACTTGATGAATTGAAAGCGGGGTGGTGGGTGGCTCTGTAGTATTGTGTCGGGAAAAATATGCACCGCCAGCAGTAATAAGAATAAGTGCTAAACAGGCGCTACCATATGCGCTATAGCGTATAAAAGTTGAGCGAAGTTTTGAACCAGTGGAAGCAGGTACTATTGATTGCTGTTCTTCGACAAGTCGTTGTTTTAAGGTTATGCGAAACGAATCGGTAATTTCAGCAACTGGTCGACTTGCAATAAGTTCAGGTATTAGCTTTTCGAGCAGATCGCGCTGGCTGGCTAAACTGGGGTCAGCGGATATAAGTGAATTGATGATTTCTGTGGTGTTCATTGGAACGTGTGAGTGGTGAGGAAGAGGATGAGTGTGGCTAGGGGAAGATGGGTACGAAGTGTATCTAGGCTTCGTCGGAGCTGCATTTTGCATCCAGCTTCTGATTTTCCAGTAATTTTGGCGATTTCAGTAAAAGAACAATCGTCCCAAAAACGAAGGAGAAGAATTTCTCGCTGGATTTCTGAGAGTGAATATAGGGCCGTGTGAACTGCTGAGGCTCGTTCCCGCGCTACGACGTGTTCAGCCGGTGATAGTCCTGGATCGATGAGAGAATCGAGGAAATCATCAAGGTTTGCAGTTGTACGGTTCCGCCGGAAATGATCGATGAGGGCATTTCGCGCAATTCGGTAGATCCAAGAACCGTATGAACCACGGTTAGGGTTATACTTTTTGGTATGTTCCAAAGCCCGCATAAAAACTGTACTGGTAATATCTTCAGCCGTAGTTCTTTCTGAAACTCGGTACATAACGTAGGCAAAAATGGGGTGTGCGTATCGTTCGTAAAGTTCAGAAAAAGCAGAGGTGTCTCCTGTGCAATGCAAGTGAACAAGTTCGGCGTCAGTGAGTTCAGATTGATTTTGGGGCATGGTTTTTTGTGAAGCGGCTTCACTAGGTACTACGCAGGAAGAAGAAAAAAGTAACGTTATGGTGTAATTATCCGTTTAAAGTTTTCGTTTATCTGCACAAGAAGTAGGTAATTGAATATCCCGTGGATGCTTGAAATCTGATCAACTGAATTAGGATCTTTTGGGTTCGCGCTCATAACTACGACAGTATCGTTGAATGCAACTTGTGTATTTGTAATATCCACCATGAGATGGTTCATACAAATACGACCTACAATAGGCAGGACTTCATTCTTCTGGGACAAACCACATCCGACATTACTGAGTGCGCGCGGAATGCCTTCGTAGTAGCCAAGGGGAAGTACGCCAATGCGCGTCGGACGCGTTGCGGTAAATGTGCACCCGTAACTGACACTCTCACCGGGCGCTAGTTCATGGACTTTGGTAATAGTGCTCATGATTTGCAGGGCCGGCCTAAGCGTAGTTAGGAGAGGGGCTTTCGGATGCTCGGCTGGAAATGGATTGAAACCGTACAGCCCCAAGCCAAGTCGAAATGTTTGTGCATATTTTGACTGCGCAACAATATTTCCTGCAGATTGGCCGATATGAACAATTGAAGGCGAAAATCCAGCAGCACGAATTACTTCTACACCAGCATCAAATAGCGCCACTTGTTGTACAGTGTATGTTTCGTGCGGACCATCAGCATCGGCAAGGTGAGACATTACGCCCTCAACCTGAATTTTTGGGTACTTTTTAAGTTCAGAGAGGAGTGCGTCTAGATCTTTTGATTTTACCCCGTATCGGTTCATGCCAGTCTCAAGCTCGATGTGAACTTTTACACGTTTTTGTAACGCGCCAAGTGCAACGACAGTTTGGATATCACTTATCACAAACGTGTATGTACTGCACTTCATCCGTTTAAAATTGTCGGGGTCAATTGCTCCCATGACCAAAATTGGTTGAGGGGACACTTCACGAATGCGGAGTGCTTCAAAGTACCCATCTACTGCGATATAGGGAAACGTTCGTGCCTTGAGAATTTCAGCAATCTGCTCTAGCCCATGACCGTATGCATTTGCTTTCAGGACAGGTATAACCCCTTGTTCTGGATGAAGAGACTGAAACAAATCAAAGTTGTTCAAAATGGTTGATTGAGAAATCTCAACCCAATTTTGATTTTTGAAGGTTTTACGCAGTTTCTGTAAGGAAAGCGTAATTGAATGAGAAAGTGACATGTATTTAGTATATACGATGCTGAGATTGTGTTACGATTTGTGTAACAGGTAATCTCGAGAAAATGAATTTAGACAGTGCGATTTTTTACAGTAATGACATTGAAAAGGTAATCCCATTTTACCAAGATACATTGGGCTTTGTGTTTCAATATCGTACTGAGCGCTTCGTTTCCTTTATTTTTCCGAATGGTGGAAAACTGGGCATCAAGAATAAAACCGAAGATCGAGAAGTTCCTGGGTATCAAACGGTATTTATTGAAGTGACTGAAATTGAGCGAGTGTACCAAGATATTCGCGACAAAGGTATCCAATTTCACAAAGACATCGAAGAGCGTCCTTGGGGAATAGAATTTAGTATCTTAGATCCTGATGGGAACAAGGTGCTCTATATTAAGCATGCAGATGTACAAGTTGCCTAGCTGGTCGTATACTTACAGTATATGAAAAGGATTTCTGGCGGTACATTTATAGTGTTAGTGCTTGGCGTTCTTGTGAGTTTTACTGCAGGCTATGTTTTGAAAGGGAATGTTGCAGGGGCAACTGCTGTGCCTGTTCTTGAGCGAGCCGCTGCAGTGGCACCTCTTGTTGTGGCTAATCAAACGCCTGATCCAACTAAAGCCAAAGCGAGTTCTAGCTTAACCTGTGGTTCCGGTTGGGCCAAGGATGGGTATGGATACTGTTTTGAAATTGCGAACCTCCAGCAATGGTCAACGAAGAGTGATCCAACAGGTGATGCTGCATTCGCAAACTTTCTCAGTTGTCTCATGCATGAGCCATCCAGTTTAGGGGTTGATGTACAAACTTCTTGTTTAAAGAATTTTTACCCAGCGTATTACTAAGCTTGTTGCATGTTGATGCCTCACCCGAATCCGCGTATTGCTATTCCAGTTGCGATTGGGCTTGTTTTTGTTGTGGCTGTTGGTGCCTATGTGTTTGCGAAGGTTTCACAAAGTACTGGTGTTCAAGTTACACCAGTTGTAGTTGATAAAGTTACCCTCACTCCAACGCCAGTAGTCTCAATTGTTCCAACAGCAACACCTTCAATAGCCCCTGATCTTACATATGATCACTACAGTAGTACGATAGGTTCGGTTGCCTACCAGGTTGATTACCCAAGTACCTGGAGTGTTCCATCTCAGGATGCATTTGTAAGTTATGACCCGCGCGCTGTTGATAGTGGTCGTCCGGCTGATCTGACAGCTGGGGCAAAACTCGAGGTGTATGTTGTTAATTCCACCGCAGATATTTCAGCCGCCGCCCAGGATGATCAGGGAGCAATGAAAGTCAATGCGAAAACGATACTTGGGGTTAATGGAGAAGTAACACAGTACGATTCAACCAACTCAGTAGGTGTTCGTAAAATTACTGATTACACGCAATTTGGTATACAAGGTCCAATTTTTGCCACGCGAATCTCAATTGGTTCAACTTCGGATGCCGATTCAGTTCAAAGACTTCAATATGTGACTATTTTTCAAAAGTTTGCCTCATCACTTAAGATGCAGGCAGCGCCAGCACTCTAGCATACTGGTGAAATAGTGTAGTTTAGCTATAGTAGGAGTACCTATTACTAAATAAGGGTGCTATGAGTTCAAGTAGTAATTTTAGTGGCGATATTGATACGCGAATGCGCGTTATTTTGGCGATTGTAGTGGTGGCAATTATTGCAGTAATTACTGTGGTTGTTGTAAAAGTGGGAACAGGTACAAGTTCTTCAGCGAATACTGAGGCTTCAGCAGATATCATGAAGAAGGTTTCTACCGTACCAGATTCAGTTTTTGCGAGCGTTGGTGCTGGTACAGTTAAAACGTTACCAAGTGTAATTGCGAATCCGCAGGCATTTACTAAAGATAATAAGCCAAGCATTCTCTATGTTGGTGGGGAATTCTGTCCGTATTGTGCAACCCAACGTTGGCCAGTGGTTGTGGCACTCTCTCGTTTTGGAACGTTTAGTGGTTTGAAAATTACTCATTCAGCTTCTGCTGATGTGTACCCTAACACACAAAGCTTCTCATTCCACGGCTCATCGTATACTAGTCAGTATGTTGATTTCCAAGGTGTAGAAACCATGGATAACGTTCAGCACGGAACTTCGTATGGTACGCTCGATACCTTAACTGCAGATCAACAGAATATTGTTAATACATATGACGCTGCTCCATATGTTCCTTCTCAATCAGCAGGTTCTGTTCCATTCATTTACTACGGTAAATATCTGAGTAATGGTTCATCATACGATCCAAGCATTTTGCAAGGTAAGTCAGCTGATGATATTGCAGCTGCATTGGCAAATCCGGATGATGCAATCTCGAAGGGTGTAATCGGAACTGCGAATTCACTTACTGCTACCATTTGTATTCTCACAAATGATCAGCCAGGAAATGTGTGCACACTTCCAGTTATCCAGTCACTGGAAACACAAATTAAAGCACAGACTGCTACAGTAAATAAATAGAGCAATTTATTCGGCAAGGTGGAATTCGAGCCAAGGAACAACTCTTGAAAAGCCATCGATGACACCAGTCATCCAAGGTTT
>CAILIB010000017.1 GCA_903834195.1 uncultured Candidatus Berkelbacteria bacterium | reverse complement strand
GAGCACGAAGTTGCCAAGGTTGTATTTGCAACTCACCTGCCGAATGTAAAGGTATCCTGGGATACCATGTTTTTACGCTGGGACATGCCAAAAGCCCTCTCCCAACAACCGGTTGACGGCGATTACACAATTAGTGAAGAAGAATTCGATAGCCAGTGCATGGACATGGCCGAAACCGAGGCACAGAAAAGTGCGGTTTGGTGGCGCCAAGTTGGAGCAGCTGCATTTAAAGATGGAAAACTACTCATAGTGGGCCACAACGATGCAATGCCCGAACCATTTATTAGTTATGCCGAAGGTGATCCACGTAGCTGGTTTGACGCCGGTATTCGGACTGATTTAAGTACAGATATTCATGGTGAGCAGGCACTTATTGCTACAGCTGCAGCGCAAGGAATTTCATTGAAAGACGCAAGTATTTATGTGACTGTATTCCCTTGTCCTACCTGTGCCAATCTTATTGCAGCTGCTGGATTTAAGAAATGTTATTTCCGCAGTGGATACTCGCTGATTAATGGGCAGCGGGTGTTAAAGGCGTATGGTGTTGAGTTGATTTGGGTTAAATAACTCATACTATTTCATTGCTTGTCCTCCCTAAATAATGAGACTTAGGATGCGGAGGCAATGAAATAGTATGCAGTTATTTTTTAAAATAGGTACATTTATTCATTTCTCATCATTCTTAAATAATAAAAAGTTGGTCACCGGCTATGCTGCGAGTGACCAACCAAACAAGGACTATTTTCGGTACACGTATCGTGCACAATCATTTTCCTTGACCACGAAGTAGTAGAAGAGCGTTTCCCTTGTATCTGCATTCAACTCGTAGAGAAGCACGCCACCCGGAATCTGATAGTGCTCGTCCAAGAGTTTAACCGTTTGGAATAGCTCTTTCCAGAGTTCCCATGGGGTACCTTCGAGAACATACGGATTCGACGTTGAGATGAAAAATGCACATTCCACCCCTTGAGGAAGCGAATCAGCTTCCACTATATTCCACGTTTGCTGGCCGAGATCCACCGTATTACCTTGGTGAGACAGAAGCGACACAGTAAATGATTCGATTGTGGGAGCGATTTCAGGACCCGGATAAAGCCCGTAGAAGATTTCGCAGCCGTCCTCAGAACAAAGGATATGTCCATGCCCGTGATTAATAGACGCACCACTTCGGACGAAATCCTTCCCTTGGCGGCAATACCAGTGGGTTAATTCTTGCTCCCCCAATATTGCTGGAAATGATGCCGCTAGTTCCTCACAGACCAAATCTGATAGCCAGCCAACCTCTAAGACGTGGTCATATATAACCTGTACGTAGTGTGCTGGCCGGTTGGGATCCACAAGGTCAAGCTTCAGTCCTTTCCTAAGGGGGAATTTATTGTATGCCCCTAGTAAAACCCTCCCCTGGTAGAGAGGCACGTTTTCGTTAAAAAGTCTCTTTCCTCCTTCAAGTACTTGCATTGCTGATCCACCTGGACAAAACGGGCACTTGTTTTGTGCCAGGTTTTCAGCCAAAACTGCCTGATATTCTTCTCCACGTCCCATTACAGGATTCGTAACGTCTCCATTCGATGTTCCAATCGTTGACAATGTTCGACACCTCAAAAATGTAGCATGTGCTACAAAACAGATTTACCTTTCGGTTACCAAACTATAGCAGAACGAAATCCAGTGGCAACTTAGTGCGTAATCGGACCAAAAAATATCTTAACAGCCTTGCCCGCCTCCGGAACAATATAATGGAAATGCAAATGGTATACAGTTGCCCCCACACTCTCTGGCTCCGGCCCTTCTCGCCCATAGAGAAACCCAGTACTAAACTCGTACTTTTTCTTCAGGACCTCAAGTAAATCTGAAAGGCGTTTAAACTCGTCCCCATTCATATCAGAGTGAGAAACGTAGTGTTGTTTTGAAATAAAGAGAAAATGATACTTACTATTCTCGTGCGGTGAGTAGTTAAACGTCACATACCAGCTTTCGTTTTCGGCAATCATTTCTTGTACAGCCAGAGTTTTGCCACCTGGGCAAAATGGACAAGCACCCATTACATTAATGGCACGCAAATCAGCCCGGTACGTCTCATTGCGACCCATTTCTGGTGCCACAACCCGTTTCCATGGCCGGGTCGTTTCAAATACCCGAAACACACCAGCATGCGCATTTTTAGGACCAGCTTCAAATTTTTCTGGTACACCTATTTCTTTCCATTCAGCTTTGGGTAACTCTGGGAAAAAGGCATCACCTTTGTAGGATGCGTCCAGCTCGGTTGCATACACCTTCCGAGCGTACGGCAAGAAGAGTTTGTACATTTGCTCACCGCCAATCACAAACGTCTCCTCAAAGCCTTCTGATTCACCCACTGCTTTCAGTGCATCCAAAACTGTCGATACCACAACACACTTTCCATCACCCTTATACTCGCCACGCGACAGAACAATATTCAAACGTCCAGGTAATGGTCGGAAACTATCCGGCAGCGATTCATAGGTAGAGCGACCCATAATCACCGGATGGCCAGTGGTCAATTTCTTGAACCGATCCATATCGGTTTTCACCATTGGCCACGGCAGCGCACCTTTACTCCCGATTACACGATTCTTGTCATAGGCAGCAATAAGCGAAAGGGTAATCTCTGACATCTTATACGGCTACAGGAAGCAGATCGCGCTTTATTGGCGGATGTGGCTCATAGCCATGCAGTACCACATTTTCCTTTAAGAACGTTACATAATCCAAGCCCTTTGGATTAATCTCTGGCAAACTAAGTGGATCTTTCTCACCCTTATCTACCATCAAGAGAACTGCATCAATAATGGCATCAGAAACTGTGAACTTTGGAAACGGCTTTGCTGCACGTTCTATAAGCACCTCGACGCCAGGAATTTGATCTTCGTAGATGTGAGTATCCCCCATGTTGTGTACGAGTGTACCTACCTTGTAGCCTGTAGCACGCGCAATACAGGTCAGGAGAAACGCATACATTACCATGTTAGATGGAATACCAACTGGTACATCAGCACTCATCTGGATGAGCCACATATCAAGCACACCTTCCCGGTGCACAATCTGGAACGTGCCATGACAGGGACGAACTACTAGATTATCTACTCCACCTGGGTTCCAAGCAGTAACAATGAGACGACGGTCTTCTGGACGTGAACGCAGGCCATCAAAGAGACGCTTCACCTGGTCAACTGAACGAGAGTTATCAATTTGGAACGAGCGCCACTGTTTACCGTAGGTTGTACCAAAATCACCTGGATCAAGGTTATAGAGCCGACACATTTCAGGAGTAGCCCAAGAGTCCCAGTATTTCACCCCATAGCGGTTTAACTGGTACTGGTGTGTGTTTCCAGAAAGAATCCAGAACACTTCTCCGATAAACTGGTAGAAGGCTCCGCCAAGTGCGCGCCCACTAATCAGTGGCATAGTGCCATCGGATAAATCGTACCGCATGTACCCACCAGTGATGGTTTTTGCGCGCAGAAAATTACCGTCTTTATCTTTTTGACGGGTTTGTTTCCACTTCCCCTCTTCGAGAATTGTCTTCATGAGATCAACGTACTGTTGCTCAGGGAGTTTTGGTGCCATAACGGGTAGTTACGAGTACGGTTTAGTATATTTTTAGCATACCTAGAAGTGGGCGTAATTCAAACTATTACCTTCCCTTTACCCTATCTTTCAGCTATATATTAGTACATATTTTGAACCTTTGGAGGGAATATGACCCATGTAAACAAGGGTGTTTGCACTGCCCTCATTAGCTATGCAACACCTCATCATTCCGGGAAAGCACATCTTTGCTCTGTACGAATCGGAGCCTCAGCATTCATTGAACATAACATCACAACCCTCGCTTGGTCATCGGTAAAGGTTATCAACTATGAAATTCATGCGTCATTGGTACATATTCCCTGTCGCATTGTAGACTTCAACATTAATGGTAACGGAATAGTAACCTACCTCATTGAAATTGCAGTCCAGGTCACCAGCATTGTCGATGAACACGAGATTGCAGTTATTACTCCGAGGATTTTCGAAGTGTGCCCCGAGCAACTCGTAGCACCCGATGCACAACGCTGTATTTGGCGGTGCTATTAACCGGATCGCTGCCCAATACGGGCAGCATTCTTTTTTATCCCAGCAACTTCTTCAACTCAACTCGATCATTCGCATACGACAAAGCTGACTCTTTGCTAATATCCCCCTTACGCACGGCACGCATGAGAGCATCATCCAAGAGAATCATCCCTTCTTCGGAAGAGGTTTGAATCACGTTCGGCAATTGAGCACTGTTACTAGTTCGAATCGCGTTACGAACTGCTGTAGTGGCGGTCATGACCTCTAAAATAAGCATACTCCCGTTACCATCCGCCCGAGGTACAAGACGCTGATTCAACACTGCCAATAACACATCTGCCAGCTGAATCCTGATCTGATCTTTTTGACCGGCCGGAAATACATCAACGATGCGATCAATTGTCCCCGGAGCACTGTTGGCGTGAATAGTTGAGAGTACCAAGTGACCAGTTTCAGCCACGGTGATTGCAGCTGAAATTGAATCAAGATCGCGCATCTCACCGAGTAAAATAACATCAGGAGCTTCACGTAGAGCCGAACGTAGTGCTGCAGGAAAACTGATAGCATCAATGCCAATTTCACGCTGCTCTACCAAACTTTTCTTGTTGGTGTAGACATATTCAACTGGGTCTTCGATGGTAATAATGTGCTTATCAAAGTTCTCGTTTACGTAATCAAGCATCGCCGCCAAGGACGTTGACTTCCCCGAACCTGTTGGCCCAACCATCAAGATTAAACCGTTGTCATTTCCAACTAATTCTTTCACTAAATCTGGCAAACCAAGCTGTTCTGGTGTACGAATAACATCACGCACATACCGCAAAACCGCTGAAAGATGTCCGCGTTGGTAAAAGACATTTACCCGAAAACGGACGTTGCCATATGCATAGGCAAAGTCAGCCTGCCGGTCTCTTTTTAATTCTTCTGACTTACTCGACGGTAATACATCGCCCACCAAGGTACTAAGGTCGTGATCTGATAACACGCCAAATTTTTCCAAACGTACGAGGGCATCATCAACTTTTAATACTGGAACACACCCAAAAGAAAGGATGATATCCGCTGCTTCACGACGGACTGCTTCATCAATAATTGCCGGGAGGAGTGAGGGTGCTTTAGCCATAGCACTATTGTACCACTTGAACGCCACAACGGGCAGCGTATAGTTAGTACAATATGCCATCGATCAAACCACCCCGCCCGGTTCTCCCTCCAGAACGCACAAGTAAACCAAAAAGCGTCTACTTTATTGTATACGGCGCCATTATCATGCTCATTTTAGGCATGCTCAGTATTCTTCTTAGCCTACCCACAACCTCACACTAGGTCGTAAAGTTCAAACGGCAAGTCGGCTGCAGCTGCCTGGTCCATCAATACGAGAGCGTCGCTGGATAAATCTGTAGCCGGATACGATTTTTGCTCGAGAAAAATCTGGCGGACAATATCGCGATTTCCCTCACCTAGCGCTACAAAAATACGTCGCTGTAGGCTTTGTATAAAGGCTGGTGTAATAGTTATGCGTGAAACAAATGGCTGCATTTCAGCTTCGGTTTGTAGAACGAGCGCTGGGCTCTGTACATCGTGAGCGTACTGCTTAGGAAAAAGTGACGCTGTGTGCCCATCGGCCCCAATCCCAAACAATCCAACGGTGAATTGTCCTCCCGATGCCTGCCACTGTTCTATATCTTGTTCATAGGCTTGAGCTGCATCAGGACGTGAAGTATCAGGTGCATGGAAATCAATATCTGGAAATCGGTTCAGATAGAGCGTACCCAACATACCAGCGGTACTATCTGGCGAATCATGCGAAACCATTCGTTCATCTACCAAGAAAAGGCTGGCAGCTGTTTTTGGTGCAGCAGCATAGAGCGAGCGAAACCGTGTTCCACCAGATAAAAAGACCCCTTCACCTTCAGACCAACTCGCCCATTCTTTGAGCAAGGTCTGTGTAATTGCTTCCGAATTATCGTGTACGAGGATCTTTGGCATCGTAGATTGAAATTTCTTCACGCGGATCTTCAAGACGAGCTATCGACACCCCCATAATAGCAATCGCAGCGCACAAAGCTCCTATACCAATCATCTTGAGGGTGAGGTGCTCAAATTCTTGTTCACCAATTAACTCGCTAAGAAAGAAAAAAAGTACTATTGCCATGGCAGCAAACGTCATGGTGCCGACAAAAACTGAGGCGTGTTTTTTAGTGATGTGTCGCATAAGAAAGATTGTCTTCAGATTATACCGGAGTAGAGACAGAAAAAGAACCAGGCGCGTTTACGGCTTTGCCACGTCACGCTCGGTAAACATCCCAATAAACCATTCGTTAACGATTTTGAAACGACGGTTCCAGGATTCAAATTTGACGAGGTAGATGACCCGCCACATCAGCCATGCCACCCAACCAGAAAGTTTGAATGGACCAACTTCAGCAACTGCCTGACCTTTTCCAAGCGTTGCCAGACTTCCCTGAAGCTGGAAATTATACTCTTGCAGCTTTTCTTTTCGCATCACAGCAACAATATTTGCAGCTGCGGCAGGACCTTGTCGATGGGCAACCTGAGCTAACATTGGCAGCGGACGCTCGCCGTGCATGAAACTTGCAGCATCACCAGCACAGAAGATATGCTTCATGCCTGGTAGTTGAAGAGTTGGTTCAACCGTAATTCGTCCACCTTTATCTTTGGCAATTTCTTGGACAATTTCAGGAATGTTCGGCTTAACACCGGCAGTCCAGAATACTGTAGCAGCAGGGTGTAATGTGCCATCACCGAGCTGAATTCCCTCAGGCGTAATGCCAGTAACTGAAGTACTCAGCAACACTTTAATACCTTGCTTCTGGATAATCTCAAGCGCCTTAGCACGGAGTGATTCAGCAAACGGCATAAGAATGAACGGTGCCATATCAAGCACTGTAATCGTCACCTCTTTTTCAATATCAATCTGTGGATACAACTTGGTGAACGTTCCCCGAATCAATTCATTAATCTCGGTAATAAGTTCAATACCGGTTGGCCCACCACCAATAGCAGCAAAGGTGAGAAGTTTCTTGCGATCACTTGCATGTGGTAGACGAGAAGCAGCTTCAAACTGTTCGGTAATCCGAGCCCGGACTTTAGCTGCGTCGTGAATATCTTTCAAAACGTAACAATTCTCAGGACCCCCTGGCACGCCAAAGAAGTTGGTTGTGGAACCAGTCGCAAGTAAGAGATAGTCAAACTCAAGTTCACAGTCACTTGCGTACAAAACTTTCTTTTCAAGATCGATTTTTTGAACCTCGGTAACAACTAAGTGAATATTCGTACCGCGCAAAAAATGACGCGCTGCTTCTACGACGTACTGGATGTTTAACCCACCACCAGCTGCTTCTGGAAGCATTGGTGTGAAGGTAAAGTGATTGGTTTTGGAAACCAAAAGAACCTCAGCTTCGTCAGGACCGAGTCGACGTCCAAACTCTTGTGCAGCTGATACTCCGGCAAAGCCGCTTCCAACAATGATTATGCGAGGTTTACGCTGTGCCATGAGATGTTTACAGTTCTATTTGATATCGCTAGTATACATTTAGTGTACCACGAAGCACCTTCGTGGTCACGACACGGCATTAATGATTGGACACCATTGGTCCGTGTTCATTTATCGTAACATTCTGTTATCCAAAGTGACAGAAATCGACCCAACCAAGTACGGGTCCTGTAATCCGTACTCCGTACTCACTCGCACCATTCGGTGCGCCTACCTGCCGAACTAGGTGGCGGTCTATCACTGATGAGACCTCACTCATCATGTGACTCGTGCCGATTGCTTGCAAGCCTCAACCGAGGGTAATCTCAATCGGCGACTAATCTAAACAGCTCGTTCCACAACCTAGTGCGGGACGAGCACTTTTTTATTGGTACGAATCCTGCACCTGCTGCAGTAACTGATTAGGATCGTTTGTACCAAAGGTGGTCTCAAGACTACTCGCCACAAATCGCGTCGCAACATACAAAAAGAGTAAGCCCAAAATTCCAACTACTATTGCTGACCGATCCCAACGCCTTTGAGTAGATGCAAAAAGCTCACCACTATCCCACACCTTTCGCTCCCAGGCACGGGCACGGGCATAAAATGCCATTGGAATCAGTAAAGGCGTACCATACACGGTCAATGTTGCAATTAAACTGACCCAAAAGAATGGCCAATCCTTCATTGCGTAATAATACACAGGGCCATACACCAATGAACCGAGCGAAAAACCCTTCTGCAGACTGTCGTCGGCAAAGGTTGAGTTAGGCTCAGGAATCTCGTACCCCGGTAGAATTTCCATAGCACTATGATAGCACGGCCTTTTAAATTCGTTGACCAAAGCGTAAACTGAAATGGAACATAAAAGGTAGGAATTTCGAGGGGCAACCATGACATTAAAGGAAAAAATATCGAAGGTAGTTCAGGGCGAAGTTTCAGACGACCCAAAGCGTCTTGATGCTGCCAGCCGCGACGCGAGCCTCTTTGAACTCCACCCAAAATTAGTTGTCGCACCACTTGATGCTGCCGACCTTGGCCGCCTAATCGAGTACGTCACAACTCACCCTGACGAAAAGCTATCAATTACTCCTCGCAGTGCAGGAACTGATATGAGTGGCGGGCCGTTGACCGAATCAATTGTTGTGGACATGCTCCCCCACTTCAACAAAATTCACGCAATTACTCCTCACACTGCAAGCGTTCAGCCTGGTGTTTTCTATCGAGATTTTGAAAAGGAAACTCTCAAGAAAAATGCACTCCTACCGTGCTACACAGCTTCCCGCGAACTGAACACAATCGGCGGAATGGTTGCTAACAATTCAGCTGGTGAAAAGACCCTGAGCTACGGCAAAATGGAAGACTACGTTGAAGAACTCAGCGTCGTATTCGCCGATGGCAACGAGTACATTGTAAAACCACTTACTAGAGAAGAACTTGAACTCAAGATCAAGCAAAAAGACTACGAAGGCGCGCTCTACAAAGCTGTGTACAATTTGATCGAGTCAAATTACGATCTCATTAAAGGTGCAAAGCCAAAAGTCACCAAGAATTCTGCCGGTTACTACCTCTGGAATGTCTGGGACCGCGAAACCGGTATTTTTGACCTCACCAAATTGATTGTTGGCTGCCAAGGTACGCTCGGTATTGTGACCAACGTAAAATTGAAGCTGATCAAGCCGAAGAAGCACTCACGCATGCTGGTGATCTTCCTCAAGGAAACTGATAAGCTTGGCGATTTAGTCAACGATGTCCTGAAGTTCAAACCTGAGAGTTTTGAATCCTACGACGACCACACCCTGAAGCTAGCCATTCGGTTCATGCCAGGTCTGGCTAAGCAGATGAAGGGTAACCTGATTAAGCTTGGCTTCTCCTTTATTCCAGAAGCACTGATGGTGATGCGTATGGGCGGGCTACCAAAACTCGTGCTCATGGCTGAGTTTACCGGTGATCATCCAAAAGAAACTGAGGATAAAACCAAGGCTGCCTACGATGCAATTCGCCACTATGGCTACAACATGCTCACAACAGTCAGTGAGGACCAAGGGCGTAAGTATTGGACAGTTCGTCGTGAGAGTTTCAACCTGCTTCGTAAGCACCTTAAGGACGAGCACACAGCACCATTCATCGATGACACTGTTGTACACCCAGCTGACTTACCGAAGTTCCTTCCGGAGCTGAACGAGATTATGGGCCAGTACCACATTACCTATACAGTTGCCGGCCACATTGGTGATGCCAATTTCCACATCATTCCGTTGATGAACCTGGCTGACCCTGAAAGCAAGAAGATTATTCCGAAGCTTTCCCGCGAAGTGTACGACCTCGTTATCAAATATGGTGGTTCAATTACTGGTGAGCACAATGACGGTCTGATTCGCACCCCGTTCCTCTTAGATATGTATGGTCACAAAGTCTACAACTTATTTGTTGAAACCAAGCGGATTTTTGATCCGAACGACATTTTCAATCCTGGTAAAAAGGTGCACGCTAATCTGAAAGAGGCTCTGAAGCATTTTGTGAACGACGCTCACATTGTGGGTGATGATAAAAAGGGTCGTTGGGATATTAAATAGAACATTGTACATAAAAAAGCGCCCCATGGGCGCTTTTTTATTTCAACTAGAACGAGTACTGCTTGCGATGCCTACGATTCTCCTGGTGGTGTCGCACTAACTCCTCAGTCCGATTACGTTTCTTTCGCCACCCTTCTTGAACTTCAAACTTAGTAGCAAAATACTTGTCCTTTATCCGGCGAATTACTTTCTTACGACCTTCCCACATACGATCAAACTCATCATCTACATGTTGGCGAAATGTCATAGTACCTCCTGGTTACAATCCACCTGCCCATTCTAAATCTGCAAGCGACTTCTCTCCACCACTTTCTTCACGCGCTATAAGCTCTGCAGTACGTCGGGCAATATCCCGACCCGCCCCACTCGAACTAGAAATACTTTCTCGAATCAGCTCTTCTGAATGTTCTTCTAACCACTCTAACTCGTCTCGTGCCATAGGTGACCTCCAGTCTTTACCTATAAGTTGCCTGGAATATAATCCTTTACAACGCAAAAAACAAGCGAAACAATTTTATATGCTCACTTAAATGACTATACCAGCCGAAATTACAATATTTTCCGGTTTTCCCGACGAAAGACGAACTTCAATCCAGACCAGATTTCGTCTACCGCGCAGACCTTGGTGTCAACCAATCCAGTAGCAAGGCCTAGCTCACGTATTATACTCTCGGAAAGATTTGTTGCAAACCCCCCACTTTTCTTCGGCCATGAAATCCATAGCGCACCATCAGGGAAAATCGAGTCTTTCAGTAATGGAAAGTCGTGCTGTAACGCTTCTACTTCGGTGCAAAAATAGTGCAAAACACCGGTGCTATATTCACCAAATCTAATAGTAGATTCTCGAGGAATAGTGAATCCAATTAGTTCGTCGTAATTTATTGGCGGATTAACCACACCACGTCGCTCAGCTTTGTCCATACCAAGCTTCTTTGCAAGAGCAACTCCAGAGTTCCCAGTACTCATCGCTTCACCTTCCCTGTATTCACAATCAAAATTTTAGCATCTCGGGGCAAGTCATTTTCCATCTGTAACATTAGGGCAAGACCGGCAAGACCGGATGGTTCACACTGAATTTTTTGCTCATTTGCTAGAGAAAAGGCTTTTTCAAGATACGATTCCTGAATTTGCCGAACATCTGAAAGTGGCCCACAATACCCCGCTAACCTATAAAAAGATATCCATTGTTCATCAAACTGGACAAATGGTAGATGCGATGAGTACAACTTTACCGCTTTACTATGGGGATCGCTCGTAGTTGCTCCAAAGTAATTACAACTACACGCCTTAAATAAATCACCCTGAAAACGCGGATCAGATATTTCACTCGAAGCTTCAGAGCGAACCCGATTGAGAATATTCTCGTACAACGTCCCCGTTCCAAACGGTACAAAACAATAGTCTGGCGATGTGTTCATGATTTCGTAACTGAGCCAATCGTAGAATCTCGTCTGCGGATCCAATCCTGTTCCTGAAGTGATATCAAACCCATTCTGATTATTAGTCAGCGCCAAAATATCACGCCAAGTATACGCTCGTTTGCTTAGGTCGGTTTTATAAACATCGCACCCTAAATTCTCCAATTGCGTTATTATCCCCCCATCCAGATGTGCATCAACGAGAACTTTCAGGTTAGGTAACTTAAACCGGCGCAACATGCTCTGGATTGCAACCGCAGCTGAACCTGAAGAAATTATCGACATGTGCGGCAGTGGGCGATTCATCTGACCACCTTCTTTGGCCAACAAAAAATTACGATACGTAACTACTATTTCCCAGGCCATGCGATCTTTGTGAGTTCCAGTAGGATTATAACTTTCATCCTTTAGCCACACATTCGAAAAACCAGGCACCTGAATCTGATATGTAGGTGTTGCTGGAAACTTTGGATCTTCTGGCGGAAATTCTGGACGGTCAGGATTATTTTCTGAACCAACAGGAATGCCTGCAAGTATTTGTTTTTCTGTGGAAGTGAGCGACATACTACATATACGATAGCAGACTCTCAGATAGAGAAAACCCCGCTCCTAAAATATAGGACCGGGGTCGAATTCAGCCTTTCTTAAGCTCCTCCCAACGCTCACGCGTGATTGAGCCCTTCCAGGCAGGATAGTATGTACCTCCATCAAAGAAAGCATGTGGTTTTTCGCCCCACTTTTGGTAGCCAGCTTTTTCAGCCGCTCGCCAACTCCCCTCGTTGAGAATGCAGATATGCGTTTCAAGTGCCATGAGGTTCAACACCTCAAAGGCAAATTGTGCTCGTCGTTGCATTACTGCCGTAGCAACACCTTTTCGCCAGTACTTTTAGCGATCATGATGCCGGTTGAGGCAGTTCGCAGACGCCAATCAATCGAAGAGATGCCGGTTCCACCGATATACTCCTGATTCTCAGCTTCGCCGAGCACAATTGCCCAGCCACGCGTGCTATCGTCTTTTCCTTTCCGGATGAACCAGTCAATTTCATCTTCGAGAGTTGGACTATAATCCTGCATGGTGAGAAATCGCGTAACCTCAGGATCTTCTAAAAGTTTTAGACAATCCGGAAGCATTTCCTTTGTGATAGGAATAAGCTGAAGTGGTTTTCCGTCGACTGTATGATTACAGTCAAGTCTAGGTCCGAACATAAGTGTGTACCTCCGTACAATAATCGGGTTTGTGCGCCTCACAAAAAGGCGAGTCCGAGGACTCGCCTTTAGCATGTACTGAATTGAGATCTGTGATCAAAAAGTTCTACATACCAAACGTAAGCCCTGGGAAATTCCCATGCCTGCCCCGTTCTTACGAGAGACGTGAAAGATTGGTTGTAGTAATAAATAGATCATACGAAAAAGAGTATAGCGTAAACCTGGAAAAAATCAATTCTCTCTAGAGAACGACAGTAGATTCTACAACAGCGTACAGCGCCTGCACATCTGCAGTATAGTAATCTTTGGTGGTATGCAGCACGTAATTAAGCAATGAACCATTGTTAATCACGAAACAGTTCACTCCGTAGGCACTTCCATCTTTTACTTGCTCACAACGATACGTTCCTCGAGTAAACGTTCCAGCTTCAAGGAGTAATTTATCGTAGTGAGGATTATCGGTAGTAAACCGATCGTAGGTCGATAAATCCGTAACTGGTTTATTCGCTTGAATTGTTCCACTAATCGATCGATATAACTTATCTGAACTCACATCGATATTACTAGCCACGCTAAATGATGCATTTTGCTTATCAGCACTCGTTGGAAATGCTGAAATTGGGTTTCCAGTGCCCTGCGGATAGTACGCCTCTTGCGACCAATTAGCTGGAACGGTGTAACTTAAAATTGGTACACCAGTTGATTGCGAGGTAATACTCACACTCCCTACTGGAGTTGCTGTTGGTGATGCACTTGGATTAGTACTTGGAGATACTGAAGCCTGAGTAGTTGGGGTACTTTGTACTGATGAGGCTTTTCCACCTTTTCCCGCGCTCAGAACGTAGAGAATACCAATAATTAAGAGGATTAAGAGCACACCTGCAGCGGACCAAAGTAGTATGTCTCGAGTATTTCGCTTCACCTTCGGCTTAGCCACAACTTGTTCAGTTGGAGCACTCTCAACAACTGTCGGTAACGCCATCTCAAGTGGCTTTGCAGGCTCAGGGGGTAAAACTGCATCAATATCAGGTTGAGCCCACCCCTGATCAAGGAGTGCACCTCGAAGCGCCTCGGCAGTAACACCGCGCTGCTTTTCCGACTGAACGTACTGTTCTAATTCTGGAGTTACCATGTGTATTTAGTATACGGTCAGAACCACTTTTTTTCTAGATTTGATATTTTCTCTTCTCGGAAGAAATCTGGTATACTGCCTGAGCAATGTTAATATCTGCTACCATAAACGAAAAATGGATGGGGAATAAGCTCCTGCTCAAGGACTGTCTTTTCCTCATGAACGAAAATGCCAAAGTTGGTATTATCGGCCGCAATGGTACAGGCAAAACCACCCTCTTCCGCCTCATTACTGGTGAGGATACCGATTTCCTTGGTCAAATTGAGCAACGTAAAGGAGTACGCATTCTCTTGAGTAAACAGGAGCACTTTGACGTTGAGCACCTTACCCCACTCGAGTATGTAATGTCGTCACTTCCCCGTTTCGAAGAGCTTAAAGGAATTATGGATGCCTACGAGAGTGGCGCTGATACGAGCGAAGAAGCGCTCCATGCCTATAGCGACGCCGAACACGAGTTCTCCCGCCGTTCTTACTACGGCATAGATGAACGCATCCTCAGCGGACTTGAACAGTACGGCATCGATGTTGATCGGAGCATGTCTCCCCTCAAACATTTGTCTGGTGGGCAGAAGCGCTTTATGGAATTGGTTAGGCTAAGTTTTTCTGAAGCAGACCTAATTCTGCTTGATGAACCTACCAACCACATGGACTACGTTGGAAAAGCCCATTTTATTAAATGGCTCAAAAATACCAAAGATGCGGTCTGTGTTATTAGTCACGATCGTGACGTTCTTGAAGTTGTCGACGATATGATTGAGTTAAAGGATCAGCAGCTCCACAAGTTCAAAGGAAACTACGCAGCATATTTGAAGCAGAACGGTCTGCAAACCATCACCAACGTGATGAGCTACGAAGAGTCGTTGAAGCGTCTCGATAAGCTGCATGTCCAGTGGATGGAAGCGCGTCGTCGCAAGCTGATGGCTAAGTCAGATTCGGGACGCAACAACGCTAAAACCCAAGAACTTCGCTTTGAACGTGAGTATACCGAGCTCAAAGAGAGCATGAACAAGCCGTCCTTCTGGATTGATAAAGAGACGTTGGCCGAAACAAACGAAAAGCTCACCAAGGGCTACCATAAGTACAAAACTAAAAACATTCGAGTCGGTACCAAAGGTCTCGACGAGCACGAGCACACCCTCATGACTGTCACTGATATGTCACTTGGCTACGGTGAACACCGGTTGTTTAGTAGTATCTCGTTTTCCCTCGACCATGGCGATCGCATTCAAGTAAAAGGAAGAAACGGAGCTGGTAAAACCACACTCATTCGAAGCATACTTGCCAATTACTACGATCACCCAACACCAGTAACAACCTTTCACGGTAGCATGAAGTTCAGCAAGCAACTGCGCATTGGTGTCTACGAACAGGAAGTTGATCCGAAGTACCTCACCTGGGAACTCGGCGTTGCTGTAAGTGAGCTCTACTACGAGCGCGGTCAGACACTAACAGACCAAGGATTAAAGCAAGTACTCTCATCCTACCTTTTTGACCCAATCGGTGACGCAAAATTACGCATCGACCAGCTTTCTGGTGGACAACGGGCTCGTTTCCAATTAATCCGCATGCTCTGCGCCCAGCCAAATCTCCTCATTCTCGACGAGCCAACAAACCACTTGGACTTACCGAGCATTGAAGAACTAGAAAAAGCCCTGACAAACTACCAAGGTGCAATTCTGTATATCAGCCATGATTCCTATTTTGTCCGTGGTTTAGGTGGTGAAACTATTGTGATCTAGGTTACTTTTGAGTGTAAAGGATACTTTACAAACCAGATTAAAACCTTCATCATAACTGCATGAATACCATTATTGAAGTTAAAGATCTGTATAAAGAATATCCAGGCGGAACCAAAGCCGTTCAGGGTGTTTCTTTCGAAGTTCAGCGCGGTGAGTTCTTCGGCTTCCTCGGCCCAAACGGCGCAGGAAAATCCACCACCATGAACATGTTGGTGAACTTAGTAAAGAAGACGAGCGGAAGTATTAAAATCGATGGCTTTAGCATCGACACTGACGCCGACGAAATCTACAAGCGAGTTGGTTTTGCCATGCAAGAAGTTGGTCTCGACGAGACTGCTACTGCGCGCGAAATGCTCCAGCTTCACGGCCGTCTCTACCACATGAAACCGGCCGAAATCGAGGAGCAAATTAAATCTCTTCTTAAGCTTGTTGAGCTTGAAAAAGTTGCCGACCGCTACGCTTCCACCTACTCAGGCGGTATGCGTCGTCGTTTCGACCTTGCCCTCTCCCTGATTCACAAGCCAAGCGTTCTTTTCTTGGATGAACCAACCACTGGTCTCGACCCTCACGCCCGCCAGCTCATTTGGAGCCACTTGCGTGAACTGAACAAGCAAGGCATGACCATCTTCCTCACCACTCACTTCATGGAAGAGGCCGAAGAACTCTGTGACCGCATTGCTATTATGGATGGCGGCAAAATTGTGACCGAAGGTACAGTTGAGCAATTGCTCAAGAAACATAAAGCCAAGAACCTTGAAGAAGTGTTCTTAAAGACCACCGGCAGCAATATTGCTAACGAAGAAGTTAACCTGAAAGCCAGCGATCCGTATACACGTAATCGATAATTTATAGGGAATATCTCATTTGGATGGATTTCGAGGCAGAATCGAAGCCCGGAGCGAGATGTACTAGAACGTACATTGAGCGAGGACTGAGATTCTAACAAAGAAAGGCGACAAATAAGATATTTCCAATACTCCTATGAAATACTTCTTCTCAGATTGGTACTACCTCTCAATTCGCAACATCAAACAGATTTGGCGTCCGCTTTTGGCCCTCATCCCGTCGCTTTTTATCCCGGTTTTCTTCTTTGCTGTAAATGCAGTTTCCCTGTCAGCATTTTCAAAAGTTCCCGGTTTTCCTAATGTATCGTATAAAGATTTCATTGCACCTGTTGCAATCTTTACTGCAATTTTCTTCTCTGCAGGAAATGCAGGTATCGAGCTCGTACAAGATATTTCGAGCGGTTATTTCAAAAAGCTGATCATCATGCCTATTAACCGGCTAACGATTGTTCTCGGAAAGCTCGCCGAAGTAGCAGTGCAGTCGATTCTTCAGGGATTAATTGTACTTGTCTTACTCTTCGCAGTTGGCGTACACTTTGCCACTGGCTTCCTTGGTGTTCTCGCCATGTTTGCAATGTTGATTCTCTTCGCAATGGCTTGGAGTTGTATCGGCATGATCGCTGCCCTTCGCACCCAGAATGCCCGCTTGGTACAGTCAATGTTCACCCTAGTATTTCCATTCCTCTATCTGACCACCTCACAGTCGCCAAAGAATCTTCTTCCGGCTACCTTCGCAACCATCGCTACGTACAACCCGGTGACCTACATTATTGAAGGAACCCGCGCACTTGTCCTGAACGGTTGGGGCGCAGATGCTATCTGGCAAGGTTTCCTCGTTGCAGGAGTACTCTTTGTTGCAATGGTTACGTTTACTCTCTACTCGTTTAATAAGACAATGAAGTAACCCTCAGGTTACTAAAAAGAGCGCCCTTCTGGGCGCTCTTTTTGTGTACCTAGTTCTTCTTTTTCTTTGGAAGGGTGAGTGTGTACTCTGCGCTTCGCACTGCCCAAGCTGCAAGTGCTGTGTCATCAGCGAGAATACTCTCAGCTACAACAACGTACTGCTTACTGATTGGCTGTGTGCGATCATACTGGAGTCGTTTTGCACCATCAATCAGGAGAAGTTCATCCTGATCTGCTGGCGCTAACTTAAATGCAAGCCCAACATCAGAGAGCGATACAAAGCCCACATCTTTAACGTAACCAAGAATTCCCCCAAACATTGGGCGGAAGTGCACTGTTTCAGCAAGAGGAGTAGCCTTAATTGCTGTTTCTAACTTTTTCTGGAGCTCTATTGGAGTCATGGTATATTCTGTAATTAATAGGTTTGGCGAGTAGTACATAAACGCCCCTCTCGAAATCATCACCCCTGAAGTCTTGTAATACTATAAATTGTATAGTACTATACTTTATATAGTTATTATACAGCATATCTAATCTGAAAGGAAGCGTGATATGAATACTGACGTTACTACAGCCTTAAATTGGCGCTACGCGGTGAAGGAATTCGATTCTAGCAAAAAAGTGAGCGAAGAAGATTTACACACCATTCTTGAGAGTGCTCGCCTGGCCCCGAGCTCAATTGGCATTGAAGCGTGGAGATTTCTCGTTATTGAAAATCCAGAAATTCGGACTCAACTCCGTTCTGCCGCCTTTGGTCAAAGTAAGGTTACCGGCGCTTCACATATTGTAGTTCTCACTGCTCGTACCGACGTTCGGGAGAACATCGCTAACGAACGCGTAGAGCGTACTGCAGCCAATCAGCACCAAGAAGTTTCAGAACTCAGTGGACTTAAGGCCACACTCGACAACGCGATTGCAGGCAAGTCGGATGAGGCCCTGGCAGCCTGGGTAAAATCCCAAACCTACATTGCCCTCGGAATGATGATTGAGACAGCTTCCCTACTCAACGTAGACAACTGCCCCATGGAAGGCTTCGACAATGCTCAAGTAGATGCAATTCTGAAATTGAGCGATCAGAACCTCACCAGCGTCAGCATGCTTGCACTTGGGTACCGCGATCCTTCAGACCGTACAGCTGCCCTACCAAAAACCCGTCGCTGTTTTGAAGAAGTAATTCACTTCGTCAAGTAAGCTCTGGAACATTAAATGCCCGGTATGACCGGGCATTTTTGGTACCCATACTTCTCTTAATGATATACTGTGGACATATAGTTTTATTCTCATGGATATACCAGAAAATCCTTTCGACAATCTCGAACAACCTGTAGTCGAACAACCGATTATGCTTGAAAGCCCCGCTGAAGTAAGTCCTCATAAGCGGCCAATACTTCATAAAATTCTGTATGCAACAGGTGGATTGGTTGTTATTGCAGTTCTTGGAGTCGCAATGTACAGCTACAATCAACAGCAAAAAACTGGCAGTACGCCTGCAGTTGCAAGTGCCAGCCCAACAACAACTCCTACCACGTCCCCAAGCCCAGTAGCCAGCCCTACTCCTAGCCCCACAACCAGTCCTACTCCAAGCCCAACTGCTGTTACTGGTCCGAATATCGATCAAACCATGCAAAGTGTTGATACGGCTCTGAGTAACGTCGACAACAGTACCACCAGCGCCGACAGTGCGCCGTCAGATACAGATACAACTCCGTAATTGCACATTATGAAGCATATCATCCCAATTCTTACTGCTGGAGTATTACTCACAAATGCATCGTTTGCATTAGCGGCCGACCCAGAAGCTACACACCTTGCCACTATTCAAGCTCGAGGAGTTACTGATATAACTGCCCGTACGACAGCAATTTCAGGCCTTGTAAACGAGGTTGCAAGCGCCAAAAAACTGAGCGATACCCAAAAAAGCACTCTTACCGCTGAACTCAAAACTGAATCAATTGCACTGCAAACTCTCGGAGCTGCTCTCGCTGCCGACACCACAGTCGCAACTGCCAAAACAGATTTTCAACGCATCTTTACCGAGCATTATATCTTTGCACTCTATCTTCCGAAGATGAAGCGCATTACATCTACTGATTCCGAGCTCGACGCAGCTGCAAAAATCACTTCCTTGGTTCCTAAGCTCGAAGATTACATCAGTAAAGCCAACGATAAGAAGGTCGATGTCACCACTATGACAACGACACTTACTGAGGCTCAGAGTAAGATTACAGAGGCAACCACACTTGCTACCACCGCCTCGGCAACGCTACTTACTATTACACCTGCAGATTATCCAGCCAACAAGACCACTCTTGAAGGTACCAGAGCAAACATTAAAACTGCCCGTGCTGATTTAGAAGTCGCCCGCAAAGATATAAGAAGCCTTGAGACAATGCTCAAGGCAGTTCTTACCAGCGTCGAATAAATTGCTCTATTTATTTACTGTAGCAGTCTGTGCTTTAATTTGTGTTTCCAGTGACT
>CAILIB010000016.1 GCA_903834195.1 uncultured Candidatus Berkelbacteria bacterium | reverse complement strand
ATGTCTGCTGCTGTATTTAAGTCAATAAAACTTTTTCCAGAGCCTAATCGTTCATGAAGAAACGTGATACCACGTCTCGAACAATAAAACTTCGTATTCTTGTAGGCGGTGGAATTGCACTTGCACTCTATTTTCTCCTCTGCAGCTTCTATATTATTGCCCTGCCTGCACCATCGCTCTTGCGAGGCAAAAGTGAAATTCAACTTGGAATAAATGAACTTGTTTCTAATCCAGCAAGTGCAAGTGCACACTTCGCAACTGCGAGCACTGAATTTCGTTCAACTATAGATGCACTTCGCTCTACTCCTTTTGGTAGCCCTATCCTTACTCCTCTTCCTCCGTTTCGCTGGGAAGTTAGCTTGACTAAAGCTGCCACCTACCTAGCCGATGCAGGCACGACTGCTAGTGCACTTGCTCAAGCATATCCTGCAACTACAAAGTCTGACGATATAAATGCATTACTCTCTCAAAACAGTAGTGGGTTTTTCAGTTGGTATGAAACAAACCAGACCTCATTCTCAAATCTCCAGCACAGTATTGATTTAGCTGATGATGAACTTTCAGGTGTCCCTGATTGGATTTTCCTCACACATCGCACTGAACTTAGCACGCTCAAAAATAGTGTTCACACTCTAAGAGTAAGTCTTGCACCATTTCAAAACATGGTTAACCAACTCCATAAAACACTTGGGAGTACCGATGCGAGCGGCCATACAATTAGTATCCTCTTTCAGAACGATGCTGAATTACGACCGACGGGTGGATTCATTGGCAGTTTTGCAACTCTCGTAGCTTCTGGTGGAGTGATCCGCCAATTTCACTTTGGTGAAGATGTGTATAAATTAGATCACCTGTACAACGGAACAGATGGACCACTCATAACCCCTCCTGACCAACTTCGTACCATGGTAGCGTACCAAAGCTACCGAGATGCAAATGTTGGCGCTTCCTTTCTACCTCAATCTAGTGGTGCAATTCAAACACTTCTTGCCAAGGCAACGAGTAGTCCACCGGAAGGAATCATTTATATAGACAGTACCATTCTTGAAGATCTTCTTACCGTAACTGGGCCAATTGATGTACCAGGTTTTCCAACTGCAATAACTGCTGAAAATGTGAGTGATCAGCTAACAAATGCAGTTGAAGTTACCTACTTTAAGGATCCTGCCAATGTTGCAGCTATGGAGCCAAAACAAGTACTTAACAACTTAATTCCCCTTTTAATTTCCCACCTTCAACACACTCCGGGTGCACTTGATAAGATTGCAACTAATTTACGGAAGGAAATTGATCGTAAGTCACTCCAATTTTGGGCACTTGATCCGTCTTTTGAAAATACCCTCAGCAATGCACAGCCGCTCGATTCGCCGACCGATGGAAACTGGCTAAAGATTGTGAATACAAACCTCGGAGGAATGAAATCAAGCCGATCGGTAAAAGAATCGATTACTGTTTCTCAGCATGAAGATGTCGCAAATCATCAGCTCATACAACAGGTTGATGTTCAACGTACTCATGGTGGAACCAGCACATGGCCAGATGGTACAAATAAAAACTATGTTGAACTCTACATACCAAGTAACGCCACAATCATCTCCACTCCTCAAAACGTTGGTGGAGATACAGATAAATCTCCCAGCGATCTTAAGGCCCTTGGAATATTTGATAAGGTTTGGACACCTACTATTTTAAGTACGGATACATATAAACGTATCGGAATGTGGGAAACAGTAGCTCCAGGTAAAACTCTCACATATACAGTGGTTTACTCACTTCCCCTCAGCTCAACCAACGAATACCATTTCACATTCATAAAGCAGGCAGGTGCACACAATCAAATGCTCACCATTTTTGACAAGCAATTGGCTGTGAACGGAAACATTTTCGTTTCCAAGTAACATACTCGATATGCCTCTTCACTTTTTGTTCGTTTCTTTATATACTCTACCCTGTAACTGACTCTGGCATATATGAAGAATATAATCCGAATTTCCACATTCTTTTTTGCCCTTTGCCTGAGCCTTGTGCTCGGTAGTTTTAGAATTGCGACAGCAAATGCTGCCTACGATCCTAATAACATTATCCGAGACGATCTTTTTATCGATTCAACTTCAATGAACCAGGCTGATATTCAAGCCTTTCTTTCAGCACATGGTTCCTGTCTTGCCTCAGTTGATACTTCGTTACTTGGAGCTGGAAACGCCCAGTCAGCAGCAGCCATTATCTACCAGGCGGCCACCAACTCAAGGTACCCAGTTAGTCCAAAGGTTCTACTCACTACTATGCAAAAGGAGTGGAGTCTTCTTACAAAAAGCTGTGCCCAACTTGATGCATATGCAGCTGCACTTGGTGCTGCACCGCATGCATATCTTGACCAAGGTCTCGGCTACGATGTGCCCGATGTTCTTGGTATAGGAAGTTGTCTCTACTCGTTCAATAACCAGCTTTTAGGTGCAACATGTTCTGGCAGCAATTATCTTGGTTCTGCAGGTTCTTTTCGTAAGAACTGGAATAACGGCACAGGTGGCGGTGGAGCTGTGTACCCGGCACAATTCAACGTACAACAATGCTCAACCCAACTTAATATTGCAGGCACACCGTGTGGAGCGTCGGACTGGGGAAAAACTATAACTATTACTCCGCAAACCAAGGCAACATCCATTTTGTACCGTTACACACCGTACGCGTACTTTGGAAACTACAATTTCTATAATATATACAACACATTCTTCCCTCCCGCTGCATACTCGTCCTCTTGGGAATCTCAGTCTAATATTCCAGCACTCAACCAGGGACAAAGTACAACTGTATCTATTCGCATTAAGAACCATGGATACGTCACTTGGCTCAATACCGGTGCAAATCCAGTAAAACTCGCCACGGCTTCACCTGACGACCGCACAAGTCAATTTTCGGACTCTAGTTGGCCAGGTGTAAACCGACCTTCATTCCTAGCCAGTACTGAAGCCGGTGATAGTATCGAGTCTGTTGATGCTGGCAAAGTAAAACCTGGTCAAGTTGCAGTATTCACGTTTACTATTACTGCTCAAACCCATCAAGCTGCCGGTACCTATCGTGAGTTTTTTAGCCCAATTCTAGAAGGTCTGCCTGGAGCTATTAATCTTGGAGGTATTTTCTTTGATGTAACTGTGTTGCCAAGCTTTAATGCACAGTGGAATGACCAATCTGCATTTCCTACTATTACTTCTGGTAAAACAGCTCGGGCATACATAAAGTATCAAAACACAGGCAATACTACTTGGAGTAACACGGGAGCAACTCCAGTACGCCTTGCTACTGCCCGCACCTTTGGACGAAGCAGTACGTTTGCTACAAGTGATTGGATAAACAATTCAAGTAGCTGGCGCCCAGGAATTGCCGGCAGTAACGGTTCATTTGTTGCCGTAGAGGCTGGAAGTAGCAATGCTTCAATAGACCCTACTCAGGTTAAACCTGGCCAAATCGGAACCTTTGCCTATGATGTTACTGCGTTTGATTCCATTCCGGTTGGCAGCTATATGGAATACTTTACACTTAGCCAAGACGGATCAACCGGTTATGGCCAATTTGGCCCTGACGATGTATACAACAAAATTACCACCACCTACCGTTGGGATTCTACCTGGGCAGGACAAACTCCATTCATTAGCATTGGCTCAGGACAGTACTCATCAGTCACTATTAAGATGCGTAATACTGGGACATCAACCTGGAGTAACACAGGCGCAAATCCAGTCTTAATTGCAACTTCACGCGGGTATGGTCGTAGTAGCATTTTCCAAGCAGATGGATGGAACTCAGGAAGTGATATCACCACATTCTCTAGTACCGAAGTAGGAACAGGCAGCAGCACAATTATACCTGGCCAAGTTGGACCTAATCAGATTGGAGATTTCACCTTCCTCATTAAAACCCATGCATGGATTCCTAAGGGTTCCTATATGGAGTACTACGGTCTAGAGCAAACGGGAGCAAATGGTGTTGGTACTTTTGGACCAGATGATACATATGAGAAGATAACTATCATGCCCGACTGGGTTTCAAAATGGGTAGACCAGTCACCATTCCCTACTGTTGCTATCGGCACGTTTGGTACTATTACCATCAAAATGCAAAACACCGGTGGTGCAGTATGGAGCAACTCAGGACCTAACCCGGTAAACATGGCAACTGTTCGTCCGTTTAACCGCGGCAGCAATTTCGTCATTGATTCTTGGATTTCCCCAACTCGCCCTACTTCCTTTACCAGTACCGAGCTCGGTGCCTATGGTGATCAGACGATTACACCAGGCCTCGTAAAGCCAGGTCAGATAGGCGTATTTACCTTCACGTTTAAAGCCCATGCCTGGATTGGCACTGGCAGTTTTATTGAATACTTCGGATTAGCCCAAGATGGCCCTGGTGGCACAGGTCAATTTGGACCAGATGACACCTACGTAAAAATCACGAGCCAGTAATTCTAGCGCTCCAAACCAGCGTAGTGACTTAGTTTTGGTGTAATGTCATTACTCCAAGTCAGAACAGTGTCTCCATTTTCTAAACGCTGTTGACCTACTGGCGTGCCGAAAGTGTGCACTGCTGCAGGATAAAACTGTGCTGCATCAGCTGCACTATACACAATAAATGTGGCAGGTTTTGTATACATTGAGGTACTTGAAAGCCAGTAGTACGGGTAAAATTGGCCATCAACCACTTTAATTGGCCACACGGTCACCCCCTCTTTCGAGTACAATGTTGCAGCTTCAGCTTCCCAATAGCTCCCATACCCAACCTGACCTGCTAAAGAAGTGTTCTGTACCAGAGCATCGTGGGTATTAATTGGAACAGGTGCCTGACGTAATTCTCTAATTAGGAAAATCCCAATCACACAAATAGATAGCAATGAAAGCATTCGAAATGTATGCCCGGTTGATTGAAGAATATCAGACCAGCGACGAGCTAATAATATCCCAAGAAAAATGATTAACGATAAGAGGTACCGAATTGCATCTAGGCCTTGAGCGTAACTACTAAATAAAAAAAGGAGTGAGATAATCCCGATCGCATACAGCAACACTTCATCGGTTTGGGATACATTTTCACTCGCTCGAATTGTCCTAAATGTTGCTCGCACAGCCAACAGCACGGCAGCAATTTTAAGCCAGTTTAATAGTGCTGGAAAAACCGCCGAATCGAGAGGTTTACCAAAAATGTCTGCTGCATAACTATGACTAATAATCTGAATAAATAGTGTGATATTTGCATACACACCTGTCAGCTCAGCAATAATAAACGGTTGATCGATAAATAAGACACCTTGTTGCTGAACATATTGAACGAGCATATGTGCAACAAAAATTCCGACCAACTGTACCCCTGCAAAAAGTACCTCGGCATGTTTAGTACGCTTCTGTAGTAAGCCAATGAGTATGCATACGAGTATTGGAGCCACACCAATGGCAAGAAATAGTGGATCTCCGAAACATCCCAAAACAGTTAACAAGAATACAACTCCGTACAATAGACCCGGCTTTGCTACCTTTCCTAATTTTGCAAACAGCAACATACACACAAGTGCATAAAGAATTGTGCCTGTATGAGTAGGAATAGTAAGTAGGTTTTGTAAGAAAAAGAGAGATGACCCAACAATAAATGCAGCCGCAATACAAATTGACACCACGCTTCTTCGTAGGGCTAGTCCTTCAGAGGCTAGAAGCAGAGAGACCCCGGTAATTGACGTGAGCATTGCAATAGCAACACCTTGAATAACTCGAACCGATATTCCTTTCCATGCAACAAGTGGAAGATAAA
This sequence comes from uncultured Candidatus Berkelbacteria bacterium, assembly GCA_903834195.1. Classification (GTDB taxonomy): domain Bacteria; phylum Patescibacteriota; class UBA1384; order CAILIB01; family CAILIB01; genus CAILIB01. Next base: position 16,736 of record CAILIB010000016.1, on the reverse strand, counting down.
AGAGAATATCAGTAGTCGTAAAGTTATCTATAGGAATCATCCACCCTCGTAGATTCCAATTTCCACGTAAAATGTCCCGCGCAATAAATACTGCACTTGCATTATCAGAGTTATATACAAGTGTTCGGAGTACAAAAAAACCTAATCCTACTGTTAGAAATAGGATAAACATAAACACACACCAGTAAAGACGTTTTTCTTGTTGCATTTATACGTATCATACCGATTTTCTCACATATCTCATAGAATGGTCCGCAACCATTTCTTCGGCTATAGTAGTGAATATGAGTACAAAGCGTATTGCAGTTGTTTTCGGAACTCGCCCAGATGCCATTAAAATGGCACCTATTATTCTGCATGCTGCAAAAATTAAAGGGATTGAAGTTATACCAATTTCAAGTGGACAACACCGAGAAATGCTCACACCAGTTCTCGCTTTATTCGGTATTCAACCAGCCTATGACGCAGCTGTTTTTGAACCAGGACAATCACTCGACTCACTTACTGGAAAAATCATCGAACGGCTTGGTGCTTTTTATGACGAATGTAAGCCTGATGTCGTACTTGTCCATGGCGATACAACAACTGGTTTTGCCGCCAGCCTTGCAGCATTTTATCGAATGATTCCAATTGGCCACGTTGAAGCAGGGCTTCGTACTGCAAGTTTAACGAATCCATTTCCTGAAGAAATGAATCGGCGGTTGATTGATAAAATTGCAGCCTACCACTTTGCTCCAACCGAAAGTGCTCAGATGAATCTCGTCAAAGAAGGTATTACAACTTCTATTATTACTGGTAATACGGTTGTAGATGCCCTCAGTTTTGTACGAGCAAAACAACTCCCCCTTCCAAAGCACCTCGAAGATATTACAACTTCTCAGCAAGTGATCTTACTCACCACGCACCGCCGCGAAAATATTGGTGACGGCATGGTACACATTTTCCAAGCAGTGCGAACAATTATTGAAAATCACCCAAACGCTTCAGTCATTTTTCCGATCCATCTTAATGCAGCAGTGCGAACAATCGCCCAAAAAGAACTTGCCCATTGTCCGCGGGTACATATAATTGAACCTCTTGATTACACTGAGATGGTTGCCCTGTTAGAGAGAGTAACTCTAATAATGACCGATTCAGGTGGACTTCAAGAGGAGGCACCAAGTTTTGGGAAACCTGTCCTTATTCTTCGAGAAACAACCGAACGTCCAGAAGTTGTAGCAGCTGGATGTGCAAAACTGGTTGGAACTGATTCAGAAGCAATTGTGAAAGAGGCGAAGAAAATTCTAGATTCACCAAAAAATCATTTGATTGCACAAAATCCGTACGGACAACCAGGAGTGTCGACTAGAATCCTCGAGTACATCAAAAATGTCTGAACTTTCTCTTCCACAACGTCTGCGCCGACTTGCACTATCCGGATCGAGTCGCGCAACTATGATTGTATTCCTAAGCAATCTAACTGCTTCACTTCTTGGGTTTGCAAGTACACTTTTTGCTACTCGAGCCCTTGGACCAAGTAGTTTTGGTGTTGTTGCAACCGGTACAGCCCTCATGACCACGATTGTTGGCATGACCGACTTAGGCCTCGGCACTACAGGTGTGCGCTTTATTTCTGAGTATATTCATACAAATACTCCTCGCGCATATGCATTCCTCAAAGTAATTTTCAGATTTGAAGTTGTTCTTGGATTGTTCATTTTGACTATCGGTGCACTGATTAGCCCGTGGATAGCAGGCCGACTCGGAAATACTCCAAACTCAGTGGTATATCTAGCATTTATTGGTGCAGCGGCACTGTCTGCAGCTGTCTTTTACAATATTATCTTGCAGTCATACCAACGTTTTGCCTATTTCTCAATCTTAGGAATTATTAACGGCAGCGTTCGTCTCATCGCTCTGATCACCTTGTACTCTACGCATAACGTTACTGCAATAAACGTCTTAACTGCGTATGCACTTGCTCCGTATGTCGGTCTACTTGTTGGATTTTTAGTCATTCCGCGCGACTTCCTCAAACAACATGATGCCGAGCTTGAAAAAGAAGCAGTTCGAAAAATCATTACGTACGGTAAGTGGCCAATGATCTCGTTCATCTTAATGAGCATGATCGCCCGTCTTGATACCTTAATCCTCAAGCGCTACTACCCAGATAGTGAAGTTGGAATTTACGGAGCAGCGCAACAATTAGCCCTCCTTTTACCATTACTGATTGGATCACTTACATCAGTACTCCTACCAAAAGCAGGAAGTGCTCAAACCACTGCAGAACTGCGTTCGTTTACCCGAAAAAGTTTGGTGGGATCTGTCGGAATTCTCATTGTACTGATTCCCTTCGTCCTCCTTTCGCCATACCTTGTACAGTTTATTCTTGGCGATAAATACGCAGCGGCAGTTCCAGCGTTTCAAATCTTATTCTGCGGAGACCTCCTTTCACTCTTTGCAAACCCCGGGAGCGTCGTATTATTCCGCCTGAATCGGCCATACATAGCCACGTACGCCAATATGCTACAGTTTGTCCTCGCTATTACACTGTATAGCCTTATAATTCCTCACTATGGAAGTATAGGTGCTGCTTGGGGCAACTTAATTATCACCTTTGCCAGCAGCTTTATTATCCTGCCGCCTGTAATTCTGTTTCTCCTACGAAAAGATAATCTTCCTCTGGAAGAACCTGCAAAGTAACTATGTTGTAGCGTACAATTCGAGATACTGAGCTGCTAATTTCTGCCAGGTATGCTCAGCTGCAAACGTATAGAGTTCGGTTACATCCCCCGCAGTATGCTGGACAAGCAAATTTTCAATTGTTGTAGCTAATCCAGTACTCGTATTTTCAATTGCAATTTTATCAGCATACGGCGCCATGCGAAGATAGTCCTCTTTAATTGGGGTGTCGTAATAACAGGCAACCCGAACCTTGCGAATCATCGCTTCAAGAATAGCAAGATACCCGCTTACGCAGGCAACTTTTGTTCCTGAATAATACGGACTTGGATCAGCAATATATCCAACAAACTGAACTTGCAGCTTTTTTTCAGCAACAAAATTGTGCAGTTCTTCCTCAAGTGAACCCGTCCCGCAGACAATCATTTTCAAGGCAGGATTTTTTGAGTAGAGTTTCTCAAACGCTTCAATATAGACCCGAGCACCAGTATCCTCTTCTAACCGACCAACAAAACAAAGGTCGGAAGTAATTGGCTCAACATCCGAAGGGGATTGTGTTGCAGCTCCCCACTCTACAATGTCACACCGCACGTTGTACCACTTTCCAATAAAAGCTCCTGCACAGATTGTTCCACGCACCTGTTGGAGCATTTTCTGTTTACTTTCAATACTTGAAGGTAAAACTGGATACCCTTCAAACCCATGAAAGGTCAGGTACTGGTGCGCTTTAGGAGCCATAGGCAACAAAGCTTTCAAAATTGCATCGTGACCATGAATAATATCAACTTCTCGGAGAATTTTTCGATTTTGGGCTGCCCAAACAATGGCTCTCACCTGCGCAGTGCGATTCATTTGCTGTGCATTTATACGAAATACTTCGATCCCGTTATGCACTTCATATGCACGCAGGTCAGTTCGACCACAGGTCAGTGTAAGAACCAAAACCGTGTGACCCATATCTTGAAGCGCCATGGCAACCTGTTCGACATGTTTCTCGACACCACCATGAAATGGCCAAAACCGAGAAGTAAGCATAAGAATTTTCATATCATAATTATACCAGGACTTTTTCAGCACCCAAGCCTGCGAATTCCGCTCTGACAGATTGAAATAGCACCAAGCTTCTGCGATACTCAATAGAGAATTTTACCTACACGTTTGCAGACTTCACGAATAACCTGTCTTCTTATGCGAAACTCACTTACAAACTCAATTCTTAGCGGCCTCTTGGTGATTGTCCTGGCTGTCATAGTCAGTTTCGGAATCTTCTATGCGTACGGTAAAAGTACAGTTGTTGAATATGCGGTAAACACTATAACCCTTAACCCAAGTAAAGATATCCAAAGCGGACAGTACTACTCTGGTAACGACGACTACGCTTCAACTAATACATTTGGTGGATACATTCGCACCTGGGCTGTCTCACCTGACTTTACTCGCCAGGTCTTCGCAAAGGCAAATGTCGAAATTACCGATGGTGACCTCATCGCCTCTCCGATTACGCTTCAGAGTGCACCAACAGGACTTGCCTACATTGTTCAAGTGCAAGCAAGCACCGACACTTCTGTTGCCGTTGCATTAGTAAATGCTGCAGTCAGCACATTCAAAGATCGCACTGACGCCCTTAATGCACAATCAGAACAAAAGCTTCAATTCACCGTTTCAAGTAGTAGTACTGACATTATCAAACACGACAACAGTCGAGTACTTCTCCGCGTCATTGCTCCACTCATCGGTCTCTTTGCCGGAATCTTCATCGTAGTAGTTCGCGAGACGTTACGCCGCACCCGCCGCAGCTAAGCACTTCATGCGCACTGCGATCATCAGCACTGTCCGAAACGAAGGGCCTGCTGTCGAGCATTTCATCGAAAACCTTCTTTCTCAAAGTCGTACTCCCGACCAGATTGTCATTTGTGATGGCGGTTCTACTGACGATACAGTAGAACACCTCCATCGACTTACCAAAAAATACTCATCCCTTACTGTAATTAGTAAACCCGGTAGTATTGCAGTTGGAAGAAATGCTGCGATTGCTACTGCTAAGGCTGACATTATCGCAGTTACTGATGCCGGCTCACGTGTTGATGAACATTGGTTTGAGGAAATCACCTCGCCTTTTGCGGACAAAGCCATTTCAGCTGTTGCTGGATACTATGCAATTGATCCGCAAACTCCGTTTGAAGCTGCCTCGGGATATTTAATGAATCAAAACGCATCCGAGCTTGATGACTCTTGGCTCCCATCTTCCCGCAGCATTGCCTTCCGCAAACATGTCTGGGAAAAAGTAGGTGGGTATCCTGAAGATCTCACCTTTGCAGGTGAAGACACCCTTTTTGATATTCGTATTGTTGAAGCTGGTTTTCCATTCAAGTTTCAACCAAGTGCAATTGTGTACTGGCGCCCTCGACCAACCTTACACGCATTTTATCGACAGTATTTTCTCTATGCTAAGGGAGATGGTCAGCGCTGGCCTGAAAGCCGTGGGTATACTAAAAAGATTATCACCTACATTATTTTTCTTGCCCTGTTAGTTTCAGGCTTTATTCTTAGCCCAAGCATTATTATTGCTGACGCAATTCTATACCTGGCCTACCTACTCTTTCGAGCACGTAAAACCTGGCAACGCTCACATAATTTCTCGTATTTCCTCCGTTCAATTCCACTTGTAATTGTCTTTGATAAAGCTACGCTTATGGGCTTCTTCCGAGGCATGTTCGACTGGATTCGTACGCCACTTTATCGAAAACCATATGAAATTACCCGTTAGCGTGGTTATTGTTGCACGTGATGAAGAAAAAGTGATTGCAGAATGTCTGCGATCAGTTGAAATGTGCGCTGAAGTAATTGTGGTGGTTGATAATCGTTCAACTGATGAAACTACCCACATAGCCCATGATGCTGGTGCCACTGTTTTCACAGAAAAATTCGTTGATTTTTCACAAATCAAAAACTTCGCCCTCGCCAAAGCAAAGGAGCCATGGACACTTCTACTAGATGCTGACGAACGAGTTAGTAGCGAGTTGGCTGAATCAATCAAGAAAGCTACCAAGCCAATGCAGAATTCACCAATTGGTTTTCTGATCGCATTCCGTAATCATCTCCGTGGGAAATGGCTTCAGCATGGTGGCATGTATCCCGACTATCATCTGCGTTTTTTTAAGACAAAAAGCGCCCACTATACTGGTGCCATTCACGAAAAACTTGTCATTGAAGAAGGTCCGCAGGGCGTACTTGGGGGCGACATTATTCATATGACCTACCCTTCTGCCAAGATCCTCTTTCGAAAAGTGCGAAAATACGCAGAACTTGAAGCGATTGAGTACCCAAAGAAAAGCACTTCCCAGGCAGTATTCCACGCTGCTAAACGTTTTATCGGTGTCTATTTTTTCCGACGCGGCATACTTGATGGAATCAACGGACTGATTAACGCAATTGCACTGGCCGAATACCAATACATTCTGTATAAACCGCTCTCATGAAGATTGCTCAGATTAGCCTAACCTACAAACCAATCCTCGGTGGACAAGAAGTGTACATTGATGAACTTCAAGGTGTCATGCGGCGCGCTGGCTGGGAACCGCGCGTATTCCAACGTAATAACGGTTTAAAGGATCCTGAAATTAGCCTGGTATCCTATCCAAAACAGATGCGTCCGGTCATGGGTTTTAACTTTGGCTTGCTCGGCCAGTTTGCAAAACTACGAACGTATGACCGCATTATTGTCCACTACCCAGATCACTTTCCAACCGTCGCCTGGCATCCACACAGTATTGTGCTAACTCACGGTGTAAATTGGGAACTTGATGGTGAGCGCAAACGTGCACGACGTGTTCAACTTGCTTCCTATGCACTGCGTAAAGCAAAGCAATTCGTTGCTAACGACACCCATTTCTACAGAACCATGGGAATTGAAATCCCTCCAGCCACTGCTTTTTTCCAAGAAGTTGCTCCGGGTAAATGGTTCATTCCAAACTGTGTAGACACAAATGTCTTTACTCGCATTACTCCTCGATCTGAATTTAAAAAAGAAAAGATTATCGTTGTACCCCGCAATATTACTCCTGCCCGCGGCGTCGATCTTGCTGTAGCAGCATTCGCACTTTTTGCCAAAAATCACCCTGATTCAAAACTCCTCATTGTAGGTGATGCCCTACCGAACCCAGAGTCCCAAAACTATAAAAAGACTATTGAGCACACTATTAAAACTGAAAACCTCGGCGATCGCATCGTATTTTACGGATCAGTTGCACACAACCTAATGCCAGAGATCTTCTCAAGTGCTATCATGACTCTGATCCCAACTCGTGCAAATGAAGGTACTGCGCTTTCAGCCCTCGAAAGTATGGCCTGTGCCACACCAACAATTGTAACCGCTGTTGCTGGACTTAAAGATCTTCCTGCCCAACAAGCCGAACCAACTGCAGAGTCAATCGCTGAACACATGGAAGATGTCCTCCTCCACCCTACCCTTGGATCTGAACAATGTGCAATTGTTCGCAGTTCATTCTCACTTGATCAGTGGGCGCAAGGCTGGGAAACCGTTATACGAAATGGATAAACAATGAATACGATACTCCGCCGTTTTTTCTCCTCAACTTGGACACTCGCTCTCTTAACTATTGCAAGCACAACACTGTTTGCATATGTATATGTAGCATCTGGTACATATCTCTTAGAACTTGCTTCACTCATCATTGCTGGTGCGTTCTTTGTAATCACGTACTACAAATTTGAATGGGGTCTATACGCCTTAATCTTTGCCCTCCCGTTTAACGGCACACACATTGTTGGCCAACTTCGCCTTACAGAACTTATTACCCTTGTACTAATATTGGTATACGTAATCCAGTGGATTCTTGGCCGCCGCCCTACTCGCATTCCCCTTGGAACACTCTTTATCGTGCTCAGCTTTTTCCTTTTTGTGAATGCACTTTCGATGTGGAATGCTCTTCTTCCGCTTACCTCAGTTAAACGTGTATTTATTCTGGGCTACCTTATTCTTACTGCATATCTTATTGGTCAGGTAGTCGAAACTGAAAAAATTCTCCGTGGTGTTGTTCGAGCATTTCTGATGTGTGCAACTATTTTTGGCGCCTACGGCGTGTACCAATTCTTTAGCCCTGCATATCGTATTGTCGCTTTCAGTAATGTATGGAATGTAAGTGGACTTCCCCGAATCACGCTCTTTTACGGCGACCCTAATCTTCTCTCGGGATACTTACTCATTAACATCCTGCTCTGTTTAGCCCTATTCTATAATGGTGTTGAACGTAAATCATGGTGGTTACGTCTCGCTCTACCACTGAGCATAATAGATATGCTTCTCACATTTTCACGGAGCGGTGTTATTGCTGCAGCAGTTGGTGGAGTCGTATTATTAGCAATGAATAGCAATCCAACAGTTCTTAAACAAACCGGAAAAGTACTTGGTGCACTTATCCTTGCACTTGTGATTGTCTACAGTGCCTCAAGTCAAGTCCGCAACGCTATTGCACCAGCCATAAGCCGCCTCACCCGACTCACCGATACGTCAGTTGACTCAGTCGGAGCACGCGTAGTTGCCTACCAGGAAGCATTAAACATGGCCGCTGACCACCCAATTATAGGAATTGGGCCTGACATGTTCCCATACGAATACGATGTACGCACTGGTATTACTGCACCAGAACCTCACGTTGTACCACACAACTTAATCTTAGAAATCCTGGCTGAAAAAGGAATTCTAGGCCTTCTCGCATTCTTCGGAATCATGGGAACACTGTTCTACAAACTCATCGTTGCGCTTAAAGCTACCCCTAAAACCGCCAGTTTCCACCGTGCAGTACTTCAATGGATAACCGTTTCACTTATTGCATTCCTCATCCATACACTTTTCCTAACCGGATTGTATGAGGTGTATCTCTGGGTTCTGATTGGACTTGCGTATGCACTAACCTCTCGCGCATGGTCCCACGTCGAGTAACGTACGCGCTTTTAGCGCTTATTCTTGCACTCCCGACGTACTTAATTCACCTGGTGAGTGGGTTAAATGTTCTTGATGTTCTCATACTTGCTGTTGCACTTATGGGATTATACGAACTAAAAGGAAAGTCGTGGACCTGGCCAGCCTTTACTATTCCAGCACTCCTTTTGTTGGTAGCAGCATTCATCAGTATATTCATTGCTCCGAATCATAGTGCAGCGCTTGGAATTTTCAAAAGCTGGTTTGTACTCCCAATATTTCTCTCTTTTGTTGTAGCTCAATTTGAATGGGATGAGGAATCAAGACTCATGGTAGTTCGGGCAGTAATTGCCGCTGGAACTATTGCAGCACTCTACGCTGGGTACCGGTACCTATTTTTCAATGACTGGGTTGACTACCAAGGAGTAAAACGTGCGGCTGGGTTCTTCAACCAACCAAATTACTTGGCAATGTACCTCGTTGGACCAATTCTCCTCAGCCTGGGTCACGCCTTAAAATTGAAACAATTTCGAGTACCGATGATCATTGTTACACTGCTGAGTATGTGCATGCTCGTCCTCTCGTACTCTCGAGGTGGAATGATTGCACTCGCGATTACTCTCCTCATCGGATCATACATTTTCTACAGCTGGCGCGGCGCACTCAGCATTATTATTATCACCGGCATTTTCTTTGGTGGAGCACTCAGTGCCATTCCAAGTTTTCGAACTCGATTTTCAAGTGCGCTCGACACATCTGACCAAACAACCTCACGTGCGCGCATCGAAATTGACCAGGCTAGTAAAGCAATGCTTCGCGACCATCCCATCCTCGGCGTTGGCCTTGGTGGCTACCAAGCTGCCTACGAGACATACCATATAGTAGGAGCACTTGAAACTGATGTCCAACACCCGCACAACCTATTTCTCGCCTTTTGGACACAGACTGGACTTCTCGGGATCATCGCCTTTCTTGCACTCTGTGTACAGATTTTCCTCGTTAAACCATGGAAGAATGGCCTTGCAGCAACACTTTTCTTCCTTAGCTTAATCGCTACACTTCTCTTTGGATTCTTTGACACTCCCTATTGGAAAAATGACCTAGCACTCCTCTTTTGGGTTCCACTTATTCTGATGTACAAGCCTTCACATGTAAGTAAAAAGTCATGAAACGGATTGCAATTGACGCACGCATTTGGCGAGCCGAAAGTGGCGGTATTGGACGATACTGTCGTAATTTAGTTACTGAAATTCTCAAACTAGATACTGAGAACGAGTATACGGTTATTCTCACTACAAAAGATGAAGCCGAATTTAATCTTAGTGCGCCAAATCTCAAGAAACTAGTACTTGATATACCCCACTATTCAATTGCCGAGCAACGCGATCTCCCGTCAATTCTGAACAAGGAAAAATTTGATCTCGTTCACTTTACTCACTTCAACCACCCACTTTTCTACCGACGACCTTTTGTAGTTACAGTACACGATATTATCTTGCACCTATTTCCAGTTGGCAATCAGTCAAAATTTAAGCGTCTTGTGTACAAAGCAGTAATGAACGATACACGCCGCGGCAAGGTAATCTATGCGGTGAGTGAAGCTACCAAAAAAGATCTTGTAAGCCTCCTTAAATTCCCTGAAAACAAGCTTCAGGTAACACTTGAAGGTGGTGAGGAACGTTTTCATGTTCACACCAAGGCTGAACAAGATGCAATTAAAAAGAAGTTACAACTTCCCGAACAGTACATCCTCTTTGTTAGTCGCTGGGAAAAGTACAAAGGCATCAGTGCACTTGTACCCGCATTTCAAGAGTTGAGTAAAGAGTTTCCTGATCTCGGCCTGGTTATTTGTGGTAAGCCTTGGAAACACGCACCTGAAGTTGCTGATATGATTCGCAAAGCTCAGGCTGATGGGTACAACATTATTACACCTGGCTTTGTCAGTGATGAAGACCTCGCTCCGCTCTATAGTGCAGCTACAGTGTACTGTCACCCGAGTTGGTACGAAGGGTTTGGCATTATGATTTTGGAAGCCTTTGCCTCCGGTGTTCCAACAGTAACCAGTAATATTAGCAGCCTCCCTGAAGTTGCGGGTAATGCAGCCCTATTGGTCAATCCTCATAGTATTACTGAAATAACTGCTGCTATTCGTCGTATTTTAACTGAGCCCGAACTTGCAGCAACGTTACGTGCGCGCGGTCTTGAACGAGTGAAGCGCTTTAGCTGGAAAAAGATGGCTGAGGAAACTATTGCCGGCTATCACAAGGCGTTAAAGGATTGATGTTTTTCGTCTAATGTGGTAGATTTGCCTATCGGATTACATATCCGGGAGGTGTTTGATGACAGATTCGGAATTGAATGAAGAAGTGGAAAAACAACTTCCACATCTTTTGATACTGTTCGGCTTTGACCTCAATCTTAGATTAGACGGTCCGAGTCAACGCACGAGAAACGTTGCTGAGCGTGCAGGCAAGATTTATCTGGAAAATAAGAAAAAGGGAATTCCAACCTTTATCCTGTGCACCAGTCGAGGGCACAAAAAGGCTACAACCGGAGAATCTGGGTTCATGTATGCAATCCTTCGGGATGAATTCAAGATTCCAGAGGAAGATCTCGGGATAGAAGAAAAAAGCACTAATACGCCCGGGAACGCTGAAGAAGGGCTGAACGTTCTTACGACTGATCCACGTACGAAGGATGGGAGATGGGGTAAAATCGTCCTTATCGGCGATCCTCAGCACCTCCGACGTATTCCGTGGACAGTACGTAGAACATGGAAGGCAATGGGAGTCAAGATTTTCCGACAAGGAAAAGTTTGGTACATACGAGCTAAAGATAATCGAGGCATTCCTCTCGTTTCTATCGAGGCAAAACGAACCCGATGTACCAAGGACTACGGAAAGTGGTTCTCAAGAAATGAACTCTTCTTCTTTTTCTGGAACAGCTTTGCGGGGCCAATTGGAACCATCATCTTCATTTGGATAATGAAGTATCGAAGGAATCAAGTTGGAGCAGAACCATGCAGCTTCAACTAGTCACATGCCGTCGGGCGAACCTCGACGGCATATTTGTGCCCAAATATCTTTGACCTTTGTCAGCCGAACTGCTATACTCAAACTCGAATTTCGCTATTCCTTGCCTATTTGTAGGTAAGCGCCCAAGGCGTGGAAACACGCTGAGGGCGGGATTAAAATAATGGTGATATTGTCAACGGTATCCTATACCGTTATACTATCATTATGAGAAACACCCAAAGAAAAGGTGACTATGCAGTTGCGATGGCAATTGCACGATTTACAAAGCTTGGGTTCGATGTGCTAATTCCCCTAACTGAATCAGCAGCGTATGATTTAGTTGTTGATAATGATGGAAAGTTAAGTCGAGTTCAGATAAAATACTTTAGCGGTACTGAAGTTGATTTACGGCGAGTCCACTCAAATTCGACAGGGTACGTTGTAAAGAAAACAAAAGAAAATTCATACGACTGGCTTTATATACTCTCTGCAAATGATGAAGAGTATCTTATAAAGCAATGTTTGCACGGCAGAAGATCAATAAAGCCGAAAATTACAGATAGGATCGATGACTTGGTGGTTAAAAATTGAAACTGGAAGGGTGGCAGAGTGGTCTATTGCACTAGTCTTGAAAACTAGCGAGTGAAAGCTCCGAGAGTTCGAATCCCTCCCCTTCCGCCAATGAAAATGCTCCAGCCTGTCTGGGGCTTTTTCATTAGTTGAGTGATATGATTTAAATACCTTACACAAACAAAGAATGCATGAACGAATATTTTCCCAATAAACACCCATTTATAGTTGCTTCAATTGAATCAATTATCCTTACGTTTTTATATGTAAACTCTTCAGGTAACCAACTTGGTGATGCAATACTTTTTATCTGGGTTTACACCATTTTTGTCTTTCTCATCTACCTCGTCGTAAACCTAATAGCCACCTTTCTGTACAACTATGGAAAACGCCTGCGTATAGAGTCTAAAAGCCACTCAAGCTCGTTATCAGTAATCGCTTTCTCAATTATTCTTCTTAGTCTTGTATCTTTACTCGCGTATCTCCACTACGAAACACTAATTGCGAATAAATCACTTTACACAGACTCAATTGACTTAGCACAGGTATTTACCAATACTTTTGAAGAACTCTCAACAGTCGGTGTCCTAATTTTATATTTTACAGTCGGCTACTTTCAGAAGAAACCGTAAATCATTAAACTGTCCCGCCAATATAAAAAGGGGGTTGTAGAAAATTTTTAGTAACGAATTATTTCGGTAAGATTAGGTTTAAAATTAAGACCTTTTAGACATTGAGCAACGGATACACATCAAAAGCAACCTCTTCATACGGATGAACAGCCTTAATTGCATCTACAACCAAAGATGCTAGATCCTTTTCACACACAACCTCAATTCGTTCTTCTTCTACAGACTCAAGTTTTCCCACTTCCCCGATTGCAGGATGTGCATTTTCACCAGGAAGAAACCGTCCAACTCCCTTTGAAGAAAAACTACAAAAAGTATAATTACCGATTCGACCTGCACCAGCCTTACCCATAGCATCACGCACAACGTCAGCATGTGACTCGGGCACAGTAACAACTATCTTTACCAAGTCTTTCATTGTATAAACATTTAGTCAGTATCTTCCTTCTTCTCAACATCCTTATTCTTCCGCTTCCGAACAAGAGTCTGAACCTCAGCAAAAATAGCGGCAATAATACCCGCTGAAAACGACACACCTACAATTGCAGCGAACCAGGCATGTTGCGAGGAATAGTGAATAATTGTACCCGTAAGTGCCAGTGCAAGCGCGTTAAACAGCGCCGAACCCACTGCAGTAGCAATCAGGAAAGGCGCAACGGGCATTTCTGCAGTTCCTGCCACATACGAACTCCATGGGCGGAACTGCCCAACCATGCGAGCAAAGAATACAGCCAGTTCACCATGCTTCTGATACCATCCAGCCAGTTTCTTTTGAATTCCACTCACTTCTTTTGCTTGATGTAACCCACGTGCAATCCGCAAGCCAATAAAATACGAAATTCCACTACCCAATAGGTGAGCAAAGAGAAACAGAATGCTAATTGTGAGGTAACTATACTCTCCTCGAATAATCAGCCCCTGAGCAATGACATACACAATTTCTGTAGGAAGCGGAATTCCCATATTCTCAACAACAAGAAGCAGGACTGCCGCAGGCAATCCATAGTGGGTAATTAATCCGCGAAAAAAGTGATTCATACGTAGACGATTACTTCATCTAGCATATCTGGCGAAGCTTACTGAAGCAAGCCAAAACAGTACTCAACCTGAATTTCTTCCCCTGTATCAGCAGTCCAACCGGAAGCTGTAAACCTCTCTATACCTTCTGGGAGTGGAAAGCCGATATGGTTATACACGTCGATTCCACCGTTATTTTTGTACTCTTTAATTAACGCCGGGGTGACTCCGTCAAACGTGAAACAGATGAATTTATTTGCAACCCGACGCATTTGAATAATAGTTTCACTTAGAACATGCGGCGACAAAAAGTAGGCTGCACTCATCAGAAAAGCTCCATCCACAACAGCATCACCAAGGCCGGCTAGTACTGTAGAGATATCATTTTGGATGAGCATGTCGTAGCCATTGTTCGATGCTTCACCGAGCATCTCCTCAGCCACATCAACGCCAATGTACGAATTAAATTTGGTATATGTTTTGAGAAAACCTGCACCACATGCCAAGTCAATCACGTTGTAATCTGATTGATTAATACCGTGCTCGCCGAGAATTTTGGGTACAATAGTTGGAAACGCAGAGTGCGCTTCGTGCTGCACACGTTCAAGGTACTCAGATGCAACTGAGTTATAAAATTCTGCTACCGGTGTGTACACTTCTTCTGGTGTCATTCGGCTCATCCTATCAGTGGGAGTGTGGATATTCAAGGGATAAAAAGAAGGGCTCTGACCAATTGGTCAAAACCCTTCGAATCAATCCTTCGGATATGGCAAGCGCGCCTCGTCTGCCTCTGTCCAATAACGGACTACAGGCTTGACTTCTCGCTTTTCTACCGGAGCTTGTACTTCCTGAGAAGTTACTACCCTAGCCTGAGACTGTGGGTGAAACTGCAGAACATCCTCGGGGACAATTACAGGAAAGTGATTGTCCGGATCCTCCGGAAAGCTAGCCCATGCCCGCATACGCGGGTTGGGAAAGTAAACAGGGTACACACACGTGTACACCATCTTAGTTTCCTTATGTTGCTGCCCAATCAACTCCTGCCAATGCAGGACTTCTGCCCAGCGAGCCAATCGACCACTCAACGTTCCATTCTGGATGTAATTCCACAACTTCTCAGTTGCCTCAGCCGGAACAGAATTGGCCAAAGCCAAATTCTGTACCATCTCGTCGTGAGTCGTTGGCATATCTGCCACAACTTTTCGAAAATTTGTTGTCTCGGGAAGAATTTCGGTTGAATAACCTAAATCCCGACACAACTGTTCTAAAATGCCGATTTTGGCACTTCTGTAAACAATCATTTTGGGACCTCCTCCCTCGAATCGCAGAAACTATACCACAAATCTGATACTTTTTCAAGTACCATCCACACTTTTCTGCTCTAAAAGGCTAAATCGACGGCTCCTGCTTCCCCATTATTGTGGCCTGCGGATGCACCACACTTGCTTGCCAAAACGCTTTAATATCAGCGAAGTCCTCACGAATACTATATGAAGTTCGTAAATCAGGGTACTTTTCAAAATCTGGCAGGGCATACGTAATTGCATCAATTCCAAGTGACCGACAAATATACGTTGCACGTGGGGCGTGATATTGCTGTGTTATCAAGATTGCACTTGTGATGCCAAAAATATTCCGTGCCCGATAACAACTATCGTACGTATCCAGACCTGCGTAATCCAAAACAATATCTTCTTTTGGTATACCCTGAGCTAGCGCATAAACCTGCATGTTCACGACTTCATTATAATCAGCAGTATGATTATCACCGGTCATGAGAAGTTTCTGTATTTTGCCCGCCCGATACAGCGCAATCCCACCATCTACCCGATCCTGTAAAATGGGCGACAATTTTCCACTCCGATATACGAGTGCACCAAAAATAATCCCGATGCGTCTGGTTGGTACATCGTTCAAGCTAGTTACACGGTATCGCTGCGTACTTACATCAACACGAGCTATGACGAGTAGCAGCAAAAATGCAGTTATACTCACAACTACACTTGCCCATCGAAGAGTTGTTCGAAGTCGATTCTTCATGTTGTCAGCCTAGCACGCCAACTCATCACGTGCCAGTGGCGCAATTCCGCTGTATACTATGTATATGGAAGAAGCAACTCTACAATCTGCGCAACCTGCCGAGGAAACACTCCTTGCAGAATGGCAGGAAGCCGAGCACCCGCTTCCTGGGGTTTCGGGTAAAAATCTTAGCCTGCTCGTTTTTGGCGGAGCCATACTTACTGTCGCCGCAATAGGTGTTGCAATCTGGCAGCAGGATTATAATCTTTACTTTATCGCTGCTGTTCTTATTTTGGGTATCGTCACATTATTAGTGCAGAATCGTCGCACTACTCCGAGCCTAACGATTACCATCACCAATATTCGCCTTCTGGTTGGTAATCGCCAGTATCTTATGGAGGAACTAGCTGGGTTTTGGCTTCAACACGATCGCGAAACTGTGGTTATAAATGTTGAGCCAAAAAAAGCAGCAATGGTACCGGTAACGTTCTTATATTCCGTGAACAATACGGACGAAGCCCGACGGACCCTCCAGCAAATTATGCCGGAACTTGAATCTCGATTACCAAATAGTTCGGACAAGATTAACCGCTACTTCCGTTTCTAGAGCCTTTCTGTTAGTGTTGATAGGCACATTATTAGGTGTAGGAGATTTGATTTGGAGAGGTGGCTGAGTGGTCGAAAGCGGCACACTGCTAACGTGTTGTACGGGTAACCGTACCCAGGGTTCGAATCCCTGCCTCTCCGCCAGATGTTAAATCAACAGGTTAGAAGCCACAGAAAAAGAGCCATTTTGGCTCTTTTTCAGGTTTAAATTTGAATTGTTCAGGTTAGAGGTGTTCAATAGCACATCCTCTCTGTTCGGTTTTGACCTGAAGATAATTT
>CAILIB010000015.1 GCA_903834195.1 uncultured Candidatus Berkelbacteria bacterium | reverse complement strand
TTAGATCGACGTACCCGTAGTGACGAAATACTTCTTTTTCAGCATGTGGAAGCACATTCCACTCTTCAGCTGTTAAGCTTATATCCAATTCTGGAGTATGCCGATATATCTGCGTACCTTTACCCAATGAATACACCGTAAACAAGCCGATGCCGTGTATTTCACTCGGCCCAATCTTTGTGTTTTCAAGGAACATACTGCGCAATATACAGTACTATAGCCTATTTGTCAAGTACCATGTTGCAATATTAATAGGTTTAATGTATAATTTGTCATAATGAATACAACAAAAATACAATCTCTCGAGCAACTAGGCCTGACTGAGAACGCAGCCAAGGCCTACCTCGCCCTCATTACCCAGGGACGCTTGAGTTATACCGATCTTGCCAAGCAATCTGGATTAAACCGTGCATCTCTCTACCCGCTCTGTAAGTCGCTCATCGACCTTGGACTAGTTGTGGAAGATCAGAGCAACCCAGTGGCCCAACTCGTTGCCCAACCGGTAAGTCGAATAAAGAGCATGGCTCAACAGGAGCTCGACGAGGCCGAACGAAAAATGGACCTAGCTAACCAGGTCATAAAAGAACTCTCCGCTGCAGCCGAAAAAGCAGTGTACCCTCTCCCACAAACTATCCTCATCACGCAAGATAAAATTCGCAGCTACATCTACGAATCAACCAAGCGCTGGAATGAGAGTGCGCGTGCCACCGACAAAACCTGGTGGGGTTACCAAGACCCATCCTTCCTTGAATACTACGGCGATTGGATTGAGTGGTTCTGGAAGCAGCCGAGCAGCAAAGGTATTACTGCCTCACTTATGTCACACGAGAGCCCTATTGAGGAACACATGCGCGAAGCAACACCGAGTACGCGCCGGATTCGTGTAATGAAAAATACCACATTCACAGGTACACAGTGGGCCTGCGGATCATCAATTATCCTGATTAACACTGCCGCTGAAAAGCACTATTTAACCGAGATTATTGACCCCATGCTTGCAGCTAATACTCGAGAGATTTTCCGCCAGTTGTGGGAGAAGACTACTTAGATTTATATTTATCAATCGTTTGTGTTGACAAATATACATATATTCAGTACACTCTCTGAATAATGACCACTCCACACAACACAAACCTCATCCCGCAACTCACCTCCCTCGGCCTTACCGAGCACGATGCCCAGGTATACTTGGCTATTCTTCGGGTTGAAGAAGCAACTGCCGGCACTATTCTCGATGCAACAAAACTTCATCGTGAACAGGTGTACCGGTCATTAAAACGGCTCGTCGATGGTGGCTACGTAACCGAGTTTGAGCAGCGCAAGCGAGCTACGTTTGCTGCAGTAAACCCAAGTGTTTTCATCAAGCAGGCAGACGCGCAAAAAAACATTGCCGACTCGCTCTATCCTCACCTTGTGCAGCTCCATCATGCTCGCTCTCATAGTATTCAGGTTACTGAAGGTGTAGATGCTTTGAAGTTTCTTATGGACGATATCATCGCCACCCTACCAAATGGTGGTGAGTACGTGGTCATTGGTGGTTCACAGGACTTATTTATCACCTACGCCCAAGAATTTCTTCCTACATACCAAAAGAAGTTCGCCAAACTTGGAATTAAAGCGCGCATCATTGGCTACAATGGTCAAGAACTTGATAAAGAGTCAGCTCACTCGTTTCATACTATTGAAACCCGCATGCTCCCCCGCCCAATTACCACACCATCTTCAATTGTGATCTATGGAGATACAGTTGCACTTGAAGTGTTCGATCCGCTCAACATTGCTATTATCACAATCAAAAATCAGACCATTGCGGATTCATATCGAGCAACATTTGAAGAGCTCTGGAAGGTTGGTTCCCTACACTACGATTATTAAAAAAGATCCTACGCACACTGTACGTAGGCATCAAATGAACTCCTCCACCTCTGAAATGAAGGACCATTTCTAGTCGACCACTATTGAGTTGGTGACAGTTACTATAATGGGTTTTTTCGGGAATTTGTTTTTTCCCTCGCCCGATAATTTCTTAGAATCCACCTTTTTTGATTGCTCAAGTTTACGCTGAGCTGCAATTCTAGGAAATACCAATGCTCCAATGACCCCTATCACAAAAAACTATCAACAAAAGATCCGTTGCAGACATACCTCTTTTTCTCATGCAATCCTCCACAAGGAATGCTCACCACGTTGAGCACACGTCAGCCGAAGCTGAAGAACACGAAAAGAACAAATTCAGCTCTAGGATAGCAGAATATGGTTCAGGTTTGAAGCTTAACTCTCCATAAGCCGGTTAAGAACTTCCAAACACTGAGGCAATTCAAACCAACCCGCCGAACCATTCAAATGACCACCATTAGGTACAAGTATAAGCTCGGCATCTAGCGCTCCCGCCAAATATTCAGCGTTTGCCATTGGCACACTTGTGTCATTATCCCCTTGTATCACCGCAAACTTTTGACACATTACCCGAATTGCTTCGATGTTAAACGTAGTTTCCAAGAAGCTATCAATTTTTCGGTTCTGATTCTTTTCCGTAGGCGACGACACCAGAACAGCACCTTGCACTGGTAGTGCTCGATCACTCTCGAGGTAGCGCAATATAGTCGGCCCACCCAACGAGTGCCCAACCAAGTAGACTTCATCCCCAACAAACATTTCCACATGCCGTGCAATTTGCTCCACCCACTCAGTGCACAGTGGCATATCTGGACTTGGCATAGCGAGTGAACAAGCATAGATATCCTGCTTTTCTAATTGACCCATAAGCCATGGCCGCCAGCCGCCGTTAGGACTACCATCAAATCCGTGAATAATGAGAATTCTTTTCATGCACTGAGAATAGCTCGTTTTTGGGTATAAAAAAAGCAGCCGACCCAAATTGGAACGGCCACATGCGAGGACTGCTTACCCCGTATTATGGGTAGAGCAGCGCAAAAACAGCATTGACGTATGAGTCAAGGCGCTCAACATCCATGTCCCCATTTTCAATTAAGAATCCACCAGTATGGATGATGGACAGGTACGAACATGCACTAAGGAGCGGATGTAGACGTTCAAGGTTCTCGGGTGTAAAACACCCTAAAACGCCAATATGCTGCATGCCTGAATCCCTAAGTGACTCGACAAACCCGACTAGCTTTTCAGCTTCAACACTCATTCCAGTACGTGCATCAAGCTCTAGTTCAATACCAGAGAGTACGTTCCCATACCGCAATAACAACCCTGTAAAGAACTCTCTGTCCCACGCTACTGCCTCAAGGGCCTCGTGTGTGACGTGCAATATCACATCCACGTTAGGGTGTTCAACCTTGAATGCGTTCAGATAGTTGTACTCAGGCCAATCACCTTTTAGTACAAGCTTCGTTGCACCACTACGCGCAACTAAGCGTGCAAGCTGCAGAGTCAAGTCGGTTGGATCTGCAATTTCGTAGTACAGAACAATCTCTGCAAATTGTCTCTCTAAGGGCACTTGGAACACCTCAGTAAGCCAATCATCTTCCTTCACCGGCTCATGTAACACGTGCGGAAACACCGTCACTCCGATAGACAGACAAGGATACACCCCACTAACCTTTATTTGATCTGTGTGATCTCCCCAAGGAACCGTGTACCGACTAGCAACACCGTATATATGGTCTACTGAACAGTTTCCACATACTCCAATTCTTCTTGTTTTCAACCTTCGCCTCCAACTTTTGCTCTGAGAGCTTGCACTACTTGTACCAAAAAATATTCAAATTAACCAGAAGGCCCATGTACTCTTCGTGCGAGGAAACACTAACTCGCTGGCCAAGTACTGTTGTAGGTACGGGCATCAATAAAATCAACGGCAAGATTAATGTGTTTGCAGCCTTTGGACTAAACGATATTTTTAGCATGACCATTCGGCCAAACACTGGCTCTGGCTTACGTCGTTTGTACGAAGGAAAAACTAAAAAACTCTTGAGTAAATGGCCTACCTTTATTGTCCATCCATGGCCTGACGCCTAACGTTTTTTACACCCTGGATACGGACATATTCCTGGAGCAAAACTCGGCATCACCTCTTCTACCAAATAGTGGTCTTGAACACCAACTCGGTAAACTTCTTTCACCACTCCTCTGCGCCATATCGCCAGGGAGTGGATTTCCTGTTGCTCAGGATTAAGCAGCTTTACTACTCCAGCAATTGAACTAAGGGTTGTAACCACATCTTCATAAATCCGGATGTGCGTAGCTGCAGATGCCAACTCTTCATCTTGTTTACTGACAAAGCGAAAGTCTTGTTTTGTACCACCAGGCACACGCTCTAAATATGCAATTGGAATACTCAAACGGCCACTTTTAACCAGTTCATCGGCGAGTTTTTGACCACCAGTGGGAACACCAAGAATTACATCTGGCTGAGGCAATCTTTCAGCAACGGCTAACGCATCCAAAACAATTCCTAACTCTTTTGGATGGTGCCAAAGGGTATCCATTTCTAGCTTTATGAGTGCGTGATCGCCATCAGCAAAGATAAAATGCCCTTCTACCGGTACACCTGCATCATAAATGATAGAACGTAAATCACTCATAAGTTACGCAAAAGACAGTCCGCGCACCTGTAATTCTTCTTTGAGAATTCTCAGCGCCTTAGGGCCCATGCCGTGAAGGTTTTGCAACTCACTCTCAACAACCCCATTCAAATCTTCAACATGCACGTAACCAGCTTGGGCAAGCGCGCGCTGAGCGGGCTGAGCCACTCCTTTTACTGTCGTTAATTGTGTCTGATTTGCCATCCTTTAGACCTAGGTGTAATAGGTATATTTTAGCAAAATATTCTAGAACATAACGTATATTCCTTTACAAGAATATACAAACAAGCTACACTCTGCACATGAACTCACTCACCTTCACCGCACTCGCCGAACCAACACGGTTACGAATCGTAGAACTTTTGCGTGAAGAACCGCGTTCAGTTAACCAAATTGCCACCCTCCTGAACATTCGACAACCCCAGGCGTCTAAACATTTACATACCCTGAACAAGGCAGGCCTAGTGAGTGTTAAACCAGTAGCCCAGCAAAGACTATATTCTCTCAACCCTGAACCATTTCTCCGCTTAGAAGATTGGGTAAACTCCTTCGACCGGTACTGGAACCAACGACTCGATAATTTAGAAGAATTGTTAAAGAAAGACTAATATGGCCGACTACCCACCACTTCACATAGCTCGCACATTTAACTCACCTCGCCAGGCGGTGTGGGATGCATGGACCAAACCTAAACTATTCAAACAGTGGTACATGCCACACCCGTTTAGCGTTCCTTCATGTGAATTTGATGTTCGTCCAGGTGGAGCAATTCACATTGATACCCAAGCACCCGACGGATCAATTATGCCTCTTATCGGCACGTATATAGTTGTAGAAGAACCATCAAAGCTTGTGTTCACTAACTCCCCGCTCGATGCGGCTGGCCAGAAATTATTTGAAATTCAACACACAGTTGAACTTACTGAGTCAGACGGTGTAACTACGCTTCATATTACTTCTGAAGTTCTTATGGCTGGGCCACATGCTGAGCAATTCCTTTCAGGTATGAAGCCAGGTTTGGAACAAGCACTTGATCAGATGAAAGAAATTGTAGAGGCAAACTACTAACCCCACACATGTCAAAAGTCACCCCATTCCTCATGTTCAACGGCCGTCTCGAAGAGGCTGTCGCGCTGTACAAATCTATTTTTGCTGACGCCAAGATCGAGTATGTAAACCCACAATCAGCTTCATTTGAACTCGGTGGACAGCAGTTTTTTGCCTTCGACGGCGGTGACCACTTTTCATTCTCTGACGGCATCTCGCTCTTTGTAGCCTGCGAAGATCAAGCAGAAGTCGACTACTACTGGGAAAAACTCACTACAAACGGTGGTGAAGAGGGCTACTGCGGCTGGCTGAAAGATCCGTTTGGACTCTCCTGGCAAATCATCCCAAAAGTTCTGCACGAATGCCTTGGCGGTGAAGACCGCGACGGTGCAGCCCGAGCAATGAGTGCAATGATGGAGATGTCAAAGATTGATGCTGGTGCTATCAAGAAAGCGTATGACGGAGTTTAACCGTTAGAACCCGAAAAAGTAAAAGGTCAGCCGTGGGCTGACCTTTTATAAAATAGCGACTCACTGTCGCTCAAAGATATCTACACAAACAGCTCGTGTTGTATCTGTGACGTTTTCAATTGAACACCCGTCCAACCCGCTTCCCCAACTTCCCCAAGCTACTTTTGACAATAGTCCTTCTCGAACCGCAATCGCACCAGCAATTGCAGCACGATCTACACATCCCCAAGGCAAGAACACGATGACCTCGGTGTACCCAAGTTCAGACAGACTCTTGAGAAGCAGGTATGCCTTCTGAGCACAGTGTGAAGCCCAGAAAATATCCTTGGGAAATGTTTCTACCTGTGCAAATGCACTGAGTGTAAGCTCATGCTCTGAATGCACAATCACCCCTCTCCCAAGCTGCTCAAACTTTGTCTCCCATGCAGCAAACTGCTCAGGAAGAGGTTTAGCGGCGTAGTAGTTTGATCGAAGTGTCGCTGCTTTTTCCTCACTCACTTTCTGGCGGTGGGTAAACCGCATATCGTCAGCTACAAGAAGTATTGATTGCGCCACTTCGTGTTCCAGAAAAGTAGTTCCCCACTGAAACGTTGGTACAACGCTCGAATCGAAAAAGGTTCGAATAATCTCTGTGTTAACGATGCTATCGGGATAGTCACCGACGGCAGAATGCAGCACTCCATCCTTACCCATAAAGAGCTGGAAATGACCTACAATCGCCGCACACTTTTGTGTTGACCGTTGCCAAATCTCTTCTTCAAAGATTTTAGCCACTTCAGCTTTTGGGTTAATCAAAAAGCGTTGCCTAGCTAATCCTGGAACTTGGGTAACTAATTCAGAAGCTATTTCTCCATCTTCATACCGACAAGAAAACATGTTCCTCCCGTGCGCTCAGCGCGTAGAAGGTATATCTGTGTACGTACTTTTCGTCAATAATATTTACATATATATTTTTAATTTATATGATTTAAATTAGTATTTATATTTACATATATAAAATATCGTCTATAATATTTACTACATTATGGACAATACAACAATCCTCAAAGAACTCGGTCTCAACGACAAAGAAGCCAAAACCTACTTGGCAATTCTTGAACTTGGCTCAAGTACAATTAAGCCAATTGCCGACCGCGCAGGAGTACAACGAACCTCGATGTATAACTTTATTGACCGACTCGTTGAAGCCGGCCTGGTTACTCAAGCACAGGTTCGTGGCCGTATGCACTACCAGGCAGTAAACCCCTCTCACCTGCTTGATATCCAACGAAAACGACTTGAACTTATCGAAGAAAATATTCCAAACTTCTTAAGTTTATATAATGCCACCCCGAATAAACCGCGAATTCAGTACTTTGAAGGGGCAACACAAATGCGACAAGCATTATATGAAGAAACCCGCTGTACTCACAAAACCGCCTTCCTACTTCCGACAAAAGATTTGATGGAAATGATTGGTGTCGAGACCATGGCCGATATTAATCACAAACGGGTTGCCGCTGGTGTATTAGGACGCTCATTGCGCATCCGAGACAAAGCAGTGCCTTTTCCAACCTCTGCTCAAAGCACCAAAAACCTCTTAACCGTGCGCATTACACCACCTCAATACAAATCCTCAATGGGTGTGGGTTTGTACGATACAGGTAAAGTCGGTTTTTTTAGTTCAAAAAATGAAGGCTTCGCCATCATGATTGAGAGTCAAGAATTGTATGAAGTAATGGGAACGTTTTATGAGATGTTGTGGGAGATGAGTGAGCCGATAAAAGCTGGCCAAGGCTAACTAAAAAGCTCCTAGCTGATCATGGATCAAGCTAGGAGTTGCAAGACTAGAACTGAAATGACAGTTCCGAAGTGATTCCGGATCGGCCAGCAGCCGAGCTATTGTTGGGAATTTGATATCCAAGATAGAACGTGCCCACCTTGGAAAACGTCCAACTGAACCCAGTCGTCGAGAAACCCAGAGAGTTTGCTCCCGAGTACCAGTCGGAAATGATATTCAATTGCGGAGTAAGTGGCTGCTCAAACCCTGCAATAACCACTGTCGTGTCGACTCCAAAGAGTTGCTTTGTCCCTCTGCTCAGCCCAGCTGTCAGGCGAGTGCCTGTATGTGGAACTTTTCCGCTCAGATGTGCGTATGCCCAGTATCCTGCACCCTCCCCTTGAGCGGAAAGCAACACCTGCTCTCCAACTGTAAGTTGAAATGCTTCTGCGGCATATCGTTTTGCAAACAATGGGAAGGCTGTTTTAAAGCCAACTCCCATAGTCACATTTCCTGATCGAGGACTACTCAGTCCGTACAGGCTCGTGTCGAGTTCGGTATTACCACCGAGTCCTCGTGCAAAGAAATTACTGCTGTAATAGTAGGATCCTGGGCCACTTGCACGAAACTGGCCTTCAGTCTCAAGGTACGTCATTCCCTTTGGCGTTATGTCTGCCGAAGGTACATTGAAGATTGTCTGTTGTCCAAAGCCTGAACAAGTCAGCGTAATAGCAAATAGGACGATAGCAAGTCCTTTAAATACATTTTTCACGGGTGCTCCTCTGCTTAGCTCGTGCTAAACATACAGACTCCTTTTATCAAAAAGAACCTGTATGTTTAGTACTACAGTTTTGCCCGCAAATACTCGAAGAAAACATACCCAACAAGACCCGAAATAATAGCAATACAAAAATTTGTAACCGTGAAGATATCTTGCAGCGCTACAATAAAACTCTTATCGACTCCATTTGCACGAGTAAACTCACCCATTAACAGGTTGCAGTAAAATAAAAATGCAATAAATGCCACCTCAATGCACACTCTCCAGATAGGGTGAAATTTTTTTGAAGGAAGTTTGATTGATTCCATCCTATGATACAAAAGTTGCACATGTGATTGAGCATACAAGAAGACTCATCGTAAAAAATGAAATGCCAATTGTGTCTGGTAGGAGTAAAAATGAACAACTCACTCCAACTCCAATCGCATAAAATAGAATGTGACTCGTTTTAATATTAGTACCAACCAACCAATTTCCCTGACAATATGCAGAAACCCGGAACAATTCAGCTTCTGTATCAATTTCCACATCCGTATTCATAAACCTCCAATTAGTGTAATAAAAAATCAGCTCTAACGCTGAATATTTGAGACACACCTTGTTAGATACGTTTATTGAATTCTAAAAGGCTGTCTCCTTGGAGAATCCTGGATCACACAGAAATAGCGTGGTAAGCGGTTTACACATACTGAACGTAAGATATCACTCTTATACGCAGATATCAAATACTGTACACTAGAAATACATATATAATTTGCTCTCATGCAACGTACCTATATTCTTGGACTTGTAGCCGCAATACTCATTGGAGTTTCGGGTGGAATTTATTGGCGTGATAAACAGGATCAGCCATCAAGCGCGTCGTACATTTCAAGTACAACTGATAGTTCATCTACTGAGTTAGCCAAGTTACAAGCACAGTATGATGCGGACTCGGCACGGATCAATGGGTTTAGCTCAAATACAACCCCTCTCAAACCAGGTTCAGGAAGTGATCCATCTATAGTTAAGCCTAACCCATCACCTACCCAAGCAGAAGTTTGCTTAGAGCCTGAACATCAAGATGTCACCAACTATCCTCCAGATGTATCCGATAAAATTTCGGCAGCAAACCTAGCCGCCACCGCAAAGGCATTGGTTGGAACTCAAACAGTAACTGCAAACTTCAAGATTAACCTTGGAACAGCTTTTAATACTTCTGCGCTAAACCAGTATTTTACAACACTCAGCGTTACTGCAAGTGACGCTCAGATTATTGACGCACTCTACAAACTGTACAACCCCGCTGCAGCATCCCTGGCAGATCAGATTTATGGCGATTTGAGTAACGGAACGGGAGTCTCAAATGACACAGCCTATGGCATAATAAATGGCGCCTTCCACAGAATTAACGACTCCTTTGGTGGCTCTGGCGGAAGTGTCGGCATCTTAAAGAGCTCTAACACCGATGCAACATATAGTTACAACTATGGTCCGTCCTTCAAAGGATATATCCTCAGCGCTAAAGTTACCGGTTCAATCACTGCCACAATTGGAAGTGTTGGCCTAAGACTCAATGCTGGCTACGAATGGCGTGACAATTGTCTTCAGTCTCTTGCTACCGGTTTAAGCGCCTTTAGAGGTTCTGCCAGCCCGTTTGCTAATCTGCAAATCAGTTTAACTGATCCAAAGACCGGTAAGATTATGCGTGATTATAATTTGAACTTTGGTCTTGGTGATATCAATAATCACAAGCTAGTATTCTCTGCTGGTTTTTCCAAATCGTTTTAACGATTTGTCTCGATTACAAAATCTAACTGCTCCAATGGAATACCTACAAATAATCCGTATTGAACGGCTTCATGCCATGATTCTTTCTTGTCGTACTCGAATTCAAACATTTTGCCACTAAATATGGCGATAATATGACGCTTTTCATTCCAAAAGTGGGCATACCACCCTTCCTTAATATGCTCGGATAATCGCTGTATATCCTCTTCATTCATAAGCACTGTATAAAGATGCCATTGCTCTTCTGGAGTATCGTCATTACTAATCCACCCTCCGGTAACATGGAGGGTATTTAAAAACCGTGCATCGTTCAGACTTTCAGAAACTACAGTGCCGAGATAGTTTTTTGTGGTCATATTTACCTATGTATACGAATTTCCACCCGCTCATACCCCAGCGTTTCTTCATCCATATAATAATAACACTTTGGTTTTAACTCATACCAAACACGACCATCTTCTTTTTCTTCTTCGCGACGAGCCACTTTCGCGCCATAAAACCTTTGTCGTTTTTCACTCAGTTTTTGTTCTAGAGATTCAATCTGCATGTCCGTAGGTTTGGCAAATCCAACCACTTGCACACCGCAGCCATTTTTTAATCGTGATGTAACTGTACCTGCCACTCTGGAACCTTCAGCTATATTCAACGAATGGCGCGATTGTGTCGCCGACTTCCAAAACAGCGTCAGATCTTCATTATGAATAAATAAAAGATCACATGCCCCAACACCCTCGCCACCTGAAGTGGCAAGGGTTAGGACAATTTCACTTTCTAAAAGCGCTTCGACAGCAGATCTATTAACAGTCATGCCCATGTGAGTAGGTAATCATTTGGTGAGCCGTATGCTCAGCATCATACCCTTTGAGTGTTCCGAGTGCCACAGTCACAACTGCAACTGCATTAGGATCATTTGGGCCACGATGTCCCATACACATATGTTTTGCCCGGGTTTCAACGTACACGCCCTTTGCACCTGCACGCATAAATTCATCAGCAATCTCCTGAGACAATTTCTCCTGAAATTGAAGACGTTTGGCGTAAACCTGCACCAGTCGTGCCACTTTTCCTAAGCCAAACAAGTCTTCACCCGGTTCGTACACAATTCCCACCGTTCCAGAGAACGGCAAAAAGTGATGCCGACACATTGATTGATACTTAATCCCCGCCTCACAAATGAGGCCAGAGAAAGAATCGGTTTTTGCAACTTTTTTCAAAACTGTAGTTGGGTCAGTTTCGTACCCTGACAATACTTCGCGGAACGCCTTTGTAATGTGCTCCTTGCGATTGTCCATGAGCGCCAAAGCCTCAAGATTATCTCCTAGCACTTCTTTAGCCCAATCCATAAACGGATGTTGTTTGTTCATATTCGTACACTTATTTATTAAATTTCGGTTAATTGTTAACCGTATGAGAAAGATGTACGTATGTGTACATCTTTCCGAACGATTGCCATATTAATGGCACGTGATGAGGAGAAACGGCGGATATTTTAACTCCAATTCTCTCTCACCCTCTTCAGCTCGATCCGGCACGGGCTCAGTCATTGCATCAATAATGAAACCAGCCTCCTCCAGCAACTCTCGATAGTCAGCATGTGTGCGATAAATGTCTGGTGGAATCGGTTGATCACCTAATGTCACATCAACCAAATCACCCGTCTTTACTCCCTCCTTATAGTGATAGTGTATATCTGCATACTTCACACCATTTGATTTCTCCTGATTTGGCTCAAGAATGATGAACTTTCCTCCGGTTTTGAGCATTCTGCGTAAATCATGCAAGACAGGATGCAATTCACAATCTGCCATGGCACAGAGAGAAAAGGTGGCAATGATTATATCGATTTTCACACCGGCACATTCATCGACTAAACACCCTTGACTCACTCTGTAGTCACCTAATGGGTCAACCACACGAGCCTCTGCAATAACCGTACTATCAGAATCAACGCCGATCACATGTGCGCCTAATTGAGTAAGTCCAGCACTGAAGTTCGCAGGGCCACAACCGAGATCGAAAATCTTCTGACCCATAACATTGCCAAGCTCATGCAGTACAGGCGTGTACCCAAGGCGCCAATCGATGGACTCTTTATTTTTCTTATGGGCCGCGAAGCCGTTGACGATATCACCGTAATTCGTATTGTTCATTTGTTCCTCCTAGAGCTCATAACGAGCTTTCAGACAGGCGTAACAATATAATAAATCGTAAAAACTAACAAGCGGTGTATTGTCAATTTTTCAGTTTCACTTGATTAAGAGTCGTAAATGTGTCATACTATTATGTACACATGGAAGATACAAAAGTTATTTACGAAACGCTAAACCGGCTAGGAATAAGCCGGAGCCAAACAAAACTCTTCTTAGAGTTTTTGCAGGCTGGCACCGCGAATGTGGCCCAAATGGCGCGTACATTAAACACAAGTCGCCAGGCAATCTATCTTTTGTTACCCGAACTCCTCGATCGCGGACTCATCAAAGAAGTGCGTTACGCAAAACGCACACTGTACCAGGCACTTCATCCAAGCCAATTA
This sequence comes from uncultured Candidatus Berkelbacteria bacterium, assembly GCA_903834195.1. GTDB lineage: Bacteria > Patescibacteriota > UBA1384 > CAILIB01 > CAILIB01 > CAILIB01. The sequence continues at coordinate 111,713 of CAILIB010000015.1, read as the reverse complement.
TTTGTTTTGGTTGAAGATTTAAAAGCCCGCCTCGATGCAGTAGTCCCCGCTCTTACAAACATGCAAAACACGCCGAGTGAAGTTCCGCTCGTAACTATTTACGACTCACCTCTCTCGATGCGCGATTGGTACCGATACTTTTTAGAGAAAGCTAAACCTGGTGATGACTTTTATGTGTACTCTAGTGGAAATTTGGAGAGTTGGTATAAACTCGACAAAGACTTCTACACCAATTACATGGAGCAACAGGTAAAACGCGGTATTAACGTACTCTGTCTGCTTCCTGAAGGTAAAAAGTCGGAAGAACATAACGAGGAAGTTGGCTGGTCGGTTACAGAGACTCGCTATACGTCACAATCACTTAGCCCAAAAGTACAGCAATGGATTTGGAATGATCAGGTTTGCTATCAAACTATTCAAGGTAATGCTACAAATTTAATTGTGGTTCAGTCTAAGGAGCTTGCTTTCTTTGCCCGGAAACAGTTTATGGAGATTTGGGATAGTGCAAAGAAATAATACTGGATTGTATGATCTTGAAATCAATTTTCGGCGTAATAAAAAACAGAGCCATCAATTGTAGTTGATACCTCTGTTTTTCGGGTCCCCACCTTAGTTGGGGGGACCCTGAAAGCCTACTTTGGCTTTGCGACGATCTCGATTTTGAGGGTCGAGATGTCGAAACCTTGTTCGGCCGCTTGCTTGCCGATCTCATCTTTTACCACTTGTGGCAACTTGAGCTCGACAACATCATTTGTCTCCTCATTGACGATGACTTCGGTGCACCGACTATTTAGCCCAGCCACTTGCTGAGGGAAATAGCCATCGACAACGCCGATGTGCATAACGACACCAACTTCCTGCAATGTGGACAGTATCCTGTACACACTAACAACGTCGATTTTCCCGCCACCGGAAATGATCATTTCGTGAATCGCATATGCGCTAAGTGCACACTTAGTGCCGGCTAATACCCTGATGACTTGCACCCTGGGCATTGTGATGCGGTATCCCGCTTCACGTAATGCTTTTAGAGCGAATTCCTCATATGCTGACACCATCGAGGTGCTTTTCCCATCCTTCATCGTATCCTCCTGTTGCAAGCATCATGTCCGACGACAGATTTTCTTGCATCGGCAATCATAACATAATCTCGAGAAATGTCAATATTATTACTTATGAAAGCCATTTATTTTATACAAAAAAACATGTGCTAGTATGTATTTAAATATCAACCGCACTAATTTCGGTAAGGTATATGGAAAATCAAACTGAACGAGAACGCCAGCTAAAAACAATTAAATTGAAATCAATGGTAATAACCATTGCTGTTTTTATATTTGTACTCCTCATGCTCTGGGTATTTCTCACACCCCACAACGTTCAAAATCTGCCTCAACAAAAATATGATTGGGGTAGTGTTAAGGCCATTCCAAGCAGTTCCGTGCAGTTTTTCGATGGAAAACCAGCAGTAATTACGTATAGTCTTACGCTTTTTTCGGAAGAACAAATACTTTTCTGTGGAGATAACTGGCAAGACGCAAAGGGTGAGTACACACAAACTGAAAAGGACGGCGGAATTGTGGTAACACTTAATCCAACACGTACAGGTGGAACGTGCACTAAAAACCTCGGTGGAACTGATGGGATAGACCCACGCACACTCACCATTTCCCTTACTCAAGACCTTGAGAAACAACCATCACACATCACTGTTGTTGAAGGAGATCGAGCTACTGAAGTAGTTTTGCACGCAGATACCCATTCAATTTTTATAGAACGAGTTAGTGGTGATGACAATCTAGTGATTCTAGCTCCACCCATCGATCAATTACCAAACGACTCAATCATTGCTTCGTGTAAGTCTGCAATTGGAAAATCAGATGGCTCATTGAATCTGTCAGATAAAGGAGAAATTACAGTAAATAGTAACGGTATAGGACTCTCAAATGTCATCAAACAATACTATGATGCCCCTGCGAACTTCACATATTTTACTAAATACGCATTATTAGGTAGCAAGGATGTTGTTTTCTCGTGTCAGCCTGAGGGATATTCCCCAGATTCACTTGAAAGTCTTTACACTACGTTTCTTGGTAACAACTCCGGTCTTGATTTAAGTAAAACTGGTTTGGTTCGCTTTTATAGAGACGGTCGGAAAGACGTTTTTCCTGCTGGTTTTTCTATCGACATGAGCTTGTATCATGACATTCTGAAATAAACAAAAAACCCATGCCCCACAAAAACGCACTCAAAAAACTTGAGACCTACGGGAAGGATGTACTTCAGTTGGATAGTCTTTGTAATGCGTATTTTAAGAACTCGTCAAAATATGGTTTGAGGGACGAGAATCTAGATCTAAAAGCGTTTCTCGAGTATTCAGCAAGTTTGGATATGCAAACGATACTACCGCCGTTACACATGGACAAATACGTTTATATCCGAGAATTAGCCGCTGGATGTGTTCAAATGCTTTGGCAAGGCTGGAAAGTTATCCCGTATAAAACCAATCGAAAATCCTACGCAAAATCTATTAAGGAGTATGCCCATAATTTACGTTGGACATGGGAAATACTCGACACACTCCTTATTGATCCCTGTTACGGCCCAGCTAAAATCTCACTCGATGCTGTATGCGAAATGGAATATGATAGTGTAGGTGTTGAAGTTTGTGAACATTTTCGCCCATACATACTACAGGCTTTTCAGAGCATGCTCCCCGATATTCGCTTCGGCGCTATTCAAGCCCTTCATGTACTGTACCCGTACGATGACGATGCCCACAACATACTTGAAGCTGATGCACTCCAAGCATATATTGACGCAACTCGTGACCCAATCGAGAAAAATCGGGACTGGGCCTGTTTCAAGCTGCACAACTTTATTGCCAATCTCACACCCGAGGTTGAAACTGCATTTATAGAGCGGTTTAAAAATGAAATACCTGGCAGTGATGTATACGCAGAGGCAGTATTTGGCCTTGCCCGAATGGGACGCAATGATCTTGTCGAAGATCTTATCTGTGAAAAGCTTGCTAGAGAAGACTTCGGCACTGGGTGGGTAGATGCAGCAGCTGAGTACTGTCACACGCCAAAGTGTCGCACAGATCTTACTGGTGCTCTTGCCATGCTGAATGAAAAGTTTCCTGAGGATAGTTGTATCGACCGAATTAGCGAGGCATTAAACACTTGGGACGACCCCGATTGACTCTATCCTACATTAGATTATTTTGACCGACACACACCCCAACCATACGCACCAAACGCCACAAGAAACGCAGCAGCCATAAGAAATGACTGCGGATCAGATTGAGTTGGAATAAACTGCGATCCTGCAGAACTTGCCACAAGTAAGGCAATCAACCCGGTCCAAGCTGGAATTTTCCAGGCAGTACTCTGGGTTTTATGGGCACTATATACGAGCACCAGCGCGCCGAAGAACAACAGTATAGCTACGCCAATATGCGAAGTAATGAGTGGCTGCTTCATTGAAAAGTTCCAAAGCTCGGATTGAGTTTGTGACTCTGGAAATTTTACATAGAGGTTAATCGACATGCCGAGTAGGTATTGGACTGCGAGTAGCCCAATCAGGCCGAGTGCGTGCTTGTTGAGTTTTAGGGATGTGTTCATATGTCGTTGTACTTTTAGCTTATATATTGGGCAGTATTTAAATAACCTGTGCCTTCCCTACCACAACCATCCCAATTCCCAATGCAATGACAACAATTCCCAACCCTTGTAGCAAAGTAATCTGTTCCTTTGAAACGAGCCAACCCAAAAGACTCGCAAGTACAATTGTTCCACCATAAATCAGCGGGACGACATAGGTTAACCCGCCCTTCTCGAAAACTTTTATCAAAAGCATAGAGAATAGTGCGATTGAGACTCCGGCAAGAATTGAATTTAGCACTCCGGCACGGGTCGTAGTAATAAGTTGTGCACCCTTACTAAGTTTATAAAATACATACACCACAAAAGGAATAAGCGCTCCAATACCATTAAAGAGCACTGCACTAAAATTGGGATCTAACTGATTACTCGCTTTAGAGGCAAAGAAGTCAAAAAGAGTGTAAAAAACTGTTGCGAAGAAAATTAAGATTAGAAGAATCATCTGGTCTTAATTAATATATTTAGTTTATAGTACGCTCAAAAAAAGCTAACAGAAACAACACAATTTTTATATATGTGGTTCTTATTGATAATATCGAACGCTCTGCCGAAAAGTGGGAAGCTATTCTACGCTCCCTTCTGTAATGTTTTATTTCAAAATACCATCTGGTTTACCAGGTGGTATTTTCTCTATATCTAGTCCCGTACCATTGTTCGCTTGGTATACCCTTGCGCACCAAAATACCGTGCAGTAAACTCAGCAGCAAGCTCATGATCAAAAGGTTTACATGAAAAGATATTCACAAACACCTTTTCCAAAATATCCAAGCTGTGGATTACAATCGTACTCGTTTCAATAAACTGAACAGCTGAAACACCGCGCAAGTGTTCAATGTCACTATCATCAAACCAGAACATCGGCTCACCATGCCGCTTCATGTCTATTTGCTCACAGATATCAACAAGGTACTTCAAAAGTGACTGCTCAGTGAAAACTGAAGTATCACAGGAATGAAGATTAATGAGCAGTTCGGTTCCATAGGGAGCCTTTTTTGAGTGTGGTAATTTTGTCATGTGCTTGTTGTACGCAATGCCTCGCAAATCAGCAAGAAGCTGGTATAGTATGAGTTAATAAATGCACTAAAAGTACACTTATTTTATTCACACAAGATCAAAAACTCGACGAGTTAATTGTTACCATTCTTGCCCAGCAGGCTAATATTGGGGTTGTCGAAATCATTAATACTCTTCACAGTAAGGGGCATACATTTAGCCAGCGCGCTGTTTTTAAAGAACTGGCAAAACTGCAAGACCTAGGAACCATTGTGCGTGTAAAAAAGCGCTATAGCCTGTTAATCCCCTGGGTTACAGACGCCGTGCACTTCGCCTATACACTATCTACTACCTACTTTGATTCGTTTGATTTAATCCAGCTTCCTCTTGAGGGTCAAAAAATTCGTTGGCGTTTTGCCACACTGTACTCACTGAACAACTTCTGGTCACAGGTTCTGACCTTTGCAATTAATCACTCAAAAGATACCCATGTGTACGGGTGGGCACCACATAATTGGTACAACCTGATCAAAGCCGACAACGAGCAGCAGTACATTGAAAGTCTGAACAAGTTTAATGTGAAGCAATACTTAATTATCGGCGACATCACTCCACTAGATCGGTTTGCTGAGCAGTTTTGGGATAAAAACCATGTCGAGTTTTCAACAGCTCAAAGCCTGTACCACGGGAAGAAATCACTCTATTTTGATGTAGTTGGTGACCTGATTATCAGCTTGCAATTAGACTCTGAGACTACTAATGCAATCGAGAGTTTGTACATGAATACCTTGACTATCGATGCACTGAATGTGCCTGAGGTTTTTGGACTATTTCACCAGAAGACTAAAGCAGTGTTAATTTTGGAAAATAATCCGAAAAAGGCTGGGTTAATTCGGAAGCGGTTTAATCAGTATTTTGGCTAATAGAAGAAGGATAACCCGTCGCCATGTGCGACATCAGGTTATCCGCCAAAGAATTGGCGATGAAGAAGCCTAAACATCTACATGCCACCAGGAGACGGTGGCATATTTTTATATGAAAATACCGCAGAGAGAAACTCCCCGCGGTGGCAGTGAACGATTAGAGATCGTCTTCGTTGTATGCCTTAAAGACGACATGTCGAAGAGCTTCTTGTAACCGTTCAAGGCTGGGGGCATAGATGGTTCTGTCGGTCATTATAACCTCCTTCCATCGAAGGCGTCGTGAAACTCCGAGATAGTGTAAAAAGTCGAGATCATCGTCTTCATTCACAACCTCATTATCCCATTTGCCATACCCCAGATCGGGTGTCTCATAGTCGATGTTTACCTTCATACTGTTATCAGTAATCCGATAGACACCGTACTTTTGAAACTCGATCACTACCCAGCCATTTGACACAATGATTCGATATGTTTTGGACATAACTTCTTTTTTTCGTCCATATATCTATCCTCTTGTCTCTGTTTGTAAAAATTTGGTGGAGACGGCGAGAGTTGAACTCGCTTCCAAACGACGCGGCGGTTAGCAGCCTGGTTGTTGTATAGGCATTTACCCAGACCGGGCACCACCCCACACTAACCCAAACATCATCTGTCGAACCCGTTCGTCCCCATGCGCTCGGCGAGAGATTTTAGCGATGCCGTACCTGGTATTTAATAAGGTGGAACTGTCGCTAGAGGTTTCCCTCACCGTTGCTGGTAGCACTATATCAAAACATTTATATTATGTCAAGTATTATTGAATATAAGTATAATAATATGAATCTATATCTTATATTTTTTTATATTTAGTTTCAAAATATATTGAAATTATTAATGAAATAGTATATAATAGCCACATGGAATCAATCTCAAACACTGACTTACAACGTTTTGGCCTTTCTGATAAAGAAGCAATCACATACTCCACCCTCCTCGAAGATGGTGAGTCATCTGTCGCTGAAATCAGCAAAAAGACAAACACTAAAAAAGGAAGTGCGTATAATATCTTAACCGCACTTATTTCTCGTGGAATTGTTGAGCAATCACAAATAAAGCCAAAAGCACTTTACCGAGTTACTGACCCAGCAAAATTTCGTGACTTAATTCGCGAGCAACAAGTACAAGTTCAAGAAAATGCATCGCTTCTAGAAACTCTTCTTCCCCATTTGGTATCCACATATAACACCACAACGAACGCACCGTCAGTTCGCATATATGAAGGTTTGGAAGGAGTGAAGACTGTGTATGGTGAGATTTTGCGCTCGAAAACTAAGGAGCAACTTACGATTGTGTCATCAAAAGGAAGTATGCAAGATGACGAGGAAACGCGTGCCTACATTCGCACAATGCGACTTGAACGTGCGCGCCTTCATATTAAAAATCGTATTATTGGACGTGAACTTCCTAACACCAAAAAGCATATCCTAAACGATAACCCTGAACTTCTGGTGGAACGCCGCCTCGTAGACCCTCAGTTCCTTAATAACCCTGCCGAGATCCTTATTTGGAATAACTGTATTGCACTTGCCGCCACGCGTAATCCTCAGATCATTACAGTGATAGAAAATGAATCAATTGCCGAAACATTTCGCAATATTTTCGAATACATGTGGGCACGATCTCAGGATGAGCATTCAGCAATTATCCAGAGTTGGTCGTAAAAATATCCGACGCTGAAAAATGACTTAAAACTTTAAGTTAACCGCCGTTATATACCCTCCATATGTAAGAATGCCGGCTGAACAAAGGTATAAAAACACTATTATCCAAAATAGTGCCTTTTTTGTCTGCTGACGCTTGAGAAGAAACCCTGTTCCTATAAGTGTAATTACAGCAAGAACGTACGTAGAAACGATGAGGCCTAATAGTGTAATAGGACCAGCTATTAATAACTCTGGGAATATCCCCCCATTGGTTGCACCAGGAAGTTTAGATACTCCAAACACTATTCCCCCTACGATGAGTAGAATACCTAATATATAAACGTATTCACCTAACACGCTTTTACTTGGCACTACGGTTGGGTTTTTATGTATCTGCATGAATTAATAGTACCACTTCTGACTGTACTAAATTTGTGTTTCGATGCACCAATCTATCTGTTCATATTTGCAGGTACAAACCACAAACTTCAATATCCTTGAAGACTCTGGTTTGGCTATCGATCAGTATGAATCAACTGAAAGATAGCTTGGACTTTGAACTATCCGGGTAGCTCTCGAAATGTTTCTTTGTACGAATAGGTCTCATCATCGTCAAATTCGTCTAAGCAGCTGAAAAACACAAGACACTCGTCTGTGTCAACTTGACCGCCAGGGAGTTCATTTCCTCTCCAAATTAGCGCGTCGTAATCATTATCATCCAGCAGATCCAAGAGATGGATACCAATCTCGTTTGGCAAATCGACAGGGTCGAAGTGAATCAGTAGAGCTCCTCTGTAGTCGTCTTTGATGATTGTCGCAGCAAGTTCCTTTGCATCATCTAGGGTCAACCTATCCTTTTCGCCTGAGTAGCCAACGCAAAGTTGACGAAACTCTGCAGTTTTACTTGCTACCTTTAATGTTCGATTGATTACTAATGTTGACATACGCCCTCCTGGGTTTTTCGCATGAGATTCTGTCAAAAATCCTATGCTAGAAGTGCATAATTCCCCATACAAACTATGGGGTTACTTCAAATACTGTATATCATCTTTAGTGCATAAATGAAATAAATAGCTCCTGTAATTTAGTATTTAGATTTAATTTCACTACTTCACAAACTAAAGTTGTGAATATAACAACTGACATCAGCCCATTACATCACTTACACATGAAAAAACACCACTGGGCTTTTCGCTCAGTGGCTATAATCTGACCCTTAAATCTGTCTCCTGTACAGTTTTAGGCTTTACGCCGTTTCAATGTCATCATAGGCGACTTTGACCTAACTTCAGTCCCTCGTACCGGCGTCACCTTTTCTGGCGGCTCAGCTTTATATCTGAAATTTACGACCGTCTTATGTTCAATATCGAAGAACACATCCATCGATAACGGAACACCCTCGAACCACGTCACGCTTGTCGGCGTATCCTTGAACTTACTTGATAGGTGAAACGTGTAGTGCACCGCACTACCGTTTGACGCATTAGCCTCAACAACCAACCTATCTGGGGGGCTAAAGTGATAGGTTTTTGGGGATACAGGTGGGACACCTGGGGCGTACACCCTCACTATGCTCTGCAAATACTTTTCAGAATATTGAGGCTTTGCAACCTCAGAAGACGGCGAATTTTTGGCTACCATAAGGCTCGCCAGTAACATCAGATGAAACATCCTGTTAGTACAATATTAGAATTCTAACAGTGACACAAGACTTCAGCCGATTACGTAGACTTCGAACGCTTACTGAGTATACCCTGTATCGATGGGCTAATTGCTTTATCAGTACGATGAATGCACCCAATCCAGCAGCATGGTCGACGCATCCCTTCCTGTAGCTCAGTCACCACCCGCTTCACGTGCTGATCTCTTGTCTGCACCTGTTTAACTGAAACACACCAACAGACCCACTCATTCCGCGCTAGTGGGGTAAGACTTTCCCAAATGTTTAAAGACTCAGGGCTTGCAGCAAGTGCTTTTTGCAAGTCTTCTGGAAGTTCGTGAACAGTTCCTCCTGAGATGTGTGGAGCCATAATTGATTTTTGCGATTGTTTTCTCTTTTCAGACTATCATCGAATCCAATACCTACTCAACCTTGCGCTACTTCACAAGGATTGTTACATTTACTATGCACTTTGAAAGGAAAAGAAGACAGGAGTCAACACTCCAAGGAGGCAGTCATGCGTACAGCACCGGTTCAACCGGACGTAGACATCTATACCTTATCTGTCTTGCAGGAATTAGCAGAAAAATTGGGACTTTGCATTCCAATTAATGAGCTAAAAGATCTCTATACCTCGCTATGCGGAAATATGGAGTCAATCCGACAAGATATGGAAGGCCGTAGATTAATCTCGTGGTAGCAGACACGTGAAAGACATGAATTTACCCAAGAATCTCGTTATTGGCGTAGGAATCCTTCTCAACTCAGTGACACAACGTCACGCAATTCTCGGCGATCCTGGATCGCCTACTCCTGCCTCTTTTTCCTTATTGGAACTATAAAATTCTCTATGAAAACCGTACAATTTACAGGTCAAATAATGAAAGAAGATAAACCTGGAGGTTGGACTTTTGTTACATGGCCTGACTCAGCGATTTTTCTTGGTACCGGCAAGGCAACAAAAGTCACAGCAAAAATTGAAGATCATGAATGTGCAGTTACCTGCCTACCAACTGGAGATGGAACTCACTTCCTGCCGCTCAATAAAGCTGTGTTGAAGGCAACAAGTAAAACTATTGGGGATACTATTTCCATTGAAGTCTGGACTTTGCAATAAAGTTAATCCTCTTCAACAAACAATTTTAACTTCGCCAATCGACGATCCCACTGTTTCTCCACGTTCAAAATAAACTCTTTGGCAGCGTCGAATGTTGCTGGCTCAAGTTCTACAAACACATCTCTGCCATGCGGCTTCAAAACAACGATATGTGCATGTTGAAGCACGTCCAAATGCTTGCGCGCACCCTGGCGAGAAATACCAAGGTTAGTTGAGACACTCGTGAGTGTATATGAAGATCCGCTCGAGAGGCGCTGCACCATCTCGAGGCGGATTGGATCTCCAAGAGCTCTGAAAATCTCTGCTGTGGGCATTAGTCTGTCAGAGATTTTTCGAGACGGTTCATCATGTACTCCCAACCACCAGAGTTCATGTCGAACTTTTCCTGAGCAACATCAGCGGCATACGCGCTAAATCCAGACTCTTTCACGGTCACTTTAGTTTCACCGCCCATTTCCTCAATCATGAACTCTACAAGAGTATTAGCGACTTTTGTAACATCGTCTACAACCCCTGTTTCACCTGCTACCCAACGATAGGAAAAGTACTCAAACGGCTTAGCATCGACGATGTAGATACGGCTTTTTCCTTCGGTACCAAAGTCGAAGATTGGCTGCTCACCTACTTCGTACTTCCCTTCAACGGCATCTGGAAACCAGGTTGTAACTTGGGTTGGGTCAGCAATTGCGCTATACACACGCTCTTTCGGCGCTTTTACTGTAATGTTTCGTTCGATGATGTCTTGCATACGGGTTGGTTACTATATTTCTGACTTACTGTAGCAGTATCAGAATTATTATGCAACTATTTAGTTGCATATACTATAGCCGAGCGCTCTCCCCCAGCAAGTTCCAAAGCAAATCAAACTTCTGCCGCTCACTCTCTGCAACCTCTGCACTCTCAATAATTACAGTGACAAGCTCCTTGCGACTACTCACAATTGCAACTTTATCACCATAAATCATGGTATAGGCACGGTGGAAGAACTGATCTGGCATCAGGCGAATTTCGCGCAGTTCCCCTGTATGATCTCGTTTGGCAACTTCGTTCATTTCTGAGGGAAAGTAGAGCGCACGTAAAAAGATATTATTCTTGATTCGCTCTGGCACTATCTGCGTCGTATCGTACTCCGCACCAATAACACTCTGAATTTCTGTCAGCGAACCCATTTGCCGTACTGTTGAGTTATGAACCTTGAGGAAGTCGGCAACAGCGATAAAATACCCTTCCTTCCCCCGATAGTATGAGATGGTCGGCTCTACACCTTGTGAGCGCTGGAGAGCTTCAAGCCGAGGAATCACAGTTTGTAATTCATCAAGCTGTTTCTGCGCGCGGTCCAAAAACTGTTTCGGAGAAGTTGCCACAAACTTTGTTCCCGAGCGGGAACGAAACGAACCAACCAACCCTTTTTCTCTCAAACTCTCCACTACCATATAGGCTGTGGACTTCTTCAACTTTGCTTTTGCAGCTAAGTCGGTAATTCCGACCTCTCCCAAACTGAGCATTGCTACATAGAGAGCTGCTTCTTTTGCGCTTAGACCTGCTTCCCTAAGAGTAAGATTGATACTTTTGCTCATAAAAGTCGTTATTTACGACGAATACTAACACAAATCATTAAACCTGTAAACTGTATAGTAAATTAAATAAAGTTCATAATTATTGAATATTTTTCCTGTATTCTTATAATGTGCCTCGGAACTTTGAGAAGAAAATGCAAATAAGAACTACTTGTGTAATTACAGGCTGTGGAACAAAACCTGTTCGTCACGTTTTCACACACGACAACGAGCCAACCCACACTTCTATCCCCATTTGTGGTATCGACCACAAAATGAATATCGGCACAGCGTGTGCCGCTCACCTTTCCCGCCATGACGTACCTGTACTCATGGTAGCGCGCAATAGTGATTCACTCGAAAACATCCGCAACGGCTTAATCGACTTAGGATGCAATGCAGATCTGATTTCATATTGTGCGGCTGATGCAACAACTGACACTGGCGCAATTGAAATCATTAAAGCACTGGATGGTCGCCCGTTTTCCTGGATCCAAAGTTTAGGACTTGGAGCCGGAACATACGATCTGCCTGACGAAAATCCCTACCTCCCAGTAGAGAAAATTAGCCCAAAATTACTGGAAGTAGAACTAGGAATTGTTGTTGCAACCCACTGCTTACTCACGCATTTCCTGCCACACCTTCGGGAGCAGGTCAAAAAAGATCTGCCCGCCAAAATCGTCTTCATCACTTCGATGAGCGGAGTTCGCGGGTACAGATTCGGGAGTGCACATGTTGCAGCAAAACACGCACTAACTGGCTTTGTCAGAGGAATACATGCAGAACTCATCGATATGGGGATTACCCCATTTGAGGTTCGCCCCGGCGGCATCGATACGGGTTTCTACGACCCTGAATCGGTTCGCAAAGTCATGGATGTTCTCGCTAAACAAGACAATATGTGGAGTGGTTTTCCGCCAACATTTGCACCTCCTCTCAAAGTCGCCGAAGCTGTCTACCGAGCACTCTTTATTGATGGATGCCCGATTGAACAGGAGGTGCGTGCGCCGCACCAAAATTAGAAGGAGACCGCAACTGCGGTCCCTTATTCTTTTGCTGAAGAAACGACCCTCGATGTATATCAAGGGTCGTTTCTGTATTTAGGACTGCGCCTACCTTACTGCAAACGTTACTAGTCTAGCTCTAATCGAGATACCCTAATTTCTTTAATAGAAAACCCAATCAATGAGCATTGCGTGTATACGTAGTTGGGCTTTTGAACGCCAAACTACCCGTACAATTTCCTGCTTGATCTTCAGCTTGCAAAGTTCCATCGGCAGAAAGCTGTAACAAGACCTGATTAGTAGCTGAAACTGTACCATTAGGCCCAGCAATATTTGTCGTATAGCAGTAGAGTGTTCCAGCCTGAGTTAAACTAGGTTCAAGGTTTGTGGTTCCTGTTTTAGCAACATTGAACCGAATCATTCCAGGGTCAGCGATAGTTCCACCAATAGAAACAACTCCAACTGAGGCATCGGTAGAATTATGCAGAACTGCAAACACCGTTGGCCAGTTTTCTAAAGCAGATCCCTTTACATACCAGTTACCCTGAACTGTTCCTGCTTTATCCTGCATAATGGTTCCGCATGAAGGGTGATCAGATTTTGTGCCCGTCTGATCCAACTTGGCATACAGCATGGCTTGTATATCAGCTGGATAGTAATCAATTGGGCAGGCACTGTGCAGAATTTCAGTTGATTGAGCAGTTTTCGCAAGTTCAGTATTTAAATACGCGAGTGGAGTTGTTCGAGTATCATACAACCCGTAATCAATTCCTACAGTAGCCTGACCAGCTCCTCCTGCCGTACCCAGAACTGCCCCCTCTTTGGCCTTATAGGTAATTGCGTAATCACAAAACTCATTGGTCGTAGAACCTGTATTTGCCTGAGTTTGACACGTGGCCTCAGACTTATGAGCGGTCATAAAGCTCATCAAGTCAGTGTTGAGTACCGGAATGTGATTGTTGTACATAGTAACTTCACGGCATGGATGATAGAAAATACTATAATCACTATTTGACTTGCCATTTTCAGTTACAGTTTGGGCATGAATCTTGAAAATCGTGATATCAGCAGGAGCAAATACTGAAGCCTGAATAGTGGTTGATTTAGCATTTCCAGGCTGGTTTGTGTCGCTGGAAGGCGTTGTAACCACCGTCAACCCAAGACCAATGTGATCTGAAGGCACTGTATGCCCAGGCGGATTAATATTGCCCAGAGGCGAAACATCAAGAAGATGATCATCAGCAAGAGGCACGGTGTGAAGCAACGGATTTGCCCCGCAACTAGGAAGTGTATTGTCTACATCAGAAATTGCTCCTGACGGTGGTACTGCTACACCCTGACTACCCTGGCCTGGAGTCATCGATGCGCCGAGCGTTGGAGATGCTTGAACAGAATCCGTGCTATTCGTTTTAGATTTCCGAGCAGCAAATACAGCTACTCCACCAATTACTAGCAGAATAATAACTGCAGCAAATATACCGGCTTTGGATACGCTTTTTTTGTCAGAAAAAGGGTTACTAGATATTTCAGTAACTTCCGACTGAGCCTGTAACGGGACTTCTTCGGCACTTTTTGGAGACTCGTCGTTAAGCATGAACATTAAACTAAGTTGACGATAAATATATATTCTTATTTTATCTTTGAATTACTTAAAATTCCAAACAATCATTCAGAATAATCCCAGAAATTACTCTCCCCGAACCTGCTCAAGCCAAGAAGTGAGCTGAGCAAGAAACTCTTCTCGTGCTTTTTGAACATGCTCTGGCAGGGCAGCGATTTTTTCTTTTTTAAATGCGATTGAATCTTCAGGATTCCACATCTCTTCAACGATCATCCGCATATCACTAAGTCCATCCCAATTTTCATTAACCGGAAAGCCAAGTTTTTTAAGTGGTGAATCCCAGGTGACGTTCACAATGAGCCATTTTCCATTGCGCTCAATCTGGAGAAAATTGGTAAAATCGACAATATCGGTTGTATCCAACAACGCTCTTATTTCTGTTGGATACTGAACTGGCAATTTACTGAACCGGTGCTGTGCAACCACACCGCGAACTGGAATCTGGATTTCTTCATACAAAAGCTTGAGTAGCTCATGCTTAAAGGAAATATCAAACTTCTTTTAACTTCCCATCCTCAATGAGGACCACCCTGTCAGCTATATCTCGAATACGCTGATCATGACTCACTATAACGACAGCCTTACCCTCTTCTTTAGCGTACTTGTAGAGTATTTCGACAACTTCATGACCAGTTTTTGAATCAAGATTGGCCGTTGGCTCATCAGCAAGCAGGATGCTAGGACTACCAACCATAGCACGAGCAATGGCCACACGCTGTTTTTCGCCACCTGATAAATTCTGAGGAAGACTTCCAGCCCGCTTAGCAACGCCGAGGCGCTTCAAGAGTTCTCCCGCCTTCTTTTTTGTCTGTGAACTTTTTACTCCGGCTATTAATAGCGGAACCATTACATTCTCTTGAGCCGTAAGGGCCGAAAGCAAGTTAAAATGTTGAAAGATAAACCCAATTTTCCTTAGCCGAAGCCCTGGTAGATCACGGTTAGAGAGCTCGTGCACATTTTGTTCATTAATCGTCACAACCCCGGAATCAGGATGTAAAAGCGTACCTAGTACAAGGAGAAGTGTAGTTTTCCCAGAGCCGGAAGGACCCATAATGAGGACAACCTCGCCCGCAGCGACATTCAAAGAAACATCATCAAGCGCAGTGACTTTTGACTCACCCGTACCGTAAATCTTCGTTATGTTCTGTGCGGTTATGACGTTCATGATTTAAATACTTCAGCTGGATCAATTGAAGCAAGTCGTTTGACGGGAATAAGTGAAGCTATGCATCCCATGACGAGGGCCAATCCTGATACCCATGCAATCGTCCACTGGCTTATTTGAACCGGCAGATCAAGCGCCGTAGATATAAACCACCCAACAGCAAACGAGAGAAGAATACCAACAAGAAGCCCTAACACTGTTGTGAGTAGCGCTTGTGTAAGTGAAGTCAGGTACAACTGTTTATTACTAATCCCAATTGCCTTGAGGATTCCAACCTCCCTCGATTTATCCAGGACAGACGTATAGATAGTGATGCCAATTACGGCCGTACCAATCAGAACTGCAATTGCAAGAATAGCTTGCAAAATTGGTAGGAACGAATCACCTAAGCTTGTTTTCTCTTCTTGAACCAGCGCTGCTTTGTCACGCACATTTATTTGAGGATATTTTGCCTGCAAAACCTTGGCCTCGTGTGCAACATCGCTTGGCTGAGTAAGTTTCACAAACGCGAAACTTACCGTATTTGGAACAGTGATAAATGATTGCGCTGCAGAATACGTTATCCAGGAGTAATTATTGCCAAAACTTGACGCATCTGGCACTAATCCAGCAATTCGCCACGACTTAGTAGACTCAGAAAAGATCAATGTATCACCCACCGACTTGCCCAGCTTCTTAGCCAATGCACTTGGAATGAGTATTTCATCATCAGTAATCTGCTTTGTCCCCTGCGACAGCGCCCAAGGACCCTGACTAAGGTCTGAAGGATCAAAACTTGAGATGATTAGATTGTACTGTTTGTCATCTTTTTCTACAGCTGGACGCAAAGAGATAACAGGCGTGACACTTTGTACACCCGGTTCCTGACGAATCTTTTCAATATCTGCGAGAGACACAAGTGGAACGCCCTTGTACATATCAACCATTCCCTGGCGCAGTATGACAATATCTGCCGGACTTTCTTGTATAAACTTTACATCCCGATCAATGGAGCCATTGTAGATTCCAAAAAGAACAACCATGAGGATAATTGCAAAGGCAACACCGCCCACACTAACTGCAAGGCGACTTTTCTCTTGGAACAGATTACGGGATGCGATTAAGAACATGTGATTGATGGGCTATTCACAATTATCTTATCAGTTTCTCAATTAATGTATGGTACAGGTGCTGATCTAAAAAACCTACACACTCAATTAGTTCAAGTCTTGCAGCTCAACCCTATGTTGAAACACAAGTTGCTTGTATTCTGCACCGTGGTAAGAATTTTCTCGAGAAAATGCAGGAAGTACTATATCACTCTCAGCCTGCTTAGGAGTTAGACCTGGCACTGTCTCTTCACTCATAACAAGCTCTACAGGACTATCAGTTCCTTGGGTAGACTGAAAAAGTGCTTGGATATGTGCAGGATCATTAATAAGATCAAAATCAAGCCGCTTGTTAGCCATAACCTTGAGCATAGCTGGGGCATCAATAGCAACCGTAATCCAGGCATGCGGATGAGTTTTAGTTAACTCTTCCAAGAAACTTATTAGGATAGCACCTCGATTAGTTGCATTAAAAAGCACAGCAATTGAAATCATCCGCTCCTGGTTGAAGTTAATGGCTGCCAAAATATCCTCCCCCTGTTTATACAAAGCAACCAAGGATGTGTTTTTCATGGTTGACTCCTCAAACCATTCATCGCCTACATAGCGACTCTCATAGGCATCTTTATATAACGCCTCAATCTTCTTGATTTGTTCTTCAGAAAGCAGCTCAGGAAGAACCTCTTCAACTCGAGGTGTTAGCTGCTCTGGCGACGGTGGGTTTGTGTAGTTCGTAGGAAACTCATTCATGGTGTAATGATACCCACTTTATAGATTCTACACCAGGCTACATTCGTACGATGTGTACTGAAAAGTGTCTAATATAAAAAGAAGGCCACCAGATTCAGGTGGCCTTACATTAAACAATCATTGCCTCAATCTCGATATCAAGTAACTTTCGGCAAATATCTGCCTTAAGGTACATAATCTGATTTGCAGGAATTCCTGCAGCTTCAAGTTCTTCCTGAATAATCGGAAGGTCTTCTTCATTTCGTATGTACACCCGAAGTGCCTTGAGATCAGCGAGTTGATACTCAGGAATATCCTGATCTACGCTTACATATGCAGCCAGATTTTCTTGAGAGACAAGTGCCTGGATATTTTCAAGAGTCTGCCTGGTTTGCATCCGAATATCTTTTGGTTCTATATCCCCAGCGAATCGATTGTCCTGACCTGTAATACTGGCAGTACCAGAAATATAGATCTCAATGCCGCCAGGGGTAAGGTGTATTGTTCCCCGTCGTGAACATGGTTGAACCCCAAAACGCTCGGCATCATACTGCAAAAACGGAATCTGGTTCGGGTTATCCAAGTGAATAACCGGGTGCTTCGTGGCGAGGCACGTGATATCTATCCCTTTATACGGGTTAGTATTTCCAATGCCGGTTGCCGAACAGACCTCTGAAAAATCAGGATCGTACGCCTGCCAAGCTTTGTGCCGACCAGCATTGAACTGCTTATACAGCTCACTCGCACCATTTCCTTCACTGTCGGCACCGTCATTAATGTTAGGCATGTAGTTCCAGATACGAAGCGGGTGCATTCTTAGCTCTTGTACTTTTTCAAAAAGCTTCGTATATGCAGCTTCTGTTGCAGATTCAACCGTTTGGCCGGACTGCTCATGAAAACCCGCAGTAACTGTAAGACAAGCCACTCCAGATTCAGGCGCACGCACTGTCTCGATTCCATCAGCCTCATAGGTACGGGTTACCTCGCTAGAAGCGATAAGATACTGATGGTCATTGCCGCCTAACCCCTTCATATGAATGTCGTGAGGATACGTATGTATACCTCGAAGGTCGGCAGCACGTAGATTCACAAGAGAGTCTTCTCGAGTAAAGCGATACTGTGGAGCATTTTCAGCCCGCACGCTGCCAAGCATTGCTTTTTGGTTTGTGCGACCAACTTCGTACGCTTCATCTCCAGAAGCACATTCTATGTGCACTAAAAAACCCTTTTCTACGGGTTGATTACGAATACTGGCTGAATCGCCAGAAAATTGAATTAATTCGCTCATATGGTTCTGTCCTAACATCATTACAGAGAAGACTCTCTAGATCAGGCTCAAGCAATTGCTTAAGCCGGAAAAGAAACACTTCTACTCACCTTTTGTCTGGGCCATGTTGGTATCCCCAGGTCAGCATCACTACTGATTCCGCATATGTGTTCAGCGACAATATTGAGCTAACGGCAGATATGCCGGATCGTACTCGATCACAGAGGGACCAAACCCTAACGCCGGAAGAATACCACAACGTTATTGTTCTTCCCTGCCCGCACCTGCATGTCTGCGACATCGAGCCGGTTTGCGACTGCCAAGGCAGCCTGCCTATACTGTATGAAGCTTGGGGCGGAGATGTAGGCACGCACAAAAGCGCGCTCCAAATTCTCATAACCACTTCGCGCTCGAACAGCCGAGACAAACGCCGCTTGCCCTTTCGGATTCAGGTCGGAGACCTGGCGAAAGGCGGCGAGGCAAACCATACCCCCATTCGGCTTTGCGGCCGAAACGAGTTTGTAGAGGGCATCGCTAAGGCCCTCAACCCGATGCAGCATGTTGCGTGACACAACAAGGTCGGCAAGCCGTGAGGCTCCTCCGGCGACAAGTCGCATGTCGTGTCGGTGCAGGTTGAGCCTGTCGGCTACCCCAAACGTCCGCGCGGTACTGCTGGCAATTGCCAACATGTCCTCGGAGAGGTCGATGCCCATTACCTGGGCAGTCGGAATCTCCTTGGCGATCATCGATGAGAGGATCGCCGGACCGCAGCCCATGTCGATGATAAACGGAGCCTGAAGTCCCGCTTCTCTAACAAGGGCGCACGCGGTGCGGACGAACGATTGGTACCGCCAGGGGTTAAGCTCTGCCTCACGACTGAACTCTGTAGCCTCATCGCCGATGATAGGCTCATCATCCTGAACGTCGGCGACTGCCTGGCCAAGGCCGAGGATGCGACCGTAGCCGCCTCCCTCAACGATGTCCTGCAGTCCTTCGCTCAGTGCGATACGTGCCTTTCCTTCGGTGGTAAGAGTTAAGATATTCATGTGTAAGTACTGTGCTCCTGTCGCTGTGTAAACGTTCACACTCTCAATTGAGCGTTGGCGGAAATATACACGTTTTTTGGCTAAATGTCAATAATATAGACAGTATTTATAGTATATAATTGACTAGATATCAGGTTAATGCTATAATATGTCTATATTAATAGACACTATGGAAAATACCCAATTAATAACCGCGCTCCAAGAAACTGGCCTCACCGATAAAGAGGCACGGGTGTATTTAGCCATGGTAGAACTTGGAGAGTCAAGCATCATCCCTATTGCTGAACGGGCAGGTATTAAACGTACTACTGTCTATAACTACCTTGAGAGCTTCCGTCAGCTTGGTCTGATCAGTATGACTGTACGCAATCGGCGCCAGCACTACACTGCCGCTTCTCCGGCCCGACTAAAGGAAATCATGGTGGCAAGGCTTAAGAAAGTTGATGACGTCGTCCCACTCCTGTTTTCCTTATATAAGCAGGAGGATGCCAAGCCATCTGTACAGATGTTTGAAGGAGTTGAAGGTATTAAGGAAGTTTTTCGACTATCACTCCAGACGAATGCAAAAGAAATCCGTGCCATTCCTGTCTATGCCTCTGGCCACAGTCATGTGGGCAACACATTTATTGAAGACTACCTAGAACAAGTGGCCAAGCGGAAAATTAAGTACATTTCACTCCGACTTGCCAAGGATATTAAAGAATACACCAAGACAGGATACAAAAAAGTGAGTATTGCCCCGGGTGAGAACCGCGAAGCTCGAATCGCTCCCGAGTGGTTTACGCCAGAAAGCCATATTCACATGTATGACGATAAGGTAGCTATTTTTTCGCAAACCAAGGAACGGCCATACGCAATGTTGATTTCGAGTGCTTCGTATTATCAGACTATGCATATGTTTTTTGAGGGTGTGTGGGGACAAGCACACGTGTAATAAAAACAGCAATAAGAGCTTATTTCTTGACTGCCCATTTAGATATAGAGAATCACAACTGATGCGTCGTCGTCGTATTTTCTCTTCTGGGACCAATCAGATACTGAAGCTTTTCCTTCGACTAGAACCTCTCCTAAAGATTCAATATCATCAGAGTTTGTTATGAACCCGTCAGATGCCACCACAATAGCTCGGCAATCTATAGTGTTGTTTGTGAAAACTTCAGGGTCACGTAATATCGGGCCTCCGAAAGACGCATCGCCAATTGAACGACTCAGTTGTAGTCCGCGATTAGCATCATCCCTTAAATAGCCTCCTTCTACACGGCCACCTTGCAGTAAAATCCGTTCTAACTCCCTTGAATTACAGCGCACATTATGAGGAATAGGTGAACTATACGAATTATCTTTCTGATACTGCACAATAGGAGAATCCCCAATAAATGCGCCCCACATCTGGGAAGATTCCATATCTACACAACATAGAGAGAGCGTAGTCCCAGAAACTTCCTCTGCTAAATCTTCTAATATTGTTTGAAGGGCCTCGCACATACGTTCACCAGGATCTGCTTGAGAGCTTTCTAAAAAACCATTTATTACATGGCGAGAACAATGCTCCGCTGCCACTGTTCCATTGTGTCCATCAGCTATACCCAATAATATGTAGCCGTCGCACACTTGCGGTAGGATAAACCTGTCCTCACCATAAGCATTGTGAGTAAAGGTAAAGATTTTTGATTCAGCTATCATGTAATACATGATATCTGATTTTGACGATGTTTAGGGACATTCTCAAAACAAGAAACCCACTCTACAAGTCCTAAACTATTGTTGGCATTAAAAGACCACTGATTTCTCAGTGGCCCTGTAAAAAGCTTAGTAAGCTCTCAAGTGCTTCAAACATATCTATCACTCCTTCCACACAATCTTCCTAAGCATGATCGGACTATCCCAGTAGTGACGAGATCGAAAGACTCCATTTTCTGGTTCATTTTCGTATGTACACGAAACTCCTATATCTCCCAAAACGTGCCCGTAAAAAGTATCGCCCAGATATAAATCTGTTACAAGAACCTCACTTCCGTCGGGTTTGCGAAGAATAGTCTCCACCTCTTGGAACTGCTTAAGTTCAGGATAATGCAGGCACCTAAATTGCCCGTAATCCTTTCCGTTAGCAACAGGCCAATTGGTTTCCATGATGTAAAATGGGCATCCTGTTTTTAAAACCTTGTGAATTTCTTTACAGATTCCCAAGATCTCGTATGGGTTGAGCATTGTACAGAAAACAAAGTTAGCCACAGCGGCATTAATAACCCGTCCATTAACAAGCTCCTCCAAGTTACCTGAGTAACTTTTAAGATTGTCCTCGTCCTGAATCCCGCCGTTGTATAGTACATAATCTCCCGAAGGGTCAAGTCGACGGGCCTCATCCACCATTGACTGCGCCGAGTCTACCCCGATAACAACGAGGCCAGGATACGTTTCCTTCAACGTGCGCGCATAGTTTCCTGTGCCGCACCCAAAGTCGAGTACGGTATCACCCGGCTTCAATGAGAATCCCAAAAGGCCAGTCAAGCGATTGTAACCCTGTACCCATTCGATACTATTCTTATTCGCTTTGTAGTCAGTAAAATCTCCAGCGAGTTGGTTGTAATCAGTTTTATTGTTCATGTGAATGTTCACCACCTTTGCAGGTTTGGAATTCGCAATTTAACCATATAGAAATATAAATGTCAATAATATAATGATATATTTTCAGGTTTATATTGACTTATATATGATTAAGTGTCATACTTTTATTGACATATGAAAAATATCCGTTACATCAATGAGACCCTTTCGTATTTAGGTCTAAGCCGTAACCAAACTGAGCTTTACTTGGGTTTACTTCGCAGTGGCCCAGCAACCGTTACCGAAACCGCACGCAACCTTAATACCAGTAGGCAGGCCTTGTACTTACTACTTCCTGACTTACTTGACCGCGGCCTTATAAAAGAAGTCTCTCAAGGTAAGCGCCCCTATTACCAGGCGCTCCCACCTAGCCAGCTTTTGACACTTGTAGAAGATCTCAAGGATAGAATTGAAAACATTGTTCCCAGCCTCACTAACATTCAGGCAATTCCAGCTGAGGTACCCCTGGTGACTGTGTATGATACCCCTCTTTCTATGCGGGAATGGTACCGTCATTTTATGGATACCGCACAAACTGATGATGATTTCTTCCTCTATTCATCTGGAAACCTAGAGAACTGGTACAAATTAGATGAAAAGTTCTATCACGAATATTTGGAAAGCCAAGTAAATATCGGCGTTAAAGTCCGCTGTCTACTCCCTGAGGGTTTGCGAACACAAAAGCATAACGAAGAAGTGGGCTGGTCAGTGACCGAGTTTCGCTATACACCAGAACCTTTAACTACTAATGTTCACCAGTGGGTATGGCGTGACCAGGTTTGTTACCAGACCATTCAGGCTGGATCGAGCAATATGATTGTTTTACAGTCTGCACAACTAGCAAACTTTACGCGGAAACAATTTTTGAGGATTTGGGAAGGGTGTAAATAATACTGCACAAGACCAATTTCGATCATTAATACAGCATGAGTTTCGGAATCAACGATCCAGTATCCTGTGGACGAGTAAGAATAAAGTTAGAACTCTCTTTAGCAAGAATTTTCTCATCCTGGTAACCCCAAGAAACAGCCACTGTTTTAATCCCTTCTGTACTAGCCTGTTTTAGATCACCCATCAGAAACAACGTAACGTGTTACCGGAGACCCTTAATTGTGACTAAAGAGAAATGAGCGCGTAACTCTACTGAGGGTAGCGGGATAGTCGATTGTAGCCGGCTATACCCCAAGAGAGTAACCTGGAACTGCTTTTTTCTTTTTTCCAGATGAGTACTCGTAGTACTCATAGTTGTTTTTTGGGTCGCGCTCAGAGAGTTCGTTTACATCCGTTGCATCAACCCACCATTGCTCATGATCTTCAGATCCATCTTGCTTTAGGATCTGCCAGTTATCATTCATTCCATCGTCGGAAAAACAATTCCAGTTGGCTTGAAATATCTCACCATCTTCCGAGACTGCGCGCAAACCAGTATACATCCTTTCCCTGTCAATAAATCCAGGTACTGGTTTAGACTCAGTTATAGTAATCCGCACTTCGCAAACTACTTTGCGCGCCACTTTTATTCTACGACTATCAAAGACCAGGGTCTTATCAATTTTCCAGAGTATTCGTACCTGGCCAATTTCATCAATTCCCATTTCACGTGCACCTCCATGCGCGCAACTATAGCTTTAAAGATGTTTTTCTTCAAGGCACCATACGATACTCGACTGGTTTTGATTGCGATCCTGAAATAGTTTAGATGGTTGTTTTATGGACAACTAATGATGACTTTTTCCTCTACTCTCGGGTAATGAGGATTTAGGAAGGTTATAAATAATGATACCAATTACTAACTAGTATCAGGTTAGTTATCTCAGGCACGAGGACTCTAGCTATTAAGTGCAGAAAAGGCGGGGTACACTAGAAATAGACTTCATTAACCCCCTTTCATGAGAAAATCTTGCCTCAGCTTCATAGCTATCCCCCTACTCGTGTTCGGACTTCTCCTCCTTGTATTTGGTATAAAAGACTACTTTACAACAAGAAGTTTCCTTAATAACTCAGTCACCACGACTGGCACGATCACAAGTGTTTCCCAAGAAACACAGAATGGCACAGACCCTACTACCCATACGACCACGATTACAACCTACTATATCCCGACCATTAGCTTTAATGACTCCACTGGCCAAAGTCATAGCTTTACACCATCTACACGTGGTTCCACACCGCTCCAAATAGGAGAAAGCATTACTGTTCGCTATAGCTCAACTGATCCGGGCACAGCACAAACAGACGACTTCTCAAGCTCATGGCTCGGCACCATCTTACTACTCATAATTGGTGCAGCCTTTGCAGGTTTTGGTGGGTTATTACTCTTTGTCCAAAAGAAGGGGCGACAATTGCTGAATCCCTCAGATTCAAATCCTGGTACCAATCAGGAAGGATTACTTTCTAAAATTCTGTTTTTATTTATTCCTGATCCGCGCCAAAGAACAAATACTATCAATACCGCAGCGATGAAAGTTGCAGGTAATGCAGAAAGCATAACCGGCTATATTTTTCTTATAAAGCTACCAGTTATCCTACTTATTCTTGGCGGACTTATGTCCTACCTTAATATGGGCTGGGTTATCTTCTTTGTTCTTTTTGCATTGTTAGTAGTTCAAGCTACATTGCATATTAAAGCAGGTAGAGTCATCCGTGCTATTCCAGATGATGGAACTAGTAGCACCTTTCTCAGGGTTTTCACAACTCGACAACTGTACAAGATATATCAGCTCGTCCTTAATGCTCCTCTCGGCCTTGTTATTGCAGTCGTTGTACTCAAATTGGCGGATATATATTCTAGCCAGCTTCCCTGGCTTACGAGTACTATTAGGATCCTATTTATCGTTGGAGTAGCTGCTCTACCACTCCTTAGCGCAGCTGCTGAGTATATTCGATATCATCTTTACACACGCATACCAACTGAAGGTAAGAACACTGCACAGACAAACCAGGCGATGCTTATTCTGGATCAGCAGTACTCCCAGATTAATCTAATCGCGGCACTTCCGTTTATTCTTGCCTTCCTCGCGTATATTGGAAACTTTGCCCTTACTCACCAAGCAGCTCCTGGTGGAACTGGCAGTAACTCCACACTTATTGTAGTACTTTCCTTCTTTGTAGTAGGCGCAATCGGGATTGCAGTCCTCGGAGCTGTTGTCGTAAGACGAATGAAAGCCATTAATTTAGACACACCTGCAATCATACAACCTCAAACTACCTCTAAGGGAGATGCCGTGGCGATACCAGATTCCACATCAGCTCCTCTCCCTGCACTACCCGCCAATATCCAAGCTGGATTATTCGGCATTATGAACCTTAACCGGCACGGTTTCTCTATACTCGGAGGGCAAGGGATAATGACAAACAATGAAAACTCACTTCTAGTTACAAATGATAGTCTAAATTTCATTGAAGTTCCTGCTACAGGGGAGAATACACTTATTGGAAATGTGGATTACGGAGCAGCAAACTTCTTCTGGAACCGACAAGAACTAGAGCTGAATGGTCGCAACCTGCTAGTTCAACAATCGTTGGCAGATATTTTGCAATCTAACCCTAAGAACTATTCTCTCTCTTTTGAGAATATTCAGAAATTTGAACTCTTCCAAGACTCTAAATTTTTCATTACGGTAGCTGATGGTACCCAGCATAAATTTCTCTTTTTGGATCCTAGCTATGCTGAAGAGTTGAAGCAGATACTTCCCCGACTTCTCGGAGAAAAGTTTGCAGTAGCCTAAGAAACAGTCTTAATACTTCCCTTCTTGTGAAGTACTTTCTTTTTCACATGCAAGATGATGCTCACTTACACATCAAATCACGTGCCGGCTACTGTTTAAATATACTGCAAAATGTTGGAGTGAATCTCCCTACCAGCAATACTTTGATAGATCTTCGACTAAATATTCTTGTGCAGAATTGAAGCTACAAGTGTTTGATATGGCATCCCCTCTTGTGCGGCCTTGACTTTAAGACGATGTAAATCTCGCTCAGGTAGGCGAATATTAATAGTCTTAGTCTTTGCTCCTGTCAGGTGAGCCGATTCTAGCAACTGCTGTTTAACTTTTTCAACATTTTCTACAGAAACCCACTCCTCATTCTCAATAGAGTTGGAAAGTTCCTGCTCTTCAGGGTCTAGTTCGTAGTATAGTGCTGGGTTCATATAAATAATTACGTACTTTGGAAATATCTTTTTGTATATTTTCGACTAGGAAACGCTGTTTTAAGAAAGAGACAATCCTCCTTTTCAACGTAAGGAACTGCGTATGCATATCTTTCAAGGGCAACTATGAGCATCCATTGATTAGGATACTGTTTCACATTTGGATGGCGCACCACATCTAATAGTTTTCCTTCTTCAATCGCAACCTGGATATCCTCAAAAGAAAATCCTCGTTCTCGAGTAAGTTTACTATTCTTTTCTGGATTCCATTCAAGAGGTTTCATGATTCTATTTATATACAAAAGGTATTCATTGTCAATATTAGCGACAGAGAAAGCGGTTAGAATCCTTCGGACTATTTAGCTAAAGAAGCACCCGAAGGGGTACATTTTTATTTGCTGCCCGATCCTTTGAAAGTTAGGACTGTACTGGAGCAAGGTAGATACTGGTTAGGAATGCGTGAAAAGTTGGTATAAAAATAAGAGAGGACCACTTAGATCCTCTCTTTCATTTATAATTTCCTGCGTTGGTCGCCACCCAGTCAAATTGTTAAAGGGACAATTCCCTCTAGTTCGGGCTCCACTCGAATGAGAGTGAAGCCGGATAAGAAGGTCGGTTTAAGATATAGGCACCTACATTCGGAAAGCCTACTGTCTCCTCGCACCGCTTGCGAGTAATTCTGTCCCTTTCCTAGCAGTGGGACGATGTGCATGACACGCACATAGTGGGAATTAACCACCAAACTGTTCTCAGTCAGCGACGAACCATTCGGTGGCATCACAGTCTGCGCAGGTATATCTGTTGGGATAGCTATCAAGAGTTCTACTTCTATCGTAGTGCACTTCCACAAATTCCCCCTGATCAGGCGCATAATTTATTCGAAAGTGTCTCCCTTTCGGGACACGAACTATTGAATAGATAATGCCGCACTCAACAGATCTTTTATGAATATGCGTAAACTGATACCTACGTCGGAGGCCAATCTGATGGCCCATCTCTCTGATTGCCTTTACGAGCGCGGGATGCTTAATAGGCATTTCTGAGCTCTCTAATTCTTCAAGCACGCCCTCCTGAGCGAGGCGCTCAGCTACTACAGCTGGAATCTCTATCCCACGCAGTGACATACGTCCGTTGGAAAAGCCCCAATGCTGCTCTGTAACGACGACTTCGATTTCATTTGTGATATTCATGATGTTAAGTTCCTCTCTCGGCGTGGTTCTGCTTTCGCTTCCCCCGGCCTTGATGTTGCGGGAATTATAGCACTAGAAGCATGTTATGTCAATATATATAGCCATTAATATATTGACTTTTCTTGGTTGATGCTGTATAATTACTCAATTAACGACATATATTTTCGTCATTATATGGATTTGCCGGAATACCTCAAAAAACTTGGATTAGGAGAAAAAGAAGCCCGTACCTACCTGGCTTCCCTTGAACTTGGCGAATCAAATATTGTTCCCATTGCGGAGAAAGTTGGGTTGCCTCGTACTTCTGTTGCCTACCTTTTAGAAAAATTAGATGAACTGGGGTTAATTGAAATTTTGGAACGTCGAGGGCGTAAACACTATCTTCCCTACCCGCCGCGTACTATTCTCACCAAGTTCAAAGAGAAAGAAGAGCAAGCCAAAGAGAATAGTCAGTCGTTTGCCGAGTTGGTACCAGAATTGAATCGGCTCTATGAGCACACGCCTACACAGCCCAAAGTTCGCATCTTTAAGGGTGAAGAGTTGCAAGATATCTATGAGGAAATGTTATTAGTGCACCCTACGGAGATCTGCTATGTTGGCTCAACTCAGCAGATAGAGGAGGCTATTGGGGCACGGTTTCTAAAAGATTGGGTAAAGCGTCGGGCAGAGGCAAAGATTTGGACGCGAGCTATTCGTGTGAGAAATCAGGAGCCGAAAGATACAATCTACGCCCCAGGCGAAGACGGCCAACGTGATGTACGCTATGCTCCTTCAAGATTTCAAAGCCCAGCGAATATTCTGATTTATGGAAATACAGTAGTGGTGACCACCACAGCTGCTGAAAGTTTTGGCGTGGTAACTACGTCGCAGGATTACGCTACGAGCATGCAAAATTGGTTTGAGGAATTGTGGGAACAAGCGAAGCAGATATAATGAAATCACTATGCAATTAGACCTCACCTATTGGAAAAATGAATTGGAGGGCTTCAAGCACTTCACCCCTTCTGGTAATGTACGCCAGGATGTCGCTGCGCTTATTACCATCAAGGAATCTGGCAAGAAAGGCTCGAGCCTTGAAGGAATTGATGCCTTTCTCAGTGGGACCGGAGATCCTAACGAAGTAATCCTTCGTGAATACAAAAACGCCCTTCACGATATACAGCTACATACCACCAAGAACCCTGAACGCGTCGGCTTACGCGAATATTGGCTGGGAGTTGCCCCTGAATATGTAAAAGCAATTGAACGTCTCTGTGTGGCGTATGATATTCAGTTAAAGTAGCATTGTCGTCTTAAGATTCTTTGAAAGTTCGGATAGTATTACAACAGGATAGATATTCATTGAATATCAAACCAACTATTAGGATAAAAATCACATACCCAAAGGCATACTTTTGGATATACTGAACACATGAAATTGCGAAGTCAGATCCATACCCTGTCAGGAATAATCTTAGCCAATTTTATTGCTCAGATACCTTATTCAATCCACCAATATGGATTCAGTTTTCTGACCAATTTTCGTGGAATACTACTCTTGGTATTAGTGTTTCTACCATTTGCAGCAGGCTATTTTCTCCTCCTAAAAGGGCAGCTACTTGGGTATAGACTCCTATCAGGTTTTCTCACGCTTGAGTTCTTATTCTACCTTTTCACCGTAATTAGCGAGATTGCCCAAGGATTCGGTGTGTTCTATCATCTTGGAAACCAAAGTTTAACCTTACGAATAGTGTTTGGAATAGGGTATCTTAACCTTTTTGTGGCAGGATACTTCCTGTTTCTCCTGGTAAGGTATAAAAGCAAACTATTAACTTCAAATTCATGACTGCAAAGAAAATCGACGCGAAAAGCTCAGAAATGCAGGGCGATGTCCTGATTAAGTATCATGCCAATGGAGTGATTTGGTCCAAAGGGAAGGTTAAAGACGACCAACCTGTCGGATATTGGGAGTGGTATCGCAATGACGGCAAATTAAAACGTTCTGGATACTGGGAAAATGGTCAACCAGTGGGAGACTGGACGACGTATAAGGACGGTGTACCGTACAAGGTCACTAAAATGAAGCTTGCTAAATAATACCTTTGTGAAAAGTTTGACGTCTGTACAGGAGGAAGTTGAACTACAAAAAATATGGCCACTAGGAATACCTAGTGGCCTTCAAAGACTTACTTTTTGAACTTTTTGTACATCGACTGCATGTTGGCAGGATAATAATAATCCCCTTTTTTGTAATACACCCCCAAAGAATCAACTTTTCCCACCTCCATGCCGGTCCGGGCATCGGTTAAAATCAGAGACGGAATGCCATAACGGCCTTCATAGACCATTTGCCATCCTCCCCATTTAGGTAATTCTGTAAGTTGGTGATCTTTCCAACTCAACTTCTTAATTTCTTCTCCTTGCTGCACAACGTGCAGAGCTTCCTCTCGCCCCTGAGCAACACCTAGTTGCACGCCAATTTGTAGACATGTGAAGCATCCAATTAATAGAGCCACACAGATTATCGCTGTTTGTGTTTGATTTTTCATTGCTTTCTCCAGCAGCCGGACTATATGACTAGAATTTACTTTTGTCCATATAATTACTATAATATATGAATTATATAACAGCTTTATTTTAATCTATTCTATTATTTTGTCGTAATATATGGACGAAAAAGACTTGATAATTCTTCTTCAAAAATTCGGGTTTACTGAGAAAGAGGCTCTCGTATATAAAGCAGCTTTGGCGTTAGGAGAATCTGGTGCCACAAAGATTGCTGTCGAGGCTGGAATTCCCCGGACTCACTGCTATGACATCTTGCGAACGCTTGATGAGAAAGGCTTGATTACTTCTCTATCTCGCAATGGTCGCTATCGTTATAGTGCCGTACCCCCTCGTCGTATCCAAAAAATTCTCTCCGAACGACTCAAGCAGTTTGAAGAACAGCTTCCCCTCCTTGAAGCGCTCTACCAAGGTAGTCCAGACAAACCTCGGGTACGCTTCTTTGTAGGAAAAGAGGGAATTGATAGTATTCATCAAGAGTTTCTCACTGAGGCACGTGAAGTACTTTTCTTTGGATCTGGAGAGGATTGGGTGAAGAATTACCAAGATTATTACGATTTCACCAAACAACTCATCCGACATAAGATTAAAATTCGAGAAATAGTCAAACGACTTCCCGAGATGAAAAAGTATGGCAAGCTCTACAAAGATGGCCGCCATGAGCAGCGGTTTATCAAACCTGAATGGAACATGCCTAGCGAGGCAGCTCTGTGGGGTAATAAGGTTGCTCTCCTCACATACGGAGGAAGTGAAATGCACGGTGTGGTTATCGAATCTACCTCAATCTACACAACCATGCGACAAGTGTTTGAAATACTTTGGGAGATTGCTGAGGAGATCTAAAGCTTCAAATATTATTACTGTCCAGGAGGAGAAGATTCGGCATGTCCATTAGTACTTATAATCTGCCTAGATTTTCGTTTCTCATACCGTGAAGTGATGTAACTAACCTGGCAACAGCACATACGCTACTACACATAACCAACCGAGAAAACTCGCAAAAGCCAATCGCTCAATAATTCCAATAATAGCAATCTGATTACTCATCAAAACTGTGAGGGCTAATACTAAATCACCTATCACCATTGCTGCCATAAAAAAGGAGATTGAATGAGCAGATGATGGATAGCTAGTTATGAGTGACTTATTAACAATAATTGCCGCCATAGCCAAAGAGATAAAACCTAGTGTCGCAGCTACAATATGAATTTTGCCAAATAAAGCTACCCCGCCAGAACTAGCATATTCTGGAGACGTATGAAAAAATCCTACCAAAAGTGAGGTAACAGCAAACGTAATTATCAATCCTAACCCAACCGAGGAAATAGTTGGATGTGCTACCTTTAAAGCAAATGCCAGACTAGAAGCTCCAATTCCTACTGCAATTATTCCTATGTCAAATAACACACCTCGTGGATAATTTGCATACTGCGAAAGCGTCTGATGAATCGGGTTAATAGTAGGTTTATAGATATGAAGAAATCCAACCAGGACAATAAATACACAAACGCCGAAAATTGTTACTCCTGGTGGTGATATACGCATACAAAGGTAAAGTATTTTATATAATGAAGCTCAATAAAACTTCAGCTGGAATAAACTTGATTGAAATTGAATTAACACAATGTCGAGTATTCTTTTCCGTCATCTGTTCACCAGTAAAAACATACCCTAAATGCGCATTACAAGTAGCGCACACAATTTCTGTCCGATACCCATCTGAATCAGTAATCTGCGTTACTGAACCTGGGATATGATCATCAAATGCCGGCCACCCACACCCTGCATCAAACTTAGTTTTTGAGCTGAATAATGGTGTATCGCAACGCTTACAGACATATATCCCATCTTTATAGAACTTGTCATACTCTCCTCTAAATGGAGCTTCGGTTCCCTTGTGAACAATTATAGCTTCTTCTTCTGGAGTAAGGTGATTCATAATTTCTAGATTTACTTTTAACGTAGTACATATCACCCAAAGGTGAAGGCAAAGGCCTTAATTCCCGTTGACTTAAATCTGAGCGTTAAAACATGAGATTCATCGCCATCCAAATGAACCAGATGGTATAAGCGATCTGTATCCACGGTAATAACTCCATTTACCGCGTCAGTCCCAACACCATTCACCGTTTTACCATCAAGTTGCACCTCAACGGTACCTACTCCACTTGTTGAGGGATTCAATACTAAATACACATCCTTGGCAGTAAAACTATAGGATAAAGATGCTTGAGTATCAGTTGTCGTAATATATTGCGATCCGATATCCCAACCTCCTGAGAGTGTCCACTGGTTACCTCCTAAAGTTGATGCTGAATCCTCAAATCCCAGCCGCCGATCTGTTCCAAGGTACGTCTCTGGTGATATTTGACCAGTTGGAGTAAGGTCTGCCGCACTTGGTGCAGTAGGCAACACGGTTGTCATACCTTTTGCCTCTTGTAAGAGCGCTCTGATATTTTTTTCGGTCGTGTCATACTCGCCTTCACCGAAGTTTGTTTCACGTACATTTCCCTGGGCATCAATAAGATACTCGGCTGGCCAATATTGATTGTTATATGCACTCCATGTAGCTAGGTCATTATCTTGGGCAACCGGGTAGTGAATACCAAACTGCTTAATTGCATCCGCAACATTGTTCGTTTCCTTTTCAAAGGCAAACTCAGGCGCATGTACCCCAATCACCACAAATCCTTGGTCTTTATACGAATCATACCAACTAGTCACATGTGGTAAAGTTCGAATACAGTTTATGCAGGAATACGTCCAGAAATCGACGAGTACAACTTTGCCCTTTAGTGACTCCAACGTGAGGGGGTCACTATTGAGCCAGTGACTAATTCCGGTAAATTCAGGTGCTTTCCCTAGTACTGGTAGCCCGGATGAAGCTCCCCCAAGAATTTGTGTGTTATGAGAGGTATCGAGCCCAGAAGTACCCTTAAGTTGTTTAAGCTGATCTTGCACCGTATTGCTCTGCTCTATCTGCTGGGTAAGCCCCGCAGAAAAGGAACTTGGAATCTTTGCTAATAGTTCTGCCTGAAGTGTTCTATCGATTCCGAAGGTCATACCTAAAGCCGTCAGTACCATAATGATGCCGAATATTCTCTGGATGGTGCCCGAATTCTTACTCAAGACTTTCACTCGCCTCATTAGACCCTGTCCACCATAAATAAGGATAATGAGCGGGACGCCCGTGCCAAACGCATAGGCCAATGTAATAAAGATCGATCCCAATGTGACACTACTTGTTGCGGCAAGCGTAATAACAGAAGCAATAATTGGACCTACACAAGGCGTCCAGACCAAACCTAAGCTTAAGCCAACGAGCATTCCACCCCAGAAGTCTGTTCGATTACTTCTGGTTGTTTTTTGAGGAATAATTCGACCTACAAATACTTCGAATTGTGTGAAAAGTTGTGGAACAACCATGAGCAACCCAAAGAGCAATAATACAACGATGGCCGATGTACGCAAAATATCAGGACTAATCCCAAACTGCCGAGCCAGATAACTTAGACTGAGAGTAAAAAAAGTGAAGCTAGCAATTAAGCCTGTAACAATACCCAGTGGACGCTGCTTTCCACCACTAATCCCCGCAGATAAGACGACTGGAAGAATAGGGAGAATACATGGGGCTGCTATGGTAGAAACCCCCGCTAAAAACGCAAAAAATATAAGGATAAACACAGGTAAAACATTAGACTACTTAAACCGATGGTAGATAAAACTAAATATTCGCCCGGCCACTGCCAGACCCAGTACAAACCAAAACACCATCGCCACATCAGAATGAGGATAGAAAATTGTAGCCGCTAATAGGCCAGCAATAACAGTAAAGAGAGCCGTACTATCAGATTGCAACTGCACAAGGCGCTCGCGCTCATCCCGCTCCTTTGTATCAAGAAATCGTGAAACAACAAGAAGAATGAGAAGGAATGCAGCAGAAATTACCTGTGTTGGTATCATACCAATATGCGGCATCAGGAGTGCGTCAAGCACATATACTGCGAAGCCAAACGGAACGAGTAAAAAAATAAATTTGGTGTTTGAAGAATTCATTTGGACGGACTTAGCTGAAAAACAGCTTCAACTGCAACATTGAAGTAATTGGCTAGTTTTAATGCCAGTACCACAGACGGTTGATACTTATTCTGCTCCATAGCGATGATTGTTTGTCTAATCACACCTATAGCTCGCGCAAGTTCTTCCTGCGTAAGATTATTTTCTGCCCTGAGTACTTTTATTCGATTCTGAAGCATGATGTAAATGTATAGTTTAGAATACATTTTGTCAAACATAGTATACAATATAGTATAAACAGCGCTTTTGCTTATAGTATTTTCGCACTATAGAAATTTATTTGCATAAATCGTTTTATATTATAAAAACTGTTAAATAATGGTCCTCGGTAAATCACAATATATTTCCTAATTAATTCCCCAAGTGAATCTCCCTAGGCTCACGCCTAGGGCATCAACACAGGTCAAGCTTCGCTTGCCCGCTGTATTCAGCGGCTGGCTCCATCCCTAAGCTCATGCATAGAGTTTTGCGGAGGGAATACAAAAAAGACCACTAGGTTATTACACCTAGTGGTCAAAATCAGATCCTTCATCCAGATGGTCACCATGACGGATATCAATCGAAAGGGTTTCAGAAGCAAGAATCAATTCCTCGGCTTCTGCCTTTGCGGCTAAGATATCGTCTAATAACGTCTGTTGGGTATGTTGGATCCTCAACAAATTCAACTCTTCCTGCTGGTCAAGATCGAGAAATCCGTGCACATCGAATGATGCATACAGTTCTCTTCCCCGCTGGAGCTCGCTGGCTCCAGAGAAACACATCTCCCTGAACTGTCGCCAATTCTCGGCACCTGGGAGAATGATCTCCATAAACGTGCCGAAGGAGAGAACTGTGTCTCCATACCCATCCAGGATAGCCTTCACAAACTTGGGCAATTCGCGGATATTCTCCGAAGTAATCCCTGACCCAATCACCATACTAGTGCGCACCAAAAGCCCGGAGGATTTAGCTGCGTCTAACATTTTAAAGGGGTCGTACTGCGTTTTGTGAAGTTCGCGGCGAGTTCGAGCATCCCAGCCGTCGATTCCTACATATGCAATCTGGACCCCCGCCTGCCGAAGCAGCGGAGCCGTCTCCTTCGTTACACTATTTGTTGTCAAATAGACGTACTTGGAGATATCCGGACCATCGTAGCGGACTCGAGCGGCACAGTACCCCTCAAGCCACTTCACCTGTTCAGCTGACCCTTGAGCGGGAAGCCACTGGTTCGATACATCGAATATCCAGTTTACCCCATACATGTCAGCCAACTCTGCCTCGATGGCGAAATGCTCAGGAAAACCCCTGAAGAATAGTGGTAAGAGCACATCCAGCGCACACATCTCACAGGCCTTTCCTAAAGCTACAGCCCAAGAACACCCACGAACGCTTTCAGTGAGCAACATCCGCATATTCTTGATACCACGCAAGTTGAACCGGCTCATTTCCTGAAGCCGATCCTCCAAGCCAATGTACCCTCCATAATATGGGCGCGCGTAGTGGTCGGAAGACATAATGGTCTTCTTCCCCTGCGCGTACGGTTGACCATTGAAAAGCTCCTGCAAAGTCACCTCCGCGTCTCCGTTGGCCACCCTATCTATATAGGGTTTGGTGCGCCAAGCGGTGCAGGCCTCTGAACACATAGTAATATGCTGTCCACCTACACCAGTGATAAGCTGAGAACCGAAGCGGTGCTTCATTTGCCTTAGGAACGAATCCGTCCCTAAGGCATTGTAGGAAAGCAAAGTACACATAATCACCGGCTGATCGCCAGCAATCAAGTACTCCTCCACCAAGCCAGAAGTCAAATCGAACAGGTGTGCTCGCTCCCCGTCATCAGGAATGCCAGAACCTATAAAGGTCTCATCAATGGCAACTCCTGGATATCCAAGAATCTGATAAGCCACTTGGTTGAGGGAAGCTACTCCCATCGAGACCATCATAATGGTGTCAAAACGTAAGTCGTAACCGGCATCCGGGCGACAGTGGACAAAAATAGGTCTAAGAGTACTCATGACCCCTCCTTGCATCTATATCGCCGATGCCGCGGGTTTTAAATGTTCCGATATGGAGGACCTTGCCCTCTTTATCGTGATGGAGAATCATAGCATATACATTAATAATTGTCAATATATACGTCATATATTCTTGAATTTTTACAGGTTGGTTTACATATTATCGATTATTATATATAATAAGTGACGATGAATACGTCACCAGAAATTCATACAACTTTATCTTCTCTTGGGCTTTCTGACCGTGAGATTGCTATATATCTTGCTTCCTTAGAAGCTGGACCATTACTACAGCTTCCACTTGCTCAAAAGGCGGGCGTTAAGCGTACTTCTATGCGCGAGTTCCTTCCCGATATGATACATCGCGGCATTCTCCAGGAGGTTATATTAGGAAAGCGGAAGTACTTGGCTGCAACAGATCCACGTCAACTTGTAGAAGATCTACAAGTTAAGGCCAAGCGTGCCGCAGACGCGCTCCCTCTCCTTCTTGCCCTCCAGACGGATCCTAAAGATAAGCCTCAAGTCCGTTTCTACGGTGGTGTTGAGGGAATTAAACGGGTATATGAAGAAACTCTTCGAGTAGGACTTCCCTTCTATTCTTTTGTGAATGTTGCCGCCATCCACCCTGAACTTGAACATTGGTTAGTAAATACGTACGTTCCGCAGCGCCATAAAAAGAACATTGAGAACTTTGTACTGGTTAGCGATACTCCAGGTGCACGAGAGCTTATTCCTGACGACCCTTGGCGCCATAACCGCTTTGTAGATTCTGAAAAGTTTCCTTTTAAGATGGAAGTACTAATCTTTGGTGACTTTGTAGCCTTTGTACACTTTAGTAAGTTTGATGAACCATCTGCAACTTTACTTCAGAGCCAATCCGCAGCAGTGACGCTACGGTCAGCTCACCAACTAGTCTGGGAATTGCTAGGAAAATAGAAAAAATACTAGGACTTATTTTTCTATGAATTTCTGAGTAAAAACCTACTCCTTCAGTGCAGAAGTGTTACCCTAACTTTCCTCCTCACTCCGTGGAGTAATGCTAATTTAGCCGTGCCATCACCACAAACCTAGAATCATACCCCTTATCAGTTTTGACATACGTTCCGCCACAGGTTACCAGGTTCAATTGACTAACTACCGCTGGGTCTTGACTAAACAGAATATTGGCTACATCTGCGTTTAACACTGTTTGCACCGACATAACAGTAAATGCTCGCACAGTTCCGTCGCCCAAGGTGATCTTAATAGGATCGCCCACTTTTACGTCCACTAAATGCCGAAAAATACCGTCAGTATGCAAGCCATCAAGGTGCCCATCAATAATACTTAACCCCTTATCACCTGGTTGTTGTGATTGCGCAAACCACCCAGCGAGGTGAATATTGGTAGGTACTGCTACTTGTGAATTTTGGTCGATGCCAACTCTTTGCACAAAGCCATCAACATTAATCGATGGTATGACAATTTCTTCCGGCTGTGTGCCGCTGGGTAGCGCTTGATAGGCACGTTTTTGTGGCACAGTTTCATCTGGAGTCTTAGTTGATACCACCACTGCGCCGACTTCAGGATTTACCGGTGATGTTGATGTATGGCGCCGCTTATACGCAATTCCCACAGTAAGACACAGCACTCCCGCGACTCCACCAATTGCAATACGCTGCCAGAGCCTCATTCTCGATTTTGCGATCCACCTAGGCCGGTATTTGGAATACCAAACGTTGAGAGAGCTAGTCCAACAGGGTCAACTATGACGCCATTCGCAGCACCATCCTCATCAAGTGCACCACCATCTGTGATTTGATAGACAAGCTTTGCCACAGACTGTCCCGCAATAGTGACTTGAGAAATTGTAGCGCTTGGCAGAGCACTATAACTTTGGTTTCTAGCATCGTATTTACGGGCCACCAACTTAGATGAATCAACGCCGTAGTAGTAGAGCGTCACTGTGGCGGTATACCCTGATGTGCCGCAAGACGCAGTATAGTTCAACAGGCCAGCTGGGTAGCTAAAAGCAACATCTTTAACCGGCTTTTCACTGGCCGCAGCAACATTAGTTGCGGAAATGGAACAACTCGAGTTTAGCTGTACTGAAACATACTGTCCCGTAACTGGATTTATATAGCTCGCAACATTCGCCTCGGTACTATCTACAGTCCCATCATTGTTAGCATCGCCACCATTTGGCGCTGCATTTTCAATGGTAGTACTAATACCATCAGAGTCGGCATCTGGGGTAATGGTCGGAGTTGGTGTAGGAGTTTGAGAAGGTGTTGGAGTAGGAGTTGGTGCTGGAGGTGGAATAATAGCGATTAACGTTGGATACGTATCTGCATTAATATTCCAAATCGTACTAAAATCCCAGCTGTTTAGCGGAGCATTCGAACTATTATTTTTGTATCGACTTCCATCAGTACCATCAGTGTTTACTGCAGTAACCCCACTAAGCGCGTTTCCTCCAGCGTCTGATGCCATTAACGTCTGAGTTTGATCATAGTAATTGTTGTTGGGCGTAATCGCTACAGCGCCTGTCTCGTAATCACCAACTACACCACCGAAAAATGAAGGAGAATCGGCAGTGGCTGTCACCGCACTGGTAGTAAAGGTGTCTGCTAGGTTGAAATGTGATAATCGAATAGGATCCAGAGCAGCACTTCCAAAGAGTCCTCCTACATAGTCACTTCCTCGTACAGCTCCACTACTATATGAGCGCTGAACAGTAAGTATTTCGAGGCCAGCATTTGGACTAAGTGTATCACCCGAACCAATTAAACCGCCCACATGTTGACTAGATGAACTCACACTGCCAGACGTATAGGAATCTTGAATCGTTACTAAGCCCACAAAAT
Source organism: uncultured Candidatus Berkelbacteria bacterium (assembly GCA_903834195.1). Classification (GTDB taxonomy): domain Bacteria; phylum Patescibacteriota; class UBA1384; order CAILIB01; family CAILIB01; genus CAILIB01. The sequence continues at coordinate 72,792 of CAILIB010000015.1, read as the reverse complement.
GCGAAGCATACGACACCTTACCAACTAATCCTCCGGTATTCACATCAGTACTACTGATATTACCGGTGGAAAAGTCCTTTCGTATCATTGTACTTGAGCCACCATCATCAAGAACCCATCCAATAAGCCCTCCAGTGTTTACGCTTCCCGTAACAGTACCTGTATTGGAGCAGTATTCTATAACACTCGTGCTTCCTCTGACCGTAGGGTGTAAATAGCCAATCAGGCCACCAACATCCTGCTGACTTCCTGAAACTATAAGGTTGGTATGAACATTATGCATCGTAACTGTACTAATTGCCGTACCAATTATGCCAACATCGCTACTACCTGTGAGTGAGCCGCCATCAAACGTTACGTTCTTGATCGTGGCACCCTGCACCTTACCCAGAAAGCCGACAAAATTATCCGCACTATGGTTTGCAGTTAGACCAGTAATTGTATGGTACGCGCCATCAAAGGTTCCTTTATACGTCGTACCCGATGAAAATGGAACCTGGTAATCAACACCTGTACAGTCAATGTCATTGGTAAGTACGACAGTATCAAGCTGATCAGCTGCTTCATTGAAATTCTGCAAATCACTACAGCTGGAAATCGTCTTGGTAGGGTAACTTGTGGTAATAGAATCAGTAACGGTAGAAATTGCTGGCAATTGGCCTGGTGCACCGTATTCCACAACGTACGCTGGTTGCGTCAGTGCACAGCCGAAGTCATTCCATACACCACCACTCCCATACTGAAACTCACCACAGTTCTCGTTACCTCCTGAGTTGTTTGGCTCAGATGGATTCCAATTAGCATACTGGCCGCCGACCGTACTTCCACTGTTGTTGCCGCTCCAAAATTGAGTGCTATTTTCAGGACCATCTACCCAGCGCCACTCACCTTCAACCGCAGCATCACTTGAACCCATCCATGCGTCACTCGTTAATAAAGGCACAACAAAAGCGCTTTCTGCTGCCGATGTAAGAGTGACAAGATAGCCCCCGGCACCTTTAAAACTCGTTGCATCTGCGGCAGCCTTGGCCGTGGCCCAATCATCAACAGTAGAAACTACAAGATACACGTGGCCGTTATCAGAATCGTAATTTATACCCGGCTCAATAATGGTGGCCCGTAGCGTATCAGAACCAATAGAACCTCGAGTATACGTTAACGTGGCCAGAGCAGCATTATCATCAGAAAGCGTGCCTCTAAATTGAACCAGACTACCTGCTGGAGAACCAGTGAACGTTAGTCCTGTTGTAGTTGTCATGACCAAACTGCCCGAGCCAACAGTAAGTCTGATAGGCACAATCGGATTACCAGTTCCGTTAATCCTAATATCAGTAACTGGTAATGCAACATTATACAAACCACTGAGCGTAGCTCCCCCGGTGATCGTTGGATCTGAATCAGCTCGAGTAAACGTCGGTGCGCCCAAAAGTGAAAGAAGGAAAACAGCCAATGTCGCAATGTTCAGTGCCTTGCGAGGTAGTGTAGATTGTGGATTCATCGGCCAGAGATTGTGTATGGCACTTTTCAGTATACACAGCGAAAATGACGCACACCAGTTGTCTTACTTTTCATGGACAATGAGCCCAAAAGTCATTGATTATTACTTTGACTACCTATGAAGGCTCGGGAGGACATTTACGAAAGGTAGGGGGGAAATTCTAAAAAAATTTTACATAAAAAGCTGCCACATATTATTGTTGGCAGCATTTTGAATAGCACGAAAACCAAAAGAGAAAGTTCCGATCGTTCCTTATCGAGCTACAAACATTTCTGGCTTAACGTTTGGATCATTCAAGATGAACGAGTCGAAAACTAACACGCGCGATAGAAAGTTCGGCATTGGCTCATCGCTCCGCTCTAGTGCTTTTACACCTATTTGCTTTGCGTCAACCGTCAAATAGATTCTGACAAATGGCTTATTGCCCACATCTGAGGCCGCTTGAGGTTTTAGGACAAACTGAAGACAATAGGATGCTCCGTTGAAATCACCTGATTTTTCAGGTTTAATCTCATGACTACCAACAGCATCAAGTTCGTAAGGAGCCTGATCCGCATCAAGCTTAGGATCCGGATCGAAGATTGGCGAACTTTTGTCGAACATTACGAGCGGGTTTGCTCCTATTCCACCGTGAAATAGGAACCCTTCTTTTCGTGGAAACCCATGATTCTGAATGCGACCTGAATAATGGTACTGAAACGTACCGTCATCAAGTCGTTCTGACGGTTCAGAGCCGTCAGAAGGAGTTTCTTTCACCCAAATAAGAACTACCCCCTTCTCGTTCCGGAGAAGCTTACACTCTTGATTTAATTTGCGCGCTCCGTTGACCAGAAAGTGCGCTTTAAAAGAGAGTGTCTGGGCTTTCTTTAAGTTGTCAAAAAGTCTGTTCCGGATTTCCGGGGCAGAGGACACCTGATGCACTCCCACAATCTGGGTGTGTGCAATTAATAATGTACAAAGGACTTGCAGAAGCATTTCTTACCTCGATACCCATACTGGGTTGCGCATATCATACCATCAATATCTTTATACACAATATGCTAAATTAACCAGCTTTAACCTGATGGATACAAACTTCTTCCATTCCTGATCGCTCACCGTTTATAAAGAAAGTTAATTCCTAATGTTTTCTTCACCTATTCGGTCTAGATCTCTAGGAAATGTTCGAGAATTCGGAGAGATTTGCAGGTACTGAAAAAGAGTGGGTAATATTCCCGCCAACTGAACTAATTTGGCAGAGTCGCCAAAGACAACAACGTCTTCCATGTCGTGCCGTTATCTGTCGATTTCCAGACGCCCGCTCCGGCACCTGACAAATAAAGAGTGTTCTTATCCTTTGGATCCCACTGAATACTGCTTAACAACGTCTTATGGTCACCTGCGTCAGTGATTTCAACCGGCATCTTCACTGATGCCTTCCAAGTCTTTCCGGCATTTGTGGTTTCATAAAGCTGTGGAGTTGTGCCATTAGCTACACCAAACGCTAGGGCATGATTACCAGTAGTGTCATACGGATCGTACGCTACGAATTCCATAGGATTACTAGCTGTCCATGTTTTGCCAAAATCGGTGGAGAAAAATCCTTTTTGTTGTACACCTGTAGCAGTAAACGGAAGAATGTAGATATTGTTTGGGTTGGTAGAAGAACTGAAGGCATTAGCCACAGCTTCATACTCAGTCGGAACCGAGTGAACAGATTGCCAGGTTAATCCTGCATCCTTTGATTCCAAAATGCCCAGCTGACCACTCGTATCCACCTGTCTACCAACAGTAGTTGTAATGTGCGCAAGAAGTGTAAATGCAATCAAATGTTTCGGGTCTGACTTTGAAAGAATAATATTTGTCGCACTTGCCCCTGCCGCTAACGGAGTTGTTAACTCTGTCCAAGTAGTCCCTGCATCTGTGGACTTGTAGACTAGTCCATTCTTTAGGTTTGAATTGTCGTTTGGATTGTCTGATCCTACAATATTCTCAGCAGTTGCATAGATGATATTTGTATTCGTAGGGTCAATAATAAACTCCTCCGAACGCGGATACATGGTAGAACTATACGTATTTTTCCACGTAACTCCACCATCAGTGGTTTTCAGTAGACCATCTCCACTTGCAGAGAGATAAAAAGTTTTTGGGTCGCTTGGGCTTTGATGAGCACTAAACGGCTCAGGGAAACAGGTGTACTTCCAAGGGTACGTAGTAAGGAGCTGCTTCCAAGTCACCCCACCATCAAGGGATTGGTATTCACCTTTATACTCCACACCAACTGCAAGGTTTAATGGGTCACTGGAATTGATAATCAGACTGCGATCTGTACGATAGTAACGATCGGAACTATCTGAGACACATGAATGCTGCCCTGGGTCAGGTGTAGCACTTGCAGGCACATGAGTACCTTGTGGACTCGTATTACTCGCGAGTGACCCACCTTGTTGTGGACCATCATGCGCGCTCGTGTCTTGAGTACTGTGATGCACTACGGTAATACCGCCAGCGACTAACAAAACAAGAGCAACTGCCGAGCCAGCAGCTATGGCATACATCTTACGAGAAGGACCCTTCTTGGTATGGTCTGCGGGATGCTGTATATCTCCATTCTTCTCAGAAGCAATACCCTCTTCGAGATTAGTGCTTTCCTCGGTTTTATCTTCCATGAAATTGAGATGTTAATGTTGTGTGTATTAATTATAACTCACGGAATTATCATACTCGTATACTTGTCCAAATTTTTATTCCAGTGCCTCAATCTGTATATAAAAAAGAAGCTACTGGGCTTCTTTTTTTGACTTGCGGTATGGGAGGAAGTTCGACTTTATGGAGTATAAATAGCCTTAACTTGTTGCAAAATTGCACTGTAATTCACAGTATTAAAATCTGTAGTATCTATTTCAACATACTCACCAGGTACGTCTAGTTTGTACGAATGAGTTTTAGTTAATGTTTCCCTAAACTCTTCAAGATTATTTGCATCATCATGACCTGGATGCCTTGCACCTGATTCTGCACGTTGTTTAAATCGTTCGTACAATATTTCTCCATCTGCTTTACAACAGATTTGAAAAAACTCTACTGCATATTTCTTATGCAGTATTTGGAACTTTTCAGTATCAAACTCAGGCTTAAAATTAGATTCAACAATAAAAGACTGCTGAGCTTTCAGGTGGTTTTCAAAAATATAATCAAGAATTTTAATACTTGCGGCACCAATTTTTTTTGACCAAGCTCTATCGCTATACCCGAGTTCATCAAAGCACATTTCTTTTATTTCATCTTTAGAGAAAAGTGGTAGAGAGAGATCTTTAGCTAACTTTTGCGCTAAATATGATTTACCTGATGCAGGAAGACCGGTAACAAGAACTACTATTGTTTTCATATATCAACTCTAGCATACGGGCAAGGAGGATTCGAACAATCTCTTCAAGCCAAGTTCTGACTATGTTTTACAGGTTAAGTACTGGTTAGGTGTAACGCTATGATTTTTATAACAAAATGTTACTGTTAGGCGAGAGAAATCTATAGCAAATCATGATCAATTAATGAAAGATACACACTTGCAAACAGATACTATTTTGACTTTTTTCCAAGAAGCTGGCTGTTTCAAACGTGGCCATTCTTGTTTTTATGACAATCAGCACGGAAACGGTTGGGTAGATATTCTTCCCTTAATGCAAAACCCAACAAAACTACAGCATGTAGCAGATGCAATGGCTACGCTAATTATACGTAAGATTGGCAAACCTTCGATTATTATTTCGCCTGCGATATCAGGCTCTATTTTCGGTGCGTTTGTTGCAGCAAGACTTGAGGTTCCATTCGCAGTGACTAAAGGTAAAAAGGATGAAGTAACTTTCCATCGCCGCTACCAACCTGCGATATCAGATAATGTGGCTTTTGTAGAAGATATAATTTATTCAGGAACCGACGCGCGAGCAAATTTAGCTTTTCTGCGTTTATATGGCTTTAAAAATATCACTACTTTTTCCCTGATGAGCAGACAGATCGGAGAAATAGATACTTCGAACGTTTTTTCGTTAGTTACTTCTCCTTTTGAGCTATACACTTCTACTGATTGCCCACTTTGCGCCTCTGGAGAAAGGGTGCAATACCCAAGCGCTCGTGAATAGACAAATAGAGAGACACAATAGTTTCTTTTTAATTTTGACTGCCCAATTCTGGAAACGTTAGGACGGTAATGTGACAGAGTGAGTAGTGGTACGATAAATACATGCGCAAATTCCCCCTAACTCCAAATCAACTTTCACTCATCTTTACTCTGGCAAGCTTAGTCAGTCTTGCAATTAGCCTAAAGAATATTTTCTGGTCAACTGACTCTCCCTACGCAGTATCGTGGGCTATATTGCCTGTCTTCCCATTTCTTATGTTCTTAGCATTGGCTAATGGATTCTGGAATAAAGCTCAGTACAAATTAGTCAACACTGTCAGTACAGGTACAAAGTCTTCAATCATTTTAATTCTCATTATTGTGATAGGAGCGTACTTATTTCTACGTTATTTAGCTTCCATGTTCACAGTGGTAGGTTAATTGTACTTAAACAAGTTATTGTTTGGCTGCCCGGGTCTGCTCCGCTTCGCAAAGCTAGGTATTGGCATCTAAGGATTCTTCGAATCCTCTCGAGATAAACAAAAGAAATAGACCATACAGCCGTATGGTCTATTTCTTTTGACTACACGATCGTTCGAAAATTAGACTTGTGCTGGAAGATAGGCACAGGCTATCATTTGGATAAAATTGCCATATCACATTGTCATGAATACCACCAACAATCAGCGAATCTATAAGACCAACGTTGCCGGCGTATACCCGTACTATGTTATCAAGGCCGAGAAAAAGGCCCGCACAAAGGCAGAGGTGGATGAGATTATCTGCTGGCTTACCGGCTACGGCCAAGTCGAGCTTGAAGCAGCACTGAAAAACGGCACCGACTTTGAAACCTTTTTTACCGAAGCCCCTCGCCTAAATCCCCTGCGCTCCCTGATTACGGGCGTTGTCTGCGGGGTGCGTGTTGAAGATATTGAGGACCCTATCATGCGCGAAGTACGGTATCTCGACAAGCTCATTGATGAGCTTGGGAAAGATCGACCTATGGAGAAGATTTTGCGGAAAGAGGGAGCTTAAAAGAGCCTACAACTTTTTGCAACCTAAGCTTGGCTGCCCGGGTAGGATTCGAACCTACGGTAACCTGATCCAGAATCAGGCGCCTTACCACTTGGCCACCGGGCATCACATGTAACGCATTACGCGCAACACATCACACAACGCAAACAAAACAGTACAAAAATCGGAGCACTCCGTTACTGGTGTGCTCCGATATACTAGCCGAATCTTACGATCTCTTCAAGAAGCTAGGCTGCAGCAACTACTCGTGTCTCCAAAGTACGGTACACATGTGCCATTGCGAACATCACAGTTGGGATAGCGAAGAGCAATCCTACACCAACACAAATCAACCCGAGCAATACAACAAGAACGCTGACAATATAAAGCCCAAACAAATTAAGTCGTGAACCACGGGTGATTTCCCAACTACGGTTAATCGACTCCATCACACCAGTATCCTTATCAATAACAAAATAACGAGCCTGACTCATTCCCATTGATACAATCAACCCTGGAATAATGATGAGAAGTGATGCAAATCCAGCTGCAATTGCAACAACGAGTGATACGAAGAAGTATTTTACCATCTGCATTCCGGTAATCCCCTGAAATGCGTTGTTCCAGGTTACAGTTTCACCATCCACTATGCGTAGGGTCACTTTCATTACTATCATCCCGAGGTAAATCTCTACCAATGTGAAGAGAAGGGAAATAAAGGCACCGCCACCAGCTTTTTGCAAAAGGAAACTAATAAGTACTGGAACAAATGTTGTTACAAGAACAAACGGCAAAAAGAAACTCATGTTCTTTTTCTGCGCCTCCCACCCGTACGAAATCGCTTCACTCGTCGAAAATGTCGCCATATACACCAGCTATTATTGTTAAGTACATTCAGACTACGCTTCTTAAGCTCAGCTCTGCAAGCACTAAAGACTTACAGCCCGTTCTAATCGAGCCAACGACTCTTCTTTACCAAGAATTGACAGCATTTCAAATGCACCTGGCGAGGCGGGTACACCTGTAAGTGCAGCGCGAATTGGCCAGAGTACTTCAAGATTTTTGTAGTTGTTCATTGCAATGTGTAGTCGCAAATTCTCATCAAGAATATCGGGCACCCATTGATCCTCGGCCAACCCTTGAAGAACTTGCATACTCTCACGTAAATGCTTCTGCGTGGCTTCCCAATCGGTTTTCTTTGGAATGAGTAACCCACGCAGTGTTTCGTTTGGCTCAGGGCGTTTGAAGAAGAACCAAGCCACTTCCTCTGCCTCGTCAAAATGCTTAAGGCGCTCTTGAATAGCTGCTGCCACTGTCAGAAGATAATTTCCGGCTTGGGCCGGGAGATTTGCAGCTACAAGGTACGGCAAAATACGTTCAGCAACTTCCCCGATTTGCATCTGGCGAATGTACCATCCGTTTACGTAATCAAGACGCTGGAAATTAAACACAGCCGCAGCTTTTTGCACGCGCTCTAAACTAAACCGTTTAGCTAAGCTATCCCGCGTGAAAAATTCCTCTTCTGTACCTGGTGACCAGCCAATCATCGCGAGCATATTGAAGAGCGCATCCGGCAGATACCCTTTTTGGTCATAGTCGATTACTGACACGTCACCATCCCGCTTCGAGAGCTTATGTTTACCGTCAGGCCCTAGAATAACCGGAAGATGAGCAAACTTCGGCGGTGTCCAGCCAAAAGCCTCGTACAAAAGTACGTTCTTTGGGAGTGACGGCAACCACTCTTCACCCCGAAGTACATGGGTGATTTCCATGAGGTGATCATCAACAACGTTTGCCAACTGATAGGTTGGGTAGCCATCCGATTTCATTAAAACATAATCATCGAGTTCATTACTCTGAAATAGCACTTCACCTCGTACCTGATCGGTAAATTTCACTTCTTGATTGTCAGGAATGGCGTGGCGAATTACACAGGACTCACCCGCTGCTGCGCGCGCTGCACTTTCTTCAGCAGTTAAACTACGACAAAACCGGTCATAGCGCGGTGGCAGATGATTTGCCTGCTGCTCAGCTCGCATTGTTTCAAGTCGTTCAGTGGTGCAAAAACAGCGGTACGCCTTACCAGCCGCAACAAGCTCGTCGGCATACTTTTTGTAGATTTCTAATCGTTTTGACTGAGTATACGGGCCGTACGAGCCTATTTCTACGACATTACCTTGTTCATCGAGGCATACCCCTTCTGTAGGTGAAACCCCCATCCATGCCAACGCTTGTAACTGTCGCTCCAATGCACCGGGCACAACACGCGACTGATCTGTATCTTCAACGCGCAATATTAAACTACTGTCTGGTTCTTCATGCACTAAGAGCCAGTCAAAGATCACTGTTCGGAGAGACCCAAGGTGGAGGTCTCCGGTTGGACTCGGCGCATATCTCGCTCTAATAGACATAAATGGAGTTTAAATAATGTTTTCGTAATGGGTAATAGTTGGATGTTCTGAACCTAGTTTCCAGTATAGCGTAACCGCATCAATCCGAATATTCTGGTTTGGGTACCGAGCTACAATTACTTGAGCCAGCAGATGTAATTTACGCTGTTTCGCCGGGGTAATCTTGTAAATCGGGTCAAGCAGCGAAGCTGACATTTGGGTTTTGACTTCTACCAAGACGATTATATTCCCATCTTGAGCCAGAATGTCTATCTCCCCCAGCTTAACCGTCACATTGCGTGACAAAATAATGAACCCCTTTAAAAGCAAAAACTCGGCAGCCAGCTGTTCGCCAAGCGCACCGAGTAGTTTTCCCGAGTGGGACATCCGGATTATTCGGTGGCTTCTTCTGACTTTTCCTCAGCAACTACTTGCTCAGGGTTTACAGCAGCTTCAGGCATTGTTTCGCCTTCAGCAACATCTGCAAGCACTTCTTCTTGAACAGTTGTAACTTCTACAACTTCTTCAAGGATATCTTGCATAGTATCAGGCTCAGCAACTGGCATATCAGCAGCTTCAGCTACAACAGCTGATTCATCCCAGGTCATTGGGTTTTGAACTTCTTGCTTAAAGCGAGCAGTCTTTCCCTTACGATCACGCATGTAGTAAAGCTTGGCGCGAGAAACTTCAGCAGTTTTAACACGCTCAACCTTAACAATGTTTGGTGAGTGAAGTGGGTAGGTACGCTCTACACCAATACCGCCAACAGCGATTTTGCGTACAGTGAAAGTACCATCAAGACCAACGCCGTGCTTTACAGCAATTACGAGGCCTTCAAAAATCTGAACACGTTCTTTTTCACCTTCACGAATTTTCTGGTGAACACGAACAGTATCGCCAGGTTTAACGGCGGGAGCATTCTTCTTGCCGTACTTGGCAAGCAGCAGGTTGGCTACATCTGTTTTAAGCATGATTGAGATCTATTTTGTACGAGTAATAGTATCAGGTTGAAAGGGGTTTTTCAAGGATAAGAATTGGATGGTCTCCAGTTCTGTCCAGACCTGGAATCAGACAAGCACAGCTGAGAAATCAGCTGTGCAATGTCTAACTCCTACTGAGCAACTTTCTTTGTTGCAGCCTTCTTAGGCTTTGCAACAGGTGCATCAACAACTGGAGCTGGAGCTACTGGTGCATCGGCGTACACATATGTACGAGGTTCGATACTTACTACGCGCGTTGGACGTAGTGTGCCAGTAAACTTGCGGCGCATAATACGCTTAAACTTTACGATACCGTCGTAAAGCGCGAAGAGCGTGTCATCCTTACCAATACCTACACCTTCACCTGCAGTAAACTTGCTACCGCGCTGGCGAATAATGATATTACCGGCAAGAGCCCACTGGTCTCCAAAAATTTTAACGCCGAGGCGTTGCGCGCGGGAATCGCGTCCTAAACGCGTACTACCGGCGGCTTTTTTATGTGCCATGACTACTTATTATTTATCCGACTACTGTCGGTATTCTATGGATACGAGATCACGCCGAACATAACTGTCCGGTCGATCGTACGTAAAATGTACCTTTGAATCATATCCTAATCTGTCGATAGTGTCAACGAGTTTTTCATACACCGCAGCTTCGGTTCCGTCAACTACTTTTGCCCGTGGAAATACGAGCAGCATTCGGGTCGGACGAACATTTTTAGCTACTGTAGCCGGTGCCCAATTGTTGAGAAACCCTTCATACAACGGGAGGAGATCAGCAAGCCAGGCATCTACTTCACTTGGAGTGAGCTGGGCACGTAGTGGCTTCCCAAGGAACGGCTCACCCACTAACACATACTGCGCTGAAAGTGCATTAGCGTGCAAAAGTGAAAATACTTCTGGTTTTGTAGCATCGGCAACCCAGAATTGGTGTTCAGGGAGAACCTTGGCGCCAAACTCCTGGCCAAGCCAGGCCATATTTTCAGTTGCAGATTCAACCTTTTTCGGAACAATGTCTGAACCATAGGAAGTCAGGTTCATCAAAGCTGCTTCCATCACAATGCGACCATTACCACAGAAGGGATCGTACACCGCCAGACGCTTCCCTTTTTCAGCCAGGTTAATCATGGTTTGCGCCAATTTTGGTGGCAACATTCCTGAAATCGGATCTGGTTTTGGAATCTGAAAATCACGCTTTGAATACGATTCAATGTCTTGAGATGAAAGCGTTACGCCAACCCAGAACTTATTCCCCTCCTCGAGAACATTCACTTCAAGTCCGGCAAGTCCTTCGGTTAGTGGAAGGTTATTGTGCAAAATTTGCGCCGAGGACAACTCCCCAGTTTCACCAGGGATCACCACACGTACACTCCCTTCACTTCGAAGATTCTTTTTAAGCGACATCCCTAAGCGTAGCGGATTCACTTTCTTCGAGTACACACTGAGGCCAATTGTGCGTTTTCCAGTAACTCCTTCTTGTAAGCCTTTTACTAATTTTTGCGCTTCAGGAAGAACATTCTGCTGATCATGCTGTTTATCGAGATAAACAATTTTGACGGTTCCACCGAGAACACGCTGCATTTGATCAATAGCTTCAACAAGAAATTGGCTTTCTTTGCTCTGAAAGCCAGCATTTAGTAATGACCAGGTTGACCAGTCGCCCTCTGGCTTGAGCCGCAAAATATTCGGCTGTACACTAGTAAGTGACCATTGGAAGGGCAAAGTCGTGGCGACGGACTCAATCTCGAGTCGGGACAACGCTGGTAGGCGACCGAAGACAAACGCTAATTGCATGGGAGGGATTTGAAATATCGCCTTCCACAATAGCGTGTTTTTGTATTTTTAGCCAGTAGCTCTATTTGAATTGACAAAATTTTATGTAATGTATATAGATAATGTATATGGAAAACATGATCCGTACACAAATCTATTTGGACCCCGCACTGCATAATCGCATGAAGAAAGAAGCTCGTGCGGCTTCTGTTTCTATGGCCGAGTATATCCGCCAGCAACTAGATGCAACCTCCGCACAGGAAATTAGTGATAGAGAACTAGACAAGCAATACCAAGAATTTGAAGATGTACTAAAATCACTTCAATTTACCGGTGGACCTGACGATCTGGTATCAAACTTTAATGAATATTTAGTTCAAGCACTTGAAACTCCTTCCAGCTGAACATATTTTTGTTGATGCCGATGCAATTATTGCCCTTTTAAGGCGCGATGATGTTCATCATGCCCATGCATGGGAAATATATGGTGAGCTGCGTAAAGAGAGAGTGCGATTCAAAACAAATCAAATTGCCTTATTCGAAGCTGGAACCGTAATTAGTCAGAGAGTTGGCCACAAAGCAGCTTTACGATTGTTAATGGATGTAAAAGAAAGAGAAATTTTTAAAGTTATCGAGTATTCAAAAAATACTTTTGATGTAGCACGTACACTTTTTGAAAAACAGACCTCAAAAAATGTCAGCCTCTTTGACTGTTTTCACATGGCATTCTGCGAATCGCAAAATATCCGAAGTGTATTTAGTTTCGATACAGCCTACCAGGCAAATGGTTTTCAGCTTGTGACCAAATAACAAATTGAGCCTCGCTTCCTTTCTGCTAAACTGATTGAGCAATGGAAGCAACTGAACACGTCGCCGCTGATCCGGCAAAATTCGTTCACCTTCACGTCCACACCCACTATTCCCTCTTGGACGGAGCGGCTCAGATTAAGCCGCTCATTAAACGTGCCAAAGAATTCGGCATGCACGCCCTGGCAATTACCGACCACGGTGCAATGTATGGGGTTATTCCGTTTTACGAAGCCTGTCACAAAGAAGGCATTAAGCCGATTATCGGAGTTGAGGCCTACATGGCAGCTCGGACCCGCTTTGATCGTGATGGCAAAACCGATCAGAAATCATTTCACCAACTTCTCCTAGCCGAAACATTTGAAGGGTATCAAAACCTGTTGGAATTAGTTTCAGAAGCCCACTTGAATGGCTTCTATTACAAACCTCGTATCGACATGGATTTGCTCAAAAAGCACTCCAAGGGTCTGATTGCTACCTCAAGTTGTGCCAATGGAATGATTCCGCGCGCACTGCAGACTTCCTATGAAGAAGGTGTGAAAGTGCTACACCAATTTTTGGAAATCTTTGACCGTGATCACTTTTATATTGAGCTGCAAAATCACCCGAACTCGGAGGAACTCGTCGAATTAAACCAGCAACTGATTAAATTGGCGCGCGAATTTAACGTGCCGATGATTTGTACCAATGACGTACACTACATCGAACCAGATGATGCTGAGGCTCAAGATGTAATGGTTTGCGTTTCATCTGGCAAAACCGTCAACGATCCAAACCGGTTGAACATGCTGGACTACAACCTGTCGCTCACCTCGTGCGAGGATATGATCGAGTGGTTCAAAGAAGTTCCGGAAGCCTACGAGAACACTGTCAAAATTGCCGAACGCTGCAATGTGACTATTCCGATGGGTGTGAATATTTTGCCGGTATTCCCTTTGCCAGAAGAGGCAATTGCCAAAGGCATGACCGACCGTACTTATCTGCGAGACCTTAGCTCCAAAGGTATTAAAAGTAGGTACGGATTCGATTACACACCTCGTACTGACCGTGTTGAAGGCGAGATGCTTGAATCTCCACTGAACGACCCTAAAATTCCCCTCAACGAACGGGTTATCGCCCGTTTTGAGTATGAGCTTTCGGTTATCGAGAAAATGGGCTTTGAGTCATATTTCTTGATCGTACAAGATTTCATGAACTGGGCCACCGAAAACAACATCATGGTTGGCTTACGTGGTTCAGCCGGAGGATGTCTGGTCAGTTACCTAATTGGTATTTCAAGCATTGACCCGCTAGTCCACAACCTCATCTTTGAGCGTTTCCTCAACCCAGAACGTATCAATATGCCAGATATTGATACTGACATTGAGGATGCCCGGCGCGACGATGTTATTGAATACACCCGCCAGCGTTATGGTTGGGACCACGTGGCTCAGATTGTTACCTTTGGAACCATGGCGTCTCGGGCTGCAATTCGCGACGTTGGCCGTGCCCTTGGTGTTTCATATACCGAGTGTGACCAGATCGCCAAACTCATCCCTTCTGGACCACAAGGCATGTCGCTCAATGAAGCACTCGAAAAGATCCCTGAGATTCAGGAACTCTACCAAAATAACGAGCAAATCCACAAACTGATTGATATCGCTGCCAGATTAGAAGGGTGCGCACGGCACACCTCAATCCACGCTGCTGGCGTAGTAATTTCCAAAGAAGTTCTGACCAAGTATCTGCCGATTCAGCGTGCTGCCAAGGACGATCGCATTATCGTGACCCAGTATGCGATGAATGACGTTGAGCACATCGGCCTCTTGAAAATGGACTTCTTAGGACTGGCCAACCTGAACATCCTTCAGCAGGCACTGCGGGTAATCCGCAAGACGCGCGGAGTCAGTATTAATCTGACCAAAATTCCGGTAGATGACCAGCCAGCCTTTGCCCTCCTTTCCCGCGCCGAAACCACTGGCGTATTCCAGCTTGAATCATCAGGTATGAAGCGCTACTTAAAAGAACTCAAACCATCTCAGTTTGAAGACATTGTTGCCATGGTGGCTTTGTATCGACCAGGACCAATGGACGCCATCCCAGATTTCATCGACGCCAAACATGGTCGCAAAAAGGTTACCTACCTCCACCCGATTCTAGAACCAATTTTGAACATGTCGTACGGTGTTATCGTTACGCAAGACCAGGTACTTGAAACGGCACGCAAGTTTGCCGGATTCACCTACGGACAGGCCGATGTTCTACGTAAGGCAGTGGGTAAGAAGATTAAATCTTTGCTTGATGAACAGCGGGATAAATTTATTAGCGGTGCAGTTACAGTTAATAAAATTGATCAAAAGACTGCAGAACAGGTTTGGGACTTCGTTGAACCATTTGCTCGGTACGGATTCAACCGCGCCCACGCTGTTTCCTACGCAATGATCGCCTATCAAACTGCCTACCTGAAAGCCAACTATCCAGTTGAGTTCATGTCATCTTTGCTTACCTCAGATATTCAAAACCTTGACCGCGTTGGTATTGAAATTGCTGAGTGCAAAGAAATGGGGATCGAGGTATTGCCTCCAGATATAAATGAATCGTTTGTTGAGTTTGGTACCATTTTCTACAACCCAGAAACTAAGGAAAAACCTGCCGATAAAGCCTTCGACGCCTACGTTCGTTTTGGCATGGGTGCTATTAAAAACGTTGGAGTGCACTCGACCAGTGCAATTGTTGAAGAACGCAAGAACGGCCCATACCTAGATTTAGCTGATTTCCTCCGTCGTTGCGCTCACATTGTGAACAAAAAAGTGTTGGAGAACTTAGCCATGGCCGGTGCACTCGATCGTTTTGGTGAGCGAAATGAGCTGATTCAAAACTTAGATGCCATGCTTTCGTTCTCATCTCAAATCAATAAGCGTCGTAATTCTACTCAGATTGATTTGTTTGGTGACGCCGCTGAAAGTGTGAGCTTTTCGCTTCACCTTACCCCTGCTGAACCTGCAAGTGAGAAACAACGTCTTACCTGGGAACGTGAATTGCTCGGCATTTACGTTAGCGCTCACCCGATTTCACCATACCTTCACAATCTCCCAGATAACCGCAATCGCATCGGTGAGCTTAGCACAGTTGAAGACGGCGAAACAGTCAAAGTCTGCGGTATTATTCTTTCAGTTCGCAAAATCCTTACCAAAAAAGACGCTAAGAGTATGGCGTTCGTTCAGATTGAAGATGAAACCGGCGTTGGTGAAGCCATTTTCTTCCCAAAAACCTGGGCCACGAAGGAAGATGTGTGCTTGGAAGGACGCGCCATCTGTATTGAAGGTAAATTAAGTCGCAAAGAAAGTCGCATGGACGGTGAAACCCTCGAGACCAAAGTACTTGCTGATAATTGCACCGTAATCAGTGATGCCAAACTTCCTGAAAACGAACGCAAAGCCACCTCACTTTGGTTGAAAATCCCTGAAGATGGTGATCGAAATTTGTTACAGAATATCAAACAGGCACTTGAGAAACACAAGGGCACTATTCCAGTAACTCTCCTGTTACCAGCTCTTGAAGGCGCTCAAGAAATGAAAATCACCCAACGCGTCGAAGCGTCTGATTCGCTGTATAGCAAACTGGCGACCCTCATCGGACCTGAGCGCATCACCTTTAAATAGATCTAGCTTTCAGTATCTCCCGAAGCAGCCCGCTGTATTTCTTGCTGAATCTCGTACGGATCTGGGATATCGGGAATTTTGATGATGCCGGAGATTCCCCCAGTAGCAATTGTAATTGTGCCATAGCCCATTGTTGTCCCGAGTAATCCCTGCACCGTATGAGACACCTGCTGAATCGTCCCTAGGCCACACTCAACAAATTCCCGCTTAAGGATACTTTTTTGTTCCAAAAACACCACCCGTTCGTTTGTGAGCAGTAATAAGGTACTTCTCCACTGATGCCAGGCAGTGAAACTCACTACGATAGCAAGGATGAGACACATAATGACCGAAATACTAAGGACGTATCCTACCGGGAAAAAGATAAGAATCGCAAAAGGTAACAGCACGAAAAGTGCTGAAATAATAAAAGGTTTAAGGAGAACGAAAGGGTGCCTACGAACGATCAGCAGGACTTCCTCATGCGGCCGCTGGCCGTGGAACTGATACGACATAGGATTTTATCTTTTCAATAACCGCTGATGGGAGCATATCCCCTTTGGTAATATAATCTGTTGCGCCCATTTGAAGACCACGTGCCTGATCATCAATATCTGCCAGAGCAGAGACAATAATTACCGGAATATGGGAAGAAACTGGATTGTGTTTAATGTGATTCAGGACGTCGTACCCCGAAAGCTTTGGTAACATCAAATCGAGAAGGACTAGTTGAATTTCTGGGTGACCTTCAACCATTTCAAGTGCCTGCATACCATCAAATGCCTGAAGTACTGTAATGCCGTCAGTTGTGAACCGTTCAAAATAGAGCTCCTGAAGCGTCTGCTCATCCTCAACCAGAAGAATAGTGATTGGAGTACTAGGTGCAGATTGTGATGTTGTTTGAGGTTCCATAGTCGATGTTATGCGTTCAGCTTCAGTCTACCTCTTCTGTAGCCTTCCGTTCAAGCACATAGGTAATAATGATGAACCCAATCATACAAAGGAGCAGGAGTATGGTGAGTAATCCCTTCTGACTACTCTGCTGACTACTGAGGCCTAATATCCCGAATACCACCGCAACAACGTTCGTAATAATAACCACTGCAGGTGTGGAGAGGCCAATTTTTAAGAGGCGGTGATGCAGGTGGCGCTGGTCTGCCTGCCAAGGACGTTCATGCGCAATGAGGCGGCGAATAATAACAATGACTGCATCAAAAACTGGAATACCTAAAACAAGAACTGCGGTAGCAACTTTAGCCCCAGAGATAATCGCTACCACACCAAGCATAAACCCAAGCAGCTGCGAACCAACTGTTCCCATAAACAACTTCGACGGGTGCCAGTTCCAGGGTAAAAAGCCTGCTGTAATGCCAAATATTATCAAACAGAGTGTGGCGGCACCAATGAATCCGAGGCGAAGACTTACGAGCAACATAACCACAGAGGCAGTCATGGCCACACTTCCCGCCAGACCATCGAGACCATCAAAGAAGTTCATTACGTTAATCATCGTAATCACCCAGAAATAGATGAATAACGAAGAAAGTGGCAAGATGCTATACGGCCCAATGTGCCAGATAAGCCGATCCATCCAGATGACATGATCAAACGGCAGGCGGAGATACGATACCTGAAGACCTGCCAAGATAAGTGCAGTTGCAGCTAAAAACTGACCTACAAGTTGCCCCCACGGCGGTAATCCTACGAGATCATCGAGTATGCCAAAACCGAGTACTACCGCCATACCGGCAATAATGCCAAACAAAATGTGACTTGAATTTACCGCCCCTGCAGCAGTGAAATCGAGAAGATCGCTCCGATATAGAGCAACTGAAACAAGGCCAATTAACGCAGCCGCCCACATACCAAGACCTCCCACACGAGGCTTGCGTGTCGTGTGCACATCTCGAGAGCGAATCGCGGGCATCCACCCCCTTTTCTTGGCAAGAACATAAAACAATCCAGTAAAAATGTTCGTTAAGAGGAACAAAATAAGGAACACCTTCCAGGCATCAGGGTATCGATCGAGTAATCCCAGCCCGTATGTCTCCATGGGAACGTTGTTCTACTGGTTTCGTTTGTCGCCAAACATTACAACGTGGTCGGCACGATCATAATCGAAGAGTTCATTTTTCTTGAACCAATAGTCTATTTCGTGCGCAGCTTCTTCAGCCGTTTCTGAGGCATGGACGATGTTATAGATGCTGCGTCCTTCTAGATTAGCTGCAGTTGGAGCGTCAATTGAGTAATCACCCCGGATTGTTCCAGGCTCTGCAAATACAGGCAACGTGGATCCAACAATTTTGCGCACTACTGAAATGGCGTGAATTCCTTCAACAACCATTGGTACAACAGGTGCCATGCTCAGGAAATCTATAAGACCAGCACGAACCACTGCACCAATTTCAGACTGATTATCTGTTCCCATGTGCTTCTTTGGGTCGATGTCATACTCGGCAAATGTCTTAAGCCCTTTTTGTCCAAGCCGATCTATCCAAGCTTGTTCTTTAGGGTAGAAACCATCGATATGATCACGCGTGGCATGCATCATCTTCATTGCCACAACTTTGAGACCGCGCTGTTCGAGACGCTTAATTACCTCACCAATAAGACCGCGCATAACGCCGTCTGGCTTGACCATGATGAAGGTTTTCTCGGTTGGGAGGTGGTGGGTTTTGTACTTTGAGGACATATTCGTTAGTTAGGAAAAACGAGTAATGCATCGAGCTCCGATGGATCTTCGTGTGGGCCAATAACAGCTAATCGAAGTTCTTTATCGGTAAAGAGTTCTTGCGCAACCGCTCGAACTTCTTCAGGTGTAACCGCTCGGATTTTCTTAATTGTTTCTTCAAGCGATTCTTGCTTCTTCTCAAGCAACTGCTGAATTCCGTAGTATTCTGCAACCTGTTCAGAGTCTTCCATATTGAGGTGTGCTTTACCAATCAAATACTGTTTAGCGCGCTCAAGCTCTTCATTTGAAACAGTTTCATCACGAAGAATTGTAAACTCCTTTATGATGGCAGTAATCGCCTGATGTACACGAGTCGTATCAATACCTGCAGACGCAACAAGCATACCAACGTCACTATAGGTATCTGGGTGACAACGAACGTAGTAACAGAGCCCCTGCTTTTCGCGAACTGAAATGAACAAGCGCGAACTCATATTGCCTCCGAGAATAGTACTGAGGAGACGGAGCTGATACTCTTTTGGGTGCGAATCAGGGTAGGCACGAACTGCCAACATCAAGTGAGACTGCTCGGATTTCTTTGATTCAAGCAGGACACGCTTTTCTTCCTGGTACCGCATTGGTTCAGCCTTCACATGATCTCCAGATGGCAGGTCCTTGAAGTATTTTTCTGCGAAATCTTGAGCTTCTTTTACTGTAATTGCCCCAGCAATTGCGATTGTACAGTTTCCACCTTTGTAGAACTGTTCACGATACTTGTGAAAGTCGGCGACAGTAAATGAAGTTACACTCTTTTTGGTTCCAGCAATTGGTCGACCAAGCGGTGAGTCACCGAAAAGTAACTGCATGAAAAGATGATCAACCTTACGCATTGGCATGTCTTCATACATGTTGATTTCCTCAACAATAACACCCTTTTCTCGGTTTAATTCATCTTCAGGAAACGCTGCGTTGAGCAACATGTCTGAAAGTACATCTACACCAAGCTCAGCATGTTCAGCTGCGGTTTTAGTATAGAATCCAGTAAATTCTTGGGTGGTGAACGCGTTAAAGTCTCCTCCTACAGCGTCCAGCGCCTGGGCAATTGCTTGAGCAGTTTGATACCGTTTTCCACCTTTGAACACCATATGTTCAGTGAAGTGGGCAAGCCCTTGCTGAGCGTCTGACTCGTAGCGCGAACCAACTTCCATAAAGACAACGCTCGTTACTGCAGCCGTGCCTGGAAGTGGGACAACAATCAGAGAAATTCCGTTCGAAAGTGTTTCATGGTGGACGGTGTGTTGCATGATCTCAGCATAGCAGGGTATCCTAAAAATACCTAGATCTTACCTGAGGTATCCAGAGCCTATTATCCACTAAATTTAGTCCCATGCTTCACGTTGAACTCGACAACATTTTGACCGAAGACCAAATCACTACACAGATTCACGACGTCCTACAGCGTGCAGACGAAAACAAGGAGCTATTTGTTGTAACTCGGGCCGGACATCCAGCAGTTGCAGTACTGAATCTACAAATGCTCGAAGATCTTAGTGGGCGCACAGTTCATTCCGAAGGTGTTCCACTTACACCTGCAAAGGAAGATGTTGTTGCAGAGAATCCTATTGTTGAACCTGTAGCTGAAACTCCAGCTACTCCGATTGAAGAAACTGCACCTCAGCCATCCTTACCTGATATGCCTGCCTAGTACTGCACAGGTTTGCGGGTAATTTTGTCGATAATCATATTAATAAGGGAGATGAGTAGCGCCGCATAAAACGCCGGTGCAAATCCATCTATGGTAAACCCTTTGACGATATCTGATACCAAGAGTAACATTCCTGCGTTGATAACGAACGTAAATAATCCGAGTGAGATCAGGTTTATTGGCAAGGTTAGCAGAAGCAATAATGGACGTATAAAGGCATTCACCACTGCCAGAATTGCTACCACCGCCAAGGAAGTATAGAAAGAAGTAATTGAGAACCCTGGCACAATATTAGACACCACAAGCAGTACAAGGCTTTCGATAATCCAACTGACTAACACGGGCATACGATTGTTCATATGGGTATTATTTACTCAAGAAAATATATCCGAGCGCTATAGCTGTAAGTACAAAGATTACAGAGACTGCGGTAATATACACAACCGCCCAGCTACTCGACTCTTTTTTGGACTGCTTTGCAGGCGTACCTGCAGGTACTTCAATTGGATTTCCTGCAGCAGGAAGCATCTTCATAAGCATCGCTTGAGCATGCTCGGCCCTCCCCCGCCATACACCAAGCTCTTCACGCATTTGAGAAACCTTTTGCAGCTCATGATGGTATTTTTCTTCGTACACTTCGGCACGTTTTAACCAATATTCAGCAGAATTACCAGTTTCATTTGCCACAGCCAGGCGCATTTTTCCATTTGATGGAATTGCATGACCTGTATGAGCAGGTTTATGTTCTTCGCCATGTCCAGGAACACTCTCTACAGAGGCAACAGTAGCCTTTGGTTGTTCTGGTGTCTCAACCTGTTGAGTACTGGCAATCGCCCCCGCCACTGCTTCTTCACGAAGATTATAGTAGGATAATACCTCAGCTGAATCGACACGATAAATAAACCCAGTTAAGGTTTTTTCCTTGTGAGCTTTAACTTTGCCAGATTTAACGAGACGACGGAGTGTTACTTCAGATTTGCCTACCAGCTTTGCGGCAGCGTCGAGTTGAATGAGTTCGGCCATATCAGATCTATAGATATACTGAGAACCCTTACGGTTACTCGCTAAGGAAGTTCTTAATCCTTACTAGTATAGGACATACTCAGGCAGTCTGCACGTTTTGCACTCGTAGAACTGTTCTGGCTGTCTGTAAATCTACACTTGTAATTAACTGTTGAAATAGACGATACCCCTCTGACTTATACACTACAAGAGGATCTGCTTGGGCATATGCTTTAAGACCAACACTTCCTCGAAGTTCTTGCATAGTGGTAAGGTGCTCTACCCAAAGCATGTCAATAGTTCCTAGGTAGATTGCACGGAGCATATATGGGTACACTGATTCAAATTCTTTTTTCTTGGCAGCATATGCTTCCTCAAGAACTTCTTTAACACGATCTTCAACACCACTATCACTTATGTAACTCGTGAGTTCTGTTTGAAGCTCTACCCGTACAGCTTCGGTCATGCCAACAAGCGCAGCTAAATCACGCGTAAGTCGTTCTACATTCCACTCTGTGTGGTATCCAGTAGTGTGCAGACCTGTAAGGTGGCGCGCTTCATGATGAAGAGCTTCAGTAATTGCTTCTTCTATTTCAGTAATGTCCTCTGGCTTAATGAGCATTTTACGACGACGTCGGTAAATAACCTCACGATGACGGTTTAGAACATCGTCAAATTGAACCACATGCTTACGAGCATCAAAGTTATATCCTTCAACACGCTTCTGCGCTGCAGCAATCGATTTTGAAAGCATACTATGCTCAATTGGTTCATCCTCTGGCACGCCCATTACAGTTAGCCAGTTTTTCATTCGGTCGCCACCAAAGATGCGCATTAGATCATCTTCAGTTGAAACGTAGAACTGTGAGGAGCCTGGATCACCTTGGCGTCCTGCACGACCACGTAACTGATTATCAATACGACGTGACTCATGTCGCTCTGTTCCTAAAACGTGAAGCCCACCAAGTTTTACTACTTCATCATGGTTTGCTTGCCAAGTTTCAAGAGCCTTTTTAAATTCAACTTCTTTCTCGAATGCATCACGCTTTGGCATTACACCACCAAGAATAATGTCAGTTCCACGACCGGCAATGTTAGTTGCAAGTGTTACCGCTCCTTTACGCCCTGCTTGAGCAATAATTGCAGCTTCACGTTCGTTATTCTTTGCATTTAATACTTCATGCTTTACCCCACTACGCTTCAGTAGTTCAGCAAGATACTCATTCTTCTCAACAGAAATAGTACCAATTAAGATAGGTCGGCCGGCTGCGTTCAGTTCTTTAATATCCTTAATTACTGCCTTGTACTTACCTTCCTCAGTTTTGTAGATACGATCAGGAAAATCTTTACGAACCATCTCTTGATTGGTCGGAATAGTAATTACTTCAAGCCCGTAAATTTTAATGAACTCTTCAGCTTCTGTTGCCGCAGTACCAGTCATACCAGCTAACTTGGTATACATACGGAATAAATTCTGGAATGAAATTGTTCCTAATGTATTGTTCTCACGCTGAACACGCACACCTTCTTTTGCCTCAATTGCTTGGTGCAACCCTTCAGAATAACGGCGACCTGGCATAAGACGACCAGTATGTTCATCAACAATAACAACTTCTCCTTCTTGAACGATGTAATCTTTATCTCGACGGAAAAGGATATTAGCTTTTAGCGCCTCTTCAAGATGGTATGCAAGCTGAACTTCTTCTCCGTAGATGTTTTCTACACCGAGCAACTGTTCCATTTTAGTAATACCATCTTGAGTAAGACTTACTACACGATCTTTTTCATCAACTGTGTAATCTTTCTCAAGTTTAAGACGCGGCACTAACTTAGCAAACTGAACATACTGATCAGCAGATTCTTCAGCTGGGCCAGAAATAATAAGCGGAGTACGAGCCTCATCAATCAGGATTGAGTCTACCTCATCCACAATTGCGAAGAACTGTTCTCTCTGCACAAGCTGAGATGCATCTTGCACCATGTTGTCACGCAGGTAATCAAAACCGAACTCATTGTTTGTGCCATAGGTAATATCACAGGCATAGGCTTCTTGACGAGTCACTGAGACCATCTCACCTTCGTGGTAACGGAAAGAGGCATCGTGATTAATTACACCAACACTCAGCCCAAGCAACTGATAAATTGGTGCGTACGTTGTTGCATCACGACGTGCCAAATAATCGTTCACTGTGACAAGATGTGCGCCGCGGCCAAGCATTGCATTAAGTGAAAGTGGAAGCGTAGCAACCAAGGTTTTTCCTTCACCAGTACGCATTTCTGCAATGCTTCCCTGATGCAACGCAATACCACCGAGAATTTGAACGTCAAAGTGCCGTTGATTTACAGTACGACGCCCTGCTTCTCGTACCAGTGCGTACACCTCTGGAAGAAACTCATCCAAAATTGCGTTGATTTCCTTTTTCTCACGTACACGATCAGCAATTTCTAACATTGCTAATGGATCATGACTTTGATCTGCAGCTTTAGTCTGAATTGCACTTCGTAATTCTGCAGCACGTGCTGCCAACTGAGTATCAGAAAGCTCTTTAACACCTTCTTCAAATGAGCCTACTTTTTCGAGCGTCCGTTTCTGGCGCCTGAGGAACTGTCCGCTCACATCATTGAATAACCGTTCGAGTACACTCATGGAAAGTAGATTCTATTGTCTATATATGCAGGGTTCACTATAGCGACTATATCCTGAAATAGGAAGGTTGAGCAGAGTTAAAATAGCGTTGATATGAGTGATGCTTTTGGTGAACCCAACCCTGTGACTGTATCAAACCCATCCCGTGCTACACAAAACTGTGCACAACTACCGTTTTTGCCCGAAATTATATCTCTAAACAACGATACTTTGAAGTACAGATTTGAGACGGCCCTAGACCGATTCTGTGAGGAAATTCCAGCGATAAGTGCAGCCCATTGTGGAGCACCAGCACTTGTTCCCCCTACCTCAATCCAACCTTGCTTTGATGAGTACACTCGATACCCTGTTGCAGGATCAGCGTTATATGAGACATCCGGAACTGCACGTTTAGTTCCGATTACAAATCCATTTTGGTAAGTAGGTTTTGCAAAATACTTGCTTATCCCTCCTCCCGACCCTTTCCAAGCCACCTCTGTAATAGTGCGACCACTTACATGCAAGGAAGTTCCACCAACACTTAATACTGAAGGTATCACCGCTGGAAAAGACGTTCCTGTTCCACTATCTCCAGACGAAGCAACGTAGGTAATGGTTGGATTATTAAAATGACTTGCGAGTGCAGTTTCACCAGAGAACTCATTCCCGCCCCAACTTAGTGAAACAACATTTGGTGAGAGTACTGTAGCTTTATCTACAGCTGCCATTAAGTCATTTAACGAATCACTCGTAGCCGAAACCACTACAATATCTGCCTGTGGAGCAATTGCATGAGCCCATTCAACATCAAGATCAGCTTCAGTTGCCCAGCCAGCGTCAATAATACTATTTGAACCTCCTACCACTTGTAGGCACGGGTGTGGACCGGTCGTAACACTACATCCGCTTGCCATAGCTGGGAGTTTAAACGCTGAACTGAATACATCAAGATCATGTTTAATCTGATTTGGCACGTACGCATCAACAATGGCAATTTTAGTTGCCACTCCAGAATATGAACCAGGAATCCCGTAGGCATTCCGAATATCAGAAGGAGAATACCCAGCACCAGTTGCAGCTGGAACAATGTGAAAAGGCGGCTTAGCCCTCCAGATAGTAGTAGCGGTTTTCGCATGTGCAAAACTAGGTACTAATACAAGTGCACAACAAAGAATAACTCGTAGTTTCATAGGAGTAATTACGGATAAAGTACGCGCGTGCACATACCGTACACCAACCGAAAATAAACGCCTAGACTAGTCTAGCGTCTCTGAAAATGAGAATAGTACATTATGCCTTATGCTCGGGAAATTCGATCAAATCCAGTATACGGACGAAGAACTTCTGGAATTGTGATACTACCATCTTCTTCCTGATAATTCTCGAGTAATGCAATCAGAATACGCGGAGAAGCCAGCGCAGTATTATTGAGTGTATGCACATACGCCGTTGCTTTTTCCTGAGCATTCACTCGGTACTTTATATTCAATGTACGAGCCTGATAATCGGTGTCATTTGAACATGAATGAGTTTCACCATATTTGCCCATACCAGGCATCCAGGTTTCAATATCCCACTTCTTTGATTGTGGCTGACCTAAATCACCGGCACAGTTTAGAACTACCTGATAATGTAGCCCAAGCTTTGTAAGTAATTCTTCAGCAACAGCTAGTAACATCGAGTGCTCTCGAACTGAGTCTTCTGGACGCACAAGGGTTACCATTTCAACCTTATTGAACTGATGTACTCGATATAATCCACGAGTCTCTTTCCCATATGTACCAGCTTCACGACGGTAACATGGTGAAATTCCTGCGTAGCGCAAAGGTAAATCACCTTCTTTCAATGTTTCGTCGGCATGGTAGTTAACCAACCCAACTTCAGCCGTACCAACAAGATATAGGTTATCACGCTCTAACCTGTAGGCATCACCGTCTTCGGCATCTTCTGGCGTCGAAAAGTGACCTGCGCCATAGAATGCATCGGCCCTCGCCATATTAGGCACTGTCATCAGAGTAAATCCTTTTCCACGTAGTACATCGAGTGCGAAACGTAACACTGCGTTTTCTAGAATAACAAGTTGATTTTTCAAGTAATAAAACTTTGCTCCTGAAACTTTCACTCCCCGTTCCATATCAAGCAAATCGAGAGCTTGTGCCAATTCCTCGTGATCCTTCGGTGTAAACCCAAATTCACGCTTTACTCCTTCTGTGCGAATAACTACGTTCTCCTTATCTGTTTTACCATCTGGAACGTCAGCATCTGGAATATTTGGAATAATGCGCATCAAAACGAGAAAACGCTCATCCAACTCACCTAACTTATTGTTTTTGTCTTGAATACCATCCGATAGTGTACGTAAATCAGCCCGAAGTGTTTCGCGCTCTTCTGGAGATGCTGTTGCCATCTTCTGAGATGACTCATTCAAGCGTGCCTGCTCTGCTTCTGTCTGTTTACGCAGCTCACGACGCTCTTCATCTAATTTGAGAACATTATCAACCACCTGCGGATCAACGCACTTGCGACGCATTCCGTCACGGACTAATTCAGGGTTTTCTCGGATCAATTTGATATCTAACATACAGATATACTGGCAGATTTAAACCTGGTTGTCACGCCATTTTTCTAGACTTTTTATATACTCCTGCTATATTTACCCGAACGGGAGGACACACTACAGATGGTTGAACGTTTTCTGACTGCGGTTGGCGAAACTTTGTACAACATTACATGCTTGTACTACGAATTTCTGGGAATAAATAAGCCCACCCCGGAAGAAATAGAGCTGCAACTTTATTCTTCCAGCATAAACAAATGAGCTATTTTTGCTCAACAACTAGCCTGAGCGCCACCAGCGCAAAAGGCTTCTTTTTTTACTCCTTCTCAGGACGCATGGTTGGGAAAAGCACAGTCTCACGGACTGAATCCAAACCTGCAAATACAGCCATTAAGCGATCAATGCTCACGCCAAAACCAGTAATTGGTGGCATGCCGTACTCCATAGCACGCAAAAAGTCGTGGTCCATGCGCTGTGCTTCAGGATCACCTTCAAGACGCAGCTTTTCTTGCTCTTCAAAGCGGTTACGCTGATCAATCGGATCATTGAGTTCTGACCAGCCATTACCAAGTTCAATTCCATCCACAAGTGGCAAGATACGCTCGGTAAGCCGAGGTTCGTCAGCTTTTCGCTTAGCCAGTGGTGAAAATTCAACCGGCACATCAATCACAAATTGAGGCTGGATCAGGTATGGACGCACTGTCTTTTTGTAGAGCATGTCCATCAAGCGACCACGCCCGAGAGAAGCATCGGCTTCAGGATTGTGCTTTTTCGTGTGCTCAAGTAATTCTTCGTCCGAAACCGTCATCAGATCAACGCCTGCATACTGCTTGAGTAATTCAACATAGGAAACTCGCGGCCATGGCGTTGTAAAGTCGAGCACTTTATCACCACGTTCAATCTGAAGTGAACCAAAGCACTCCATAATGATGTGTGAATACAATTCTTCTATAAATGGCGTCAGTTCTCGGTATGAAGCAAACGCCCAATAGAATTCAAACATTGAAAACTCTTGAAGATGTTGTGGGCTCATTCCTTCGTTACGAAACACACGGCCAATCTCAAAAACCTTCTCAAACCCACCTACAACCAACCGCTTCAAGTGAAGTTCAAGTGAAATACGGAGAAAGAAGTCTGTGTCCAGAGCGTTGTAATGGGTCATAAACGGCTCAGCATCGGCTCCACCCGGCGTATGCTCAAGAACCGGCGTTTCAACCTCAACAAAGCCCTTCTGCGCCATAAACTGACGGGTAGCGGCAACCATTTTAGAACGAGTTAAGAATCGTTCCTTCACCCCATCGTTTACCAAGAGATCCACATATCGCTGACGCTGGCGTAGATCTAGGTCTTGTAACCCATCCCAGGCATCCGGCAGTGGACGCAATGTTTTACTCAAGATTTGCCAGTTTTTAACCTCGACTGTAAGTTCTCCACGACGAGTCACGAATAACTCACCCGAAACCCAAATAAAATCTCCTAAATCAAGCAGTGCAAGCCGATCGAATAACTCTTCACTTATGAGATCCTTTTTGAAAAGAACCTGAACTTTACCAGTTTCATCTTGAACATCCACAAAAAAGAGGGCGCCCTGGCCACGCATCGCACGAATGCGACCAGCCACAGCAACCCCTTCTTCGAGGCGACCATCTATTGCCAAGTGATTTCCACTGGTACGCGTATCGATCACAGTGCTGTGCGAGGGCGTTTCAGCGGGGTACGGGTTTACACCAAGCTCATACCAGGTATTAAGCTTGGCGCGACGAGACTCGAATGGGTCAAGGTCGTCGAACCGATACATTCTTGGTTAATTGATCTTAATAATTTTGTAATTCATACTGTCGCCATCTGGTGTTACCACGGCAACAACTTCACCAATCTGAGCTCCAAGAAGAGCCTTACCGAGAGGTGACTCTACAGAAATGTGACCTGTTGAAGGATCAGATTCAGCAGAACCAACTAATTGGAATACTTCCTTGTCGCCTTCTACTTCAACTTCTACTGTAGCACCAATAACAACACGGCCGGTACTAGCCTTAACCTTGTCTTCATCGATTACTCGAGCATTCTTAAGAAGCGCTTCAAGTTCCTCAATACGACCTTCAATCATTGATTGCTGGTCACGAGCTGCGTCATACTCGTTGTTTTCGGAGAAGTCACCGTACGCACGAGCCTCCTTAATGAGGGCAACGACGGCTTGGCGATCAACTTCAATAAGCTTCTTCAACTCGCCCTTCAATTTTTCTAATCCCTCTTTTGTAAGTAATACGTCTTTCATAAGGGTACTCTACGGATCGTCCTAAGTAATAGGTAAATGGTTAGCGCAGCGCCCCCACCCCCGCAGTGCGGGATCATACTGAGTCTACTAGTATCTTTTGAACCTGTTATGCACAAAAGGTAAAGTAGTGGTAATAAAAAAGTTGCCCTTAGGCATACTGTAGGTGGTTGCTGCAAAAAGTATAGCCGAATCGACTTGTTTGTCAATGATATATTCGGCTTAATTTTTTATTAATTTCCGTACTGATTTCAAATAATGTCAAGCAGCAAGGGTGTTGATTAGTTATCTTGCTACTGGTATAAACGATTCATGTCTGTTGACCCATTATGGGATTTTAACAGGCCCGAGGTGTTTCTTCTTTGGTTGCTATACAGAATCGATTTCAAACTCTTTTCGCCAACGCCTTGCCCCTTGATCAACTTCAAGGCAGACCCGCCATTCTCTTGCTCGGCAACGCCGGGGCAGGAAAAAACAAACATCAGGCCGTAATGGAAGAGGTTCTTCCCTGGCTTAAGCTTGTCACAATCTCTGACGACGTACTCATCCCCTCTCTCGGGGAAAAAATGGGTGAGGATTTGAGCCACCTCTGCGGATCAAGTGAGGCCGCCTACAACGGCAAACTCGCCATTGCAAAAGACCTTGAATCACACCAAGCCGAACTGTGTGAAACATTCGGGAAGGAAATCCTGATTCGTACAGCACTCACTTTGGCTCTTGAAAACGGCCCTGGAGGTGTCATCGGAGCCAGAAAAGAGAGAGACTTTGAAGTTGGTTTTGATGTTGTGAAGGGCCTAGCCATTCACATCACTGCAACCGACGACTGGCGACGATCTCGGCTAAAAGATGCCTTCGAAGGCCGTGAAGCCTCTGGCACAGAAACTTCGTTCCGCCGACTGATCGGCGACTATAAAATGTCACACGGCGGCCAAATCATTACGCTAGACAACTCCACGGACGACCACAACCGCCCTCTGGAGAACATTCATAGTATCGCGGACCGTGTCCGCGCACACTTCAACTACGTCGACTAAAATCGGCGGTGACCAAATGCGCTCTTAGTATCTAAAAATACTCTGAGCGCTATTTATTTTACGAAAGCACTGCCTTAATCCGCCGTACACCAGCAGAAACTGCTTCCTCTTTCTGAATCTTAAACTCACCCATCACACCGGTATGTTCAACATGTGGACCGGTACAAATCTCACGCGAGTACCCACCAATATCGTAGGTACTGACAATGTCACCATATTTGTGACCAAAGAACCCGAGAAAGCCTAACGTATGTGCCTCGTCCGGCGACATTTCTGTCGTACCAACTGGTAAATCAGCCTTAATTTTCTCATTCACAATACTCTCAACCTGCTGAATTTGTTCAGGCGTCATTTTTTCAGGGTAAGAAAAGTCAAACCGCAGCCGTTCTGGAGTAATATTACTTCCCCGCTGCTGCACAGTATGACCGAGCACGTCACGTAGTGCCTGGTGGAGCAAATGAGTGGCTGTATGATATTTCACCGTCTGTTCAGAGTGATCTGCCAAACCAGATGAGAACTGCCCAGCTGACGCTGTGCGAGATAAATCTTGATGCTTGCGGAACTCAGCCTCAAATTCCTGTTCATCAATGGTCACACCCTGGCTCGCAGCGTACTCGCGGGTTAACTCAAGTGGAAAACCGTAACTCTGATAGAGATCGAAAGCGTCTTTACCCGTTAAATGGCCTCGCTTTGCAATTTCTTGCTTGCCACGACCAAGTGTTTTTTGGAATTTACGTACCTCTTCTTCAATAGATTGAGAAATTTCAGCCACAACAGCACCAACTTCTGGATATTGCTCCGCATAAATTCCTGCCACAGCTTCAACTGCCGGATGAATCCAATCAGTGCTCTCAACTTGCATCTTTAGCACTGCACGGCGAATTAAACGGCGATGTACGTAGCCCCGGTCCTTATTTGACGGACGCACGCCATCTACCCCAAGCATCACCGCAGCGCGAAGGTGATCTGCAATAATATTCATACTCAACGTATCTTGCTGAACTGCCTCAGGTACAAATGTTCGCAACACCTCTATGAGTGGCAAAAACGCATCAGTTTCAAATGGAGTCGCCACATCCTGAAGCACACAGAGAATGCGCTCGAAGCCCATACCTGTATCCACATTATTGTGTTCAAGTGGAATGAAGCTTCCATCCTCTGTTTTGTTAAACATCATGAACACATTGTTCCAAATCTCCACTAATCGGCCACTGTCAAAATCAGGAAAACCGTCAGAAAGGGTTTGTGCTCCATGTCCTTCACCTCGGTCGTAAAAGATCTCAGTATCAGGTCCACATGGGCCAGATTGACCAGCAGGACCCCACCAGTTAGATTCAGCAGGCAAACAGAATATACGCCCACCTTCAGCCAGTGGACGATCAACCTGCACATCAATACCAACACCGGCAAACTCTTCTTTCCAAATACCTATAGACTCCTCATCTTTCGGAGCATTGGCATCACCGGCAAAAACAGTGATATAGAGCCGTTCCGGATCAAGACCAAGTCCATGATCTTTATTGGTCAAAAACTCAAAACTCCAGCGAATCGACTGGTTCTTGAAGTAATCTCCTAGTGACCAGTTGCCCAACATTTCAAAAAACGTCAGATGACGATTGTCACCAACTTCCTCAATGTCCCCGGTACGAACACATTTCTGCGCACTGGCAATTCGACGGCCAAGCGGGTGTGGTTCTCCCATTAAATACGGCACTAACGGCTGCATTCCCGCAGTAGTAAACAGGACAGTTGGATCATTTTCTGGCACCAGTGAAGCCGACGGCACAACAGTATGGCCGTGCTCACGGAAAAAGTTCAAAAAGCGGGTACGAGTTTCAGAGGAGGATAAATGTTGCATAGGAGGGTTTTTCTCACCTTACCACATTCAGTTTTGTCTGTAGAGATACCCCAACTACAGCATCGGAAAACGAGCAGTAACCGTAGTACCAACGTTCACTTCCGACATAATCGACATAGATCCGCCATGAGCCTTAAAAATGGCATACGCGATGTGTAATCCAAGACCCATTCCTTCGTAATTGAAATTATAGAGCGAACTACCGCGGAAGAACCGCTCCCCTAGACGAGCTCTTGCCTGCTCATCCATACCAACTCCAGTATCTTTTACGATCAAGTTATAAAAACCTTCTTCACAAATCAGTTGGATTTCAACCTTATCACCAATCTCACTAAACTTAATCGCATTATCCAAGATAGCAATAACAGCTTGGCGCATACGACGAGCATCGAGGCGAGCTTCATGAAACTGCCCACTCATGTCATGAAAAAGGATTGCCAGATTCTTCACGCGTGCAAAAACATCTACATCAGCTATAGCCGCAGAAATTACATCAGAAACATCAGATGGAGCAAACTGAGGCTCAAGTGTTGAGTGCTCAATTTCGTTCACCAGAACCATTTCCTCGGCCACAATCCAAAGACGCTTTTGTCCCGCCTGAATTGCATCATATAATCGATGTCGCTGATCAACATTAAGTGACATATCAGCTTCTTGCAGACTCGCGAGTGCTGTCTGAATAATACTCAGTGGGGTCAGTAGATAATGAGAGGCAAGCATAATAAACTGGTCCTGACGCACCTTCGTGCCGGCATCACCCATTCCATCAGAACGTCGACTCTTTGCTAATCGACCTATTAAAAACCCAAGTAGGAGCGCAACAAGTATGCCTCCCCCAAAAACGTACACTGTACTCCCCCCTACAAGATCTTGCATGTGATTAGTATACACTGCTGGATGGGTCACACAGAAGCAGGCAGAGTCTTTTGTGGTGTGGTACTATATGATCACTATGGCACTATTCCGGCGTACTCCATCAATTCCTGTAGCCCTCTCACTCGACATCGGAACCGAGTTTGTTAAAACATTGGTTTTTGAAGTTCATGAAGATCACGGAGTGGTTATTGGCGCAGCCAAACACCGTCAACGTCTTTCAGATATGCAGGGTGGACACGTTACAGATATCCACGGCGTCATTTCGACTGCCGCCAAGGCAATCGAGGAAGCGTTTACTCAAGCCGGGCGAGAAGCTGAACAAACTGTGGTAGGTATTGCGGGCGAGCTCGTTAAGGGAGCCACAACCAGCACAACTCTCACCCGTCGCAACCCGAATACACCAATTACTCAAGCCGAGCTGCAAGAAATTATCAGTGAGGCCCAAAAGCAAATTCTCGAGAAGTCTCGTAAGGAACTTGCTTGGGAAACCGGCTACCGAGAAATTGAAGTTCAATTAGTGAACTCTGCAGTTGTTGGCGTCAAAATTGACGGGTACCGTGTCACTAATCCAATTGGTTTTCAAGGAAAATCAGTTGAAGTTAACATTTACACTGCATACGCCCCAACCGTTCACTTAGGTGCGATTCAAAGTATTGTCGACGGTCTCGATTTAACCTTACTCACCGTTGCTACAGAGCCATACGCAGTTGCTCGCTGTTTTGGCGATCAAGAAACCGGCGATCTTTCAAGTATTTTCATTGACGTTGGCGGCGGCACTACTGATATTGCAGTTGTACGTTCTGGTGGTCTAGAAGGTACTAAAATGTTTGCCCTGGGTGGACGAGTATTTACCAAGCGCATCGCAAGTGAATTGAAGATTTCATTTGCCGAAGCTGAAAAGGTCAAAATTGCCTATTCAGACGGTGAACTTGATGACAAAGATATCGACCGCGTACATGACTACATTGAAAGCGATGTTTCGGTATGGCTATCGGGAGTTGAGCTTGCCTTGGAAGAATTCGCAACCTCTGAACGGTTTATTGACAACAAATTGCTCCCAACCAAGATTTTCCTCTGCGGTGGTGGAAGTCTGTTGCCGGACTTAAAAAAGGCACTTGAAGGAAAAAAGTGGAGCAAAGACTTACCATTTGCCAAGCAGCCCGAAATACAGTTCATCAAACCTGAAAACGTCACCAATATTAAAGATCAGACGAAAGATCTTACAGGCACACAAGATGTAACTCCAATGGCACTGGCCAACATCGCACTCGATCTCGTATCTTCCGAAACCCACTTAGGAGGCACAATGAATAAGATCCTCAAATCGCTCCGCTCTTAAAGTTCTCCAGTTTACGCGCTACAATATAAGCGTATGCATAAACTCTACGTAGAACCGAGCGACGAAATTACCACCGTCATTGAGCGCCTTAAAGCCGCTCCTGAAAAGTTAGTGGCTCTTGTAGCACCAAAAGGAGCTACACTACTTCAAAGTATTGTTAATTTGAAGCTCGCCCGCCGCGCAGCTAACGATGCAGGCAAAGAACTTGTTATCGTTACTACCGATAAAATTGGTCGCAATCTTGCTACGCAACTTGGTATTCCAGTTGCATCAACCGAATCTGAGGTTGCAAAAGTCCTCCAGGAAGGTGGGTTAGATCAAGAACAGCCTGAGGCAGATGTTATTGGTGGTGTCAGAATTCACCGATACTATGATGAGGGTGAAGCGCCGGATGAGCAATCTGAATCACCTACTCGCACAGCTGTTGAACCTATTATTATTCCCAAAAAACTTGTTACCCCAGTACAAGCTGTTGCCCCTGAGAGTATTCCCGAAATAGTTCGCCAGGAGATCCCAGTTGAAAAACCTGAGGAAGCTGTTGTCACAGATGTTCCCACAGCCCCAATAACACCTGAAGATATGGCACCTCCAGTGATTCCAGTAGACGTGCCGAATCTGGAGCGCCGTTCCATTGACCGCAAACCGCTCACGCCACCAAGCGATACCAGCATCTCTCGCACTCCAATTGCACCAAGAACTGCACTTGCCGGGCCACGTAAAAAGGTGCGTCGTAAAATTGCACCTTTTGTATTGTATTGCGGTGCACTGCTTCTCGTAGCTTTAATCGCGATTAGCTTCCTTTTCTTACCGATTACCGATGCAAAAGTCACCGTGAAGGCCGACCAGTGGAAAAAGGATCTCAGCTTCAACACTTCTACCGACATCAAATCGGTAAGTGCTGATTACACATCACTTCCTGCAACTATTCAGACTGTTGATGTAACTGATTCTCAAGATTTTAAGGCAACCGGAACAAAAGATGTTGGCACAAATGCAAGCGGCACAGTAACTCTATTCAACAGTAAGAGTACTACTCCGCAAATTTTACCTGCAGGCACAATTGTAACAGCAGGTGGGCTACAGTTTACAACTTCAGCCGCGGCATCAATACCTGGATACG
Organism: uncultured Candidatus Berkelbacteria bacterium; assembly: GCA_903834195.1. GTDB lineage: Bacteria > Patescibacteriota > UBA1384 > CAILIB01 > CAILIB01 > CAILIB01. The sequence goes on along the minus strand of CAILIB010000015.1, from coordinate 37,552 downwards.
TTCAAGCACCGGGTAAACCACTTATCCCTGGCACGGCCTCAGTTGCGATTACTGCTAACGCTGCTGGAACAGCGAGTAATATTACCGGAACAAGTATAGGAGAAATTATAGGTAATGGCATTGACCTCACCGGATCTCTTACAGCTGCAGGCGGCACAAGCAAACAAGTTGCAATTATTAGTGATGCCGATGTTACTGGAGCAAAAGCCGCGCTAGCCAAAAAACTAGGTGATGAAGTTACTCAAAAATTGACCCAGCTCGTGACTGACAAAGCCCTTCAATTCAATGCAACAACAGATACAACTACCAGTGATGTCCCAAGCCTCAACGTTTCAGTAGGTGATCAGGTTGATACTGGAAAAGTAACTGGCGCAATCCACGTCCAACGATTAACCGTGGCAACCGCTGACATTACAGCTGCTGCGCGAGCACGTTCACTTGCTGACACACCAAACACCTCAAGCCGAGAAATTACAGGAACAACAGTTACTGCATTTACTCCAGGTAAAGATGGTAAATCTGCAACTATTACTAGTGCTACTACTGGTAAACAGTCGGCCATCTTAAATACTGCAACCATCCAAAAACAGATTTCTGGAAAGACCCTTGCTGATGCCCAGGCATACATTGCCGCGAATGTACCAAATGCTACCCTTTCAATTTCTCAAAAACCAGGTTGGTGGCCACTAAAGCGCCTTCCATTTATTTCGCACTTTTTGACGGTATCAGTCAGTTATGAGTAGTCCCTACTTGGCACTTGATATTGGCCTTCGCCATACCGGCGTTGCCTTATCAGAGAGTGGGCGCATCGCCCAGCCACTCACAACAGTTACTTGGACACCTCCGCACGCAAATCCAATGCTGGAAGCAGTAGTAAAACTCTGTAAAGAGTATGAAATTGCCACAATTCTTGTGGGCATTCCCTGGGAAGAAGACGGAACCGCAACAGCTCAATCTCTCCGTACCGAAGGCCTACTGAGCCGACTCGAAACACTTCTTACGGCGTCAAACCTAACCCCAGTAATCATCAAGGCAAACGAGTATTTAACTACCCAAGACGCTTTGCAACGCTTCCCTGGTACCGATAAAGATGCTGCTGCCGCTGCAGTACTACTTCAGGATTACCTGGATGAGAATGGATTAGCATGGTGAAATGGATAATCGCTGTCCTTGTCATCGTTATTCTAGGTGCCTCTGTGTTTACAGGTATCCATTACTATAAACAAGGTAAGGATGCTGCCGACGCACTGGCCCGATCACTCAAGCGTAAAGATATTAGCATTACTGTAGTTGAAGGAAAGCGTCGCGAAGAAATCGCAACTGAATTGGAGAATAAAGGAATTACAAGTGCCAAAGACTTTCTTGCCGCCTCTTCCGGGGTAGAAGGGACACTCTTCCCTGATACATACCGTTTTTTTCCTAACACATCTGCAAGTGATGTTGTAAGTAAAATGCAGGAGAATTTTAATACAAAAACTGCCTCGCTAAACCTGACCAGGGACCAACTCATTCTTGCTTCAATTGTAGAACGTGAAGCAAGTGGCGACTCTGAACGTGCAACAATTGCCGGCGTCTACAACAATCGTCTCAAGATCAACATGAAGCTTGAGGCTGATCCAACAACTCAATATGCCAAAGACACGCTTGCATACCAGGCAAATCCAGATAGTACTTTTCAGTTCTGGGGAGTAATTACCGTTGCCGATTATCAAGGGGTACATTCACCTTTTAACACATATACTGTTGAAGGCTTGCCGCCTGGACCTATTTGTAACCCTGGAATCAAGAGTATCGAGGCAGCTATTAATCCTGAAACCAATCCTTACTACTATTTTGTTCATAAGAACGGACAGCTTTTGCTTGCCAAGACGTTGGCCCAGCATAATCAGCAAGTGAACGGCAAGTAACCTGTTTCTAAGTTAGCTGACCCTGGAACGAACGCCCTCCATCTGCTACCCTGTATTCATATGCAATTCCGCCCACTCGACCGCATCCTCGGCAAACTATCGCAAGACATTGGTATCGACCTTGGTACCGCCTATTCCCTCGTCTACGTACGCGGCAAGGGCGTTGTTATTAATGAACCAAGTGTTGTAGCAATCAACAAGAAAACTAAACAAGTTCTTGCTATTGGTGATGAAGCAAAAAAGATGGTTGGGCGTACACCATCTCACATCGTTGCTATCCGCCCGCTCGTTGATGGGGTAATTTCTGACTTTGAAGTCACTGAAGCCATGTTGAAGTATTTTATTGAAAAGGTTCACAAGAGCCGTTTTCTATCCCTCGCCCCTCGTCCTCGTGTGGTTGTTGGTATCCCATATGGTGTCACCGAAGTTGAGCGACGCGCAGTAGAAGAAGCCGCACTGAACGCAGGAGCACGCCAGGTATTTCTCATAGAAGAACCGATGGCAGCCGCCATTGGTGCCACCCTTCCGGTTCAAGATGCAACTGGAAGCATGATTGTTGACATTGGTGGAGGAACAACAGAAGTTGCTGTTATCAGCTTAGGAGGAATCGTAACATCTCGCTCACTTCGTGTTGCAGGAGACGAACTTAATGACGACATTATCAGCTACGCACGCGACCAGTTTAATTTACTTCTCGGAGAACGAACGGCTGAAGATATTAAAATTGCTATCGGTTCTGCATATCCGCTTGCCGAGCGCATGACATTTCCAATGCGTGGACGCGACCTTATATCTGGACTTCCAAAAGAAATCGCTATTAGTGACGAGGAAATCCGTAAAGCACTCACCAAGTCGGTTGCAGCCATCGTAGATGCGGTGAAACTCACCGTTGAAGAAACTCCGCCTGAACTTCTCGCTGATATTATGGATCGTGGAATTATTCTTGCTGGTGGTGGTGCACTTCTACGTGGACTTGATAAGCTCTTACAAGAAGCAACACATATGCCCGTCTACATTGCCGAGGACCCTCTTTCTTGTGTAGCACGTGGAACAGGTCAAGTTCTGGAGAACCTCGATCACCTCCAAGAAGTACTCCTTCCTACTGTATATCGTTAGGCTGTCATTATGACCCGCCGATTTATTATTTACCTTGGGCTCGTACTCGTTCTCTTCGTTCTCCCGATTACTCTGGTGAGCAAACTTCGCGATACAGCACTTACTGTAGTTAAACCAGTTGCTCACTTTTTTGTCACACATAGTACGGGGTTACGAAACTCAGTGAACAACTTCAACCAGTTAGGTGATTTACGTGATCAAAATACTACCCTTGAAGGCCAGGTTATTTCACTCCAACAACAACTGATTGATCAGAATAGTATCAAACAGGAAAACGCTGACTTACGAAAGCAGCTTGGCGTAACCGGAATAGTACACGACACAGCAAAAGTCCTTGCTCAAATCGCACTGTACAACAATGCAGACCCGCTCGATCCAACATTCACAATTACCGTTGGAAGTTCTGATGGAGTAAAAGTTGGTCAGCCAGCAGTAAATCAAGGCGTCCTGATCGGGCGAGTAATCTCAGTGCGCGACCACAGCGCTGTTGTACGCTCTGTTCGATCACAAAAATCACTTATTCAGGCCTGGATCGACCCAGACCACCAACTCGGAGTGATTACAGGTACAGGCAATACAGCAACACTGAGTTACATCAGCCAGGGCGTAACTATCCCGGTAAAGAGTGTTGTTGAAACCAGCGGACTCGGTGGAACCCTTCCTCAAGGTATTTTGATTGGTAACACTGGAGCTTCTCTTTCAGCTAAGAGTGACACATCTCAAAGCTTTACCATTGAACAACTTGTCGACCCTTCAACCATGCAATCGATGTTTATTCTGCTCGTTGATACAGTCTAACCACCATGAAAGCATTCGCTAATACGTTACTCGGCATCCTCTGTATCTTGTGCGTACTTACCGTCTTCACAAGCTGGCAACTTGCAGCCACCCTCTTCGTTTTCTCTATTTCACTCTATACATTCTTCTTTAAACTTCGCCTCATTTCACCTGGTGCACTCCTATTTGGTATTACTGTAGGAATAGAACTTCTCGATAATCACCACTTCGGCACAGCAAGCTTAGTAGCAGTATTTTTGTATGGTCTTGCACTCTTATTTCGAGACCTCTTTCGCTTTACTTCTGAGTTCGGCCGATTTATAGTAGCCCTTGTTCTCTTCATTCTTGTATATCCACTCTTTATGCTTCCGCTTGGACAATATTTTCACTATCTTCCCCAGTCACTTACTGCACTCTTTGCAGCAGGTTTAATCGGAGGATTCATCCAACACAGCACCCGTCACGCAGAATATGAACTCATTTGATCTTTTCGGTAATCCGACAGGTAGCGATCAACGCGCAGAGCGAAGCGATGATACCGCAACTGAGTACAGCACCCCACTGGACGGTATTGAGGGTGATGTTGAAGAAGTTCGACAACCCCGCTCATTTTCAGGCTTAGCACTCACCGGATGCATTATCGCCACAGTTATTGGAGTCCAGTGCTATCTCCTTCAAGTAAAAGGGGCTCAGTTTAACCGAGCTAAAGCTGAAGGAAATACCGTACGATTCCTCAGCATACCTGCCGATCGTGGTCTTATTGAGGATGCTAATGGCACGATTCTTACCCAGAACAGTAGCCACATGGCATTAGCGATTAATCCGCAAACACTCCCGAGCAATCAAGCTCAGCGTGAAGCGGTGTATGCCCTTCTGAAACAAAAGGCTGGCATCGACGATGCCACCATCACCTTTATTGAGAAAAGTCGTAAAACGAGTCCGGATAGTTTTCCGATTAAGATTAACTTAAGCAAACAAGATCAACTTCTCTACACTGAATGGTTTGCGAGCACCCCTGGCGTTGTCTTACAAGAAACACCAACCCGTCTCTACACCGCTTTTCCTTCAGAGGGACAGCTTATCGGCTACGTTGGAACTGCCAGTACGCAGGATGTTACTGATGGACACTCTCCAAACGAGCAGGTTGGCAAAACAGGCCTAGAAAAACAGTACAACGACGCTTTGAGTGGCACCCCTGGTAAACAACAGGCTGAAGTTAATGCGCAGGGAGAAATCGTCCGAATTGTGGCAAGTAGTGCTGATCAAGACGCTCAACCTGGAAAAACACTTAAGCTGAATATAAATCTCAAGCTACAAAATATCCTATACACAGCTCTAAGCAATGAATTAGCCCGCCGAGACATTAAATTCGGTCCAGAGCCAACACTAGGATTGAGTGGTGTTATCATGGATCCAAATACAGGTGCTGTGCTAGCCATGGTCTCACTCCCTGATTATAACTCACAGCAATTTGCTGATGGGATTAGTACAGCCGACTATAACGCTCTCCTGAACGCACCTGGAAACCCTTTGTTAAACCGTACAATTCAGGGTCAATTCCCGTCAGGCTCAACGATTAAACCTTTCGTTGGAGCCGCAGCACTTCAAGCCGGCACAATTACCCGAGACTTTAGCTGGGTAACCCCATGCGCAATTAATGTCGGTAGCTTTAACTTTCCAGACTGGACTTGTCACCACACTGCGTATTCCTCAACCGTAGCAACCGCAATCAAAGACTCAAACGACGTGTTTTTCTACGCCATTGGCGGTGGATATGCTCCTGCCAACATTAAAGGGCTCGGTATTAACACCATGAACCAATATTTGGCTCTTTTCGGCTTTGGCTCAAAATCCAATGTCGATTTACCTTCTGAGTCTAGCGGACTACTTGCTGATGATACCTGGAAACGAAAGAATATCGGTGAGCCTTGGTACTTAGGAGACACATACCACGCATCAATTGGCCAGGGATACTTCCTTACAACCCCATTACAACTTGCCGCCGCAACTTCTGCGATTGCAAACGGAGGCACGCTCTATAAACCACAAATCGCCCAGGGATACGTTGACCCTAAAACTGGCAAAGAAGATTTAATTCCGCCAACTGTGGTTCGCAGTGGATTTATTGACCCAGCTAATGTTCAGGAAATCCAACAAGGTATGCGTGACGTAGTATTAACTGGTTCTGGACGCCCTCTCAATACTCTTCAAGTACAGTCAGCTGGTAAAACTGGATCTGCCCAGGTTGGAATTCACAACCAAGCATATGACACATCCTACGTAGGATACGCCCCTTATGACAAACCTCAGATTGTGTGGTCGGTAATTCTTGAAGGAGATGACGAAAGTTATCACTCGAGCGTGCCGGTAAGTGAAGAAATTCTCCGAGCTTACTTTAATGAACCTCTTGCCCCTGGCCAACAATTAAGTTCGAGCCTGAACCTGAGCGCCGACTTCCGAGGCGAACACTAATCACCAGTTATGAGTTGGAATAAAACAGGTGGAATTGCTGGAAAAAAGTTCACAAGTGGAGGTCTTGATAGAACACTCGCTGCTGGTATGGTGTGTCATGAAGCTGAGCGCCTATACCCAGATATGTTTAAAGCTGTATCTATAAAAGCAGGAGTTTTAACCTTGGCTATCCAGCGTGCAGACACCATAAAAGTTAAAGGGATAGAAGGACCACTTGTGACAACACTTAGAACGTATAGTACTACACGAAATTTACCTCTCGTAGAGCGCGTAAAACTCATAATTCGCACCGAAGATACTCAGTAAGACACTGTGCAAAAAGTATATACACAGATTGACAGAGACAACTTTTCGGCCTATACTCTATACATACTTCATTTGATCTCCTTTACTGAATCTTCTCCGCTTTTTGGCGTTATTTGCTATGGCAATAGACTCGGTTACTGAACTCCAGAACATCGCTTCAACTATCAGAACGTGCACACTATGCACCCTCTGCGAAGGCCGAACGAACGCAGTTCCTGGATCAGGAAACCTAAAGGCTGAGATTGTATTCATTGGCGAGGGCCCGGGTAAGAATGAAGACGTACACGGCGTCCCTTTTTGCGGAGCCTCTGGAAAACTTCTTGATCAAATGCTGCTTTCTATTGGGTTAGCACGTGATGATGTTTTCATAACAAACATCGTTAAGTGCCGGCCACCTGGAAACCGCGATCCCCTTCCTTTCGAAAAGGTAGTGTGCGCAACCACATACCTGGACCATCAGTTGGATCTTATTAATCCAAAACTTATTGTCACCTTGGGAAGACACGCACTAAATCACTTTATCCCTGACCTAAAAATATCTGAGGTGCACGGTCACGCACAATTTCACAACAACCAACATTTTCTTCCTCTCTATCACCCAGCGGTTGCCCTCTATAACGGAGGAATGAAAACTACGCTGGCTGAAGATTTCCTCACAATTCCAACCCTTTTACAAAATCTTACACAAACACACTAGATCTCCTACTAAAAAATATATGAACATAATTACCAACAATAAGGATGCGTTTTCCGACGAAAACAACATTCCTCGTAAAAATACTCGTCGTCGTCGACCTGTTTTATCGGATAAACCAGTTACAATTTCGGAACCAGATCTTGGTCAGAGCGAAAGTCAAACCCAACCTCAATCTGAAGAAGAAGCAACTGGAACAGCTGCGCCTCAAGAAAGTATTCCACCGCTCAGTCCTCTTGAAGAAACTGGTGAAACCGCTCAGCAAAAGAGTGAGCGCACTACATTCTACCAAGCTGCTCGCCCTAAAAATGGCGCAGCGCTACCAGGTCGCCCTCACATGGGAATGCCACCACGCTCTGATCGCGGACCACGTCGTGATGACCGTCGTCCAATGGACCCTCGTCCACAAGGAGAGTTTCGTCCCCATGATTCTCGTGGATTCTCAAGTGGCCAGCCAAACCTGGCCCACCAACAGAATACTGAAGGGTACATTACTCACAACCCAAACAATCCTCGTCTGCGCGTGATTCCACTTGGTGGTCTTGAGGAAATTGGTAAGAACATGACAATCCTCGAGTATGGTAACGACATTCTCGTTATTGATATGGGATTCTTATTCCCAGATTCAGATATGTTGGGTGTTGATTACATCATCCCAGACATTTCCTACCTCGATGACAAAAAGGACAAGATTCGTGGCGCCATTATCACCCACGGACACCTTGATCACATCGGTGCAGTTCCCTATCTTGTCGAACGCCTTGGGTTCCCAACCATGTACGGTACTGCCGTAACTATTGGGATGGTCAAACATCGTCTTGAAGAGTTCAATTTAGTTGCTCGAAACAAGACTATTGTTATTGAACCAGAGAAAGACATTCTCCAACTTGGTGCGTTTCGCGTGCGACCATTCCGTCTCAATCACTCTGTACCTGGTGCAGTTGGATTAGAAATTGAGACTCCAAATGGCCGTCTTGTCTACGCTACTGACTGGAAGTTTGATTACACCCCTGCCGACAACAAGCCTGTTGATTTCCGCACCTTGGCTGCAATTGGTTCACGTGGCGTAGATCTTCTCTTTTCCGACTCTACCAACGCTGAAAAGCCTGGTTTCTCGATGTCAGAAAAAGTGGTTGAACAATCACTTGCTCGCGCCATCGAAGGTGCCAACGGCCGTGTAATTGTGGCAATGTTTGCCTCAAACTTGAATCGTATTCAACAAACCATCAACGTTGCTGCCAAATTAGGCCGCAAAGTTCTGATTGTTGGACGATCAATTCAACAGAACGTTGAAATGGCTGTAAACCTGAAAGCAATTCAATTTCCACCTAACACACTTATCTCAGACCGTGAAGCTGGCCGTTTCCCTGAAGAAAAGTTTTTGATCATCTGTACAGGTGCACAGGGTGAAGAGCGAGCAGCCCTACACCGCATGGCAACTGGTGAACACCGTACTATTCAAATTAAGCGTGGCGATACAGTTATTATCTCGGCTTCTCCAATTCCTGGAAACGAAAAGTCGGTTGGCTCTGTTATGGATCTCCTCTATAAGGCTGGTGCAAACGTTGTGTACAACAAGACTCTCGACGTTCACACAACTGGTCACGCCAACCAAGAAGAGCTCAAGCTTATGCTTGCCCTCATGCATCCAAAGTACTTCATCCCGCTCCACGGTGAGCGCAACAAGCGTATCCTCCATGGTCAACTAGCTGAAGAAGTTGGTGTTGAAAGCGAGAATATCATGCTTGGTGACAACGGTGGCGTTATTGAAATGGATCACCTTGGCAAGGTTCACCTTACCGATGAAGCAGTTCCTGCAGGCTACGTTATCGTTGACGGTTTAGGTGTTGGAGACGTTGGTAACATCGTTCTATCTGATCGTAAAGCGATGGCACAAGAAGGCATCTTCGTGGTTATTACCGTATTCGATACCAAGAAGAAGCAATTCATCACCTCACCTGATATCATTTCCCGTGGATTCATCTACATGCGTGAGAATGAAAAGTTTGTGAACGATGTTCGCCTTGAAATTAAGCGAATTCTCACTTCGGCAGTTGAGAAGCCAAACTACGACTTTGGCGCTATCAAGAATGATTTGCGTGATTATCTCACCAAGATGCTCTATCAGAAGACTGAGCGTGAGCCGATGATCATTCCAGTTATTATTGAGGTCTAATCACTCCAAGAAATACCCCTCTGAAGCAGTTAGCAACAGAGGGGTATTTTTATATTTCATTTATACACGCCTTGCCGATGGCCAATATGAACAATATCTACTCGACGTAATGTGGTACTAAATCTGTAGAGTATTCGATACGGCCAACATCGTGCCGATAATAACCCCTGCAATTCACCCTTAAGAGACTTGCCAAAAAATGGGTCTGTTTGTAAATACAACAAAACCTTACGTACCCTATTTTTATATTCCACAGGTATTCTCCCCCACTCTTTCTGAGCTTCACGCGAGAGAAAAACCTGGTACGTATTAAATTCCGGCTCCAAGTAGCTCCTCCAGAGAAATTACTTCACCATCCTCAATCTGTTTTAAGCTCTTCTTGATTGCCTTAATTGCAGCTGGGTCACTCATAATTTCGAGCGTCTCTTGCATCGCCTCAAATTCTTCAGCATTAACAAGTACTGCCTTAGCTTTACCATTTACCGTAAGTGTATAGGTTTGACCTGAGTTCTCGAGAGAATCTAAAATCTCTGCGAACTTTTGTCGAGCCTCTGTACTTGAAATCGTTGTCTTAGTTTCCATAGTAAGACAGTAGAATATGTACAGAATTATGTCAATATTCTCACTTCTCAAAAATCGGGAATACTAGATCTTCCCTAGCTGACGTGATAATTCCCTCGTTTCTTCTAACAATTCGCGCAACTCAGCAATGCCAGACTCCCAGAAAGACCGTTGGGTAATATCAATGCCCGCCTTCTTAAACACCTCCTCAGCTCGCGCCGAACATCCTGCAGAAAGAAACTCTTTCACCTGAGCAATAAATGCAGGATTTTCTCGAGTCTTTGCCTGTAATGCCATGGAAATTAACAGTCCGCTCGCATAAGAATATACGTAGAAGAATGAACGAATATGACTCCAGTACACCCACCAGTTCTCAGCACCTTCAGATTGTTCCACAGCGTCACCCATGTAGGCAGCCATTTGCGCTTGGAAAAGCTGTCCAATTTCTTCAGCCGAAACATAACCTTTTGTTCTAAAAGCAGCATGAAGGGATTGTTCAAACCTGTAGCACGCAACTTGGCGGAAGATAGTTGAAACTACATCGTCCATCTTTTCAAATAAAAGCGCCAACCGCTCTTCTTGAGTAGCTTCTTGCATTATTTCCCGCAAGACAAAGTCTTCCATGAAGGTACTTGCAACTTCAGCTGTAGAAATAGGTGTCGAAAAATACAGCGCATGCTGTTTTTGGCGCATCATCTCATTATTAATCCCATGACCCAGTTCATGTGCCAACGTAGTAACATCACCAATTTTATTGGTGTGATTGAGCAAAATGTAGGTTGGCTGTGCAATATCGTTATGCCAACACGCAGCCCCACCACGCTTTCCTTTACGAGGAAATACGTCAATCTGGCCATTAGTAGAGAACCCTTCAAATATTTCAGCAAACTCTGGGTCTAGTTGACCAACTACCTTCTTTACCAAGGCAAATGCATCTTCATAGAGATATTCTTTTTCAACCTCAGCCACCGAAAGTCCACGCTCATGGTAGGCAAGCTTTTTTACACCAAGAACTTGTGCCTTTAGTGCGTAGTACTCTTGAGCAACACTATTGGCTCCTGCCACCACCTCTGTCATTGCATCAACAACCTCTTTGGAAATCCCATCACTAAACAGCCGATGTGATTCTGGATACTCCCAGCCCCGTAAATCATCTTCAATTTTCTTATTCTCAAGAATGGCATTAATCTCATTCTCTGCAACTTTGCGGTATTGGTGAGTTATTGAGTGAATTCCCGCAGCCGCCTCGTCCCGAATCTCTTTATTAGGATCACTCATTAAACTCAACAACTCTTCAAATGTTTTCTCCACGCCCGCAACCATGCGAGTTTCTGCTGAAATTAACCCAGAAGTCATGTCTTCCCATTTTCGGTAACTTACTCCTGATTTAAGCGAATCAAGCTTCTCTTCAAGTTCTGTGAGTAAATGAGACCCTTCCTCAAACGAATCAACTAAGTATGTGTGATACTTCTCAAGTTCGGGCGCTGCAAGAAATATCTCTTGTTGCACAACAGGCACTTTACTCAGGTTCAAAAAGAAAAAGAGCCACTCATTATGGAGCTTACGCTCAAACTCGTCGAAATTATTACTTAGTCCTCGACGTTCAGCACTTGCCTCATCTAAAACAGCGTAGAGCCCGATGGCGTAACTCATATCACCACCCACACCACCAGTTCGCAGAATTGCCTCTACTTCATCGAGGGCCTCTCGAAGCTTCACTACATCTGTTAGGTATGAAGTATCGCTTTTCCATTTCTGAATAAATGTTTGAATTACCGCTGTTCGCGCCTGTTTTTCACGTTCTACCGTCTCGGAAGAAAAATCCGGAACTAAGAGTGATAAATTCCATTCAGTTTGATTTGGCATAGGACGTTTTAAAGTGATATTACGTATGTGGAATCAGTCTTGTGAACATCATCCAACTCAGTAGTTGTAAGAATGGTTTGATACGTTTTACTAAGTTCAATCACACGACCCCGGCGCACATCATCAAACTCAGAAAATACATCATCAAGAAGTAAAATTGGGGCTGAGCCAGTTTTGCCCTCAATATATTCTACCTCAGCAAGTTTAAAGGCTAAAACAAGAGCCCTGACCTGTCCACGCGACATACCTTCAGTCGCTAAGTGCTCACCCCAAGTAAAAAGAATATCTTCCCGATGTGGTCCATACAACGTTACGCCAGCAGCAATTTCTTTGTGGCGATTTCGTTGTAAATGCTCTGCTAAATCAGCCCCATCAACGTGTTTTGGACTTGTTTCGTATACCATATTCACTCGTTGATCAGAATCCACGAGATCATGAAAGTGTTGCTGTAAATTAGCGCATAATCTTGGTATTGCATCCGCTCTAACAGATTGGACAACTAATGCATCGGCCATCAACTGCTGATCCCAGTACGGCAACTCTAGTTCACTGGCTTGCCCTTCTTGAATCTGCTTTAGGAGCTTATTTCTCTGTTTAACTACCCGTTGCAACTGCGTAAGTGCTTTTAAATACCCTGGAGCCGTCTGACTGAGTAACCGATCTAATGCCTGACGGCGATAGGTTGGTGAACCATATACCAATGCACTGTCATCTGGCTGAAATAGTACTGAAGGCAGCGTTCCTAATACCTCGCCCACCCGCTTACTTACCCCATCAAGCCGAATTCGCTTAAAGTACGGATGACGTTGCACAACTAATTCTCGATCACCACTCACTACACGTGTAAACGGCTCTCCCCATAAAATCACCTCACTGTCTTTTTCAGTTTTCCAGGATGTAGTCAGTGACAACATTGCCACAGCTTCCAGGATGTTCGTTTTTCCAGCCCCATTCGGACCAGTAATTACTGTTTGTTTGCCCAGTTCAAACTGACGCTCGGTATAACTGCGAAAGTTGTGCAGTAGAATACTCTCGAGCATTAGGAATCGAGACGAATAGGCATCACTAATTGAAAGTACTGCGGATCGTCTGTGGTTAAAATAAACGGCGATGTTGTTCCACTGAATTTGAGTTTTACAAAATCTGTACCAGTTGCCCCTACTGCATCAAGAAGAAAGCGGGTATTAAATGCTGCCCGAATTGGCTCCGAACCTTCTTTGAGCACCGCATACAATGTGTGTTTAGCTGAACCTTTTTGCGAACCGTAACTAGAAACAGTAAATACTCCTTCAGCATCAAGCTCTAATAAGACATTAGCCACACCAGATTGAGAGAAAATCGTAGCTAATCGCAAACTCTGAATAAATTCCGAAGTAGCTACATCAGCCTCAGCCACAAAAGCTGGAGGAATCAGACTTCGGTACTGAGGAAACTTTCCTGTAAGCAATCGAGAATATAACTCAATTCCACCAAGTCGAAATACAATCTGATTTTCACCAAGGAGTATTTCAATGTCTGTCCCTTCCGGAAGCTGGGCTGTAATACGAATTAACTCTTGTACAGTTCTGGCTGGAATCAGTAGTTCTTGAGCAGTTGGAGTTGGAACACTTGAGATAACCCGTTCAGCCAAACGAAAACTATCAGTTGCTGCAATGGTGAGTAAATCATTCTCAGCGCGCATAAATACACCTGTAAGTACCGGTCGAGCCGCATCGGTTGCAGCCGCAATAACCACTTTCTTTAGTGCATCAATAAATGCCTCACTTGGAATTGCTAATCGTTGTTCTTCGGGTACTTTTGGTAATTCAGGGTATTCTTCTGGATCAATTCCCCCAATTCGCGCTTGAACCTTAGCACTTGAACAAACCAATTCAACACCTTCAAGTTTAAAGGTTAGTTCCCCATCTGGATTTTGGTGCACAAAATCTTGGAAAATCTTAGCTGGAACAGTAAATACACCTTCTTGCTCAACTTCAGCCGCAACACGGGTAGTTACAGCAAGCTCCATATCCGTCCCACTAATCCGAATGAACGCCCCATCTGTTTCTAGTAACAGGTTTGAAAGTATTGGAAGCGACTGGCGAATCGTTACTATACGACTCACATGTTGGAGTTGTCGGTCAAGTTCTTCTTTAGAACAGGTAAACTTCATATCAGTCTATTCTAGGCTGTGGATAAGTAGTGGATAAAGTGGGGATAATCATTGGTTCTCCTGTACAATTTCGGGGATAACTTTGGGGAAATACGGTGTACAACTACTAGTTATCCCACACCCCACTATGCCTTCCTGCGGATAACTTGGTTATACAATAGTTGTTAAACGATTACTAACTGGCTTGTCCCCAGTGGAATTTCAGAGTTCTTCGCCTTCCGAAGCCATCTTCTCATATTTTTCCACTTTTCCCCCACCCTTACTATTACCATTACTACATAAATATATATAAAGAACAAAAATCTAACCATTCAATTCTTTGCTGGTCCTCCCCGTAAATACTCGGGATGCGGAGGCAAAGAATTGAATGTTAGTTATTTGACCGTATACAATTGTTCTTTTAAATGTTGAAGTTCTTCTAATAGCTCAGGTGATTTTTTCATTTCTTTCTCAATCTTATCAACTGAGTGCATTGCAGTAGTGTGATCGCGTCCACCTACTTCACGGCCAATCGCCGGAAATGTCATACCAAGTTCATGTTTCAAGAGATACATGAGAATTTGACGAGGGCGCACAAGCTCTTGTTGGCGACGAGGGCCAAGGAGGTCAGCGAGCTCAATACTATAAAACTGACACACAAGATCCATAAGTGACTGTGCCGAGCTTTTCTTAGAGGGTCTATTTGTGGAGATAATGCCTGTTAACGCCGTTTTAACATCATTAAGGGATGGATGGGTATTTCCCGATGCGTGAATGGCCAGGACGACTCTACTAAGTGCCCCTTCTAATTCTCGAATGTTTGTATCAATTTGATCAGCAATATACGTAATTGCTTCGTTTGGGAGAATAATACCGCGCTCTTGGCACTTTGAAATAAGGATTGCCTGACGGGTTTCTAAATCTGGCAACTGCATGTCAGCAATCATTCCAGCGCTAAATCGACTTGAGAGGCGATCTTCCAACCCCTTCATTTCAGATGGGATAATATCTGAAGTAATGACGATCTGCGCATTAGTTTGGTAAAGTGCGTTGAAGGTGTGAAAGAATTCTTCCTGAATACCATCTTTTCCAGCGATGAATTGAATATCATCTACAAGAAAGACGTTTATATTGCGGTACTTCTTCTTAAAAGCTTCCTGGCCAGCCCCACGAATACTAGCAACAAACTCGTTCATGAAACTTTCACAAGAAACGTACAATACTTTTTTCTCAGGGTTGGTGCGAAGAATTTCATTCCCAATCGCTTGCATGAGGTGGGTTTTACCTAATCCCACACCACCATATAAGTAAAGAGGATTGTATAAATTACCAGGGCTTTCAGCAACTGCGCGAGCAGCAGCGTGAGCAAGTCGGTTACGATTACCAACAATAAAACTACTAAAGGTGTACTTCGGGTTCAAATTTGAACTCAGATTTTGGTTTGGTTCCAAAGAATGGTTCTTGTTTGAGTGGAATAACTCCTCCCCTTTTTCAGTGTGCGATTTAATATTTTTTGCTTCCTTGGCGACCGGTTTAATCGTGTACCGTGCTTGAGTAATAGGTGCTCCTAGAACTTCACTTAAGTTCTTTAGAAGCTTCTCTTCAGCGTACTTACTGACGAAGTTTCGGGCTACCTGGTTATCCACAGTTACCTCTGCAATATCACCAGATACTCCCTTGAGTGAGCTCGTTCCGAAGACACTTTTATAAATCGCAGATGGGAATGCCCCTTCCATCTGCTTAAGTGTCATTTTCCAGGTTGAGGATAGCTGTTCCTCGGTCATTGTAGGGGCAGTTAGTGGCGTTAAAAAATGGGCTCGTGCCCGCTTGGTTATAAGGGTACAAAAGTTATCCACATGTGTAAAGAGTTATCCACATGTTCGATATATGTTCGCTATCTTCCGAACACTACGTCCAAACTCTTAGTCCTCGTCAAAAAGAGTGACATGCGGAAGAATAGGGTGAAGTCATCCATTACAAGCTTTTAACTCCAATTATCTAGGCTTGAACAACAGGAAGAAATCAGGTAGAGTACTACTCATGTATGTAGATGGAAAATCAAATAAGCGAAAGCGTCTGCGCAAACACGGCTTCCGAGCCCGTATGCGTGATGCAATCAACGTGATCAAAGCTCGTCGCCTCAAGGGTCGTCATAAGTTGACCGTGTCCGACGAAAAGCGCAAGTACTAATTAAGTACTCACTTCGTGTTCCCTCGTGAACAAAGGCTGCATTCGAGTAAGGATATCTTGTACGTATTTCGGCGTGGTGAACGTCGAACGTACGGGATGATTAGTTGTACCTTCCTTCCGAAACCTGGTACCCTAGGTGCAGTCACTGTTATCGTTGATACGAAAGTAGCGCGCAATGCAGTTACTCGTAATCTTTGTAAAAGAAGGATACGAGCTTCCTTGCGTGAACGAGGTTTACCACAAGGAATGCTTATTGTCCGACTTTTAAAAGGCGCAGCTGAACTTTCAAGCACTGAACTTATCGGCCAACTTGACCAATGTCTCCGAAGACTCCAGTCCTCGCGCTAATACGCTTGTACCAACGAGTGTGGTCGCCAGATCACAGTCCACGGAAAGTGAACTATCCATATGGATACTGCATGTACACACCAACATGTAGTGAATACGGGTATCAAGCAATAGAAAAATATGGTGTAGTAAAAGGCGTCTACCTTGGAACACTACGAGTATTACGCTGTAACCCCTGGTTTGGTAAAGGTGGTCACGATCCAGTTAAATAATGTTCTCCATGATTATTGATATCTTTCGCGCGATTCTCTATCTCCCACTATTAAACCTGTTGAACTTCTTCAACTGGGCACTTCCTGGGCACTTTGCAGCTATTTCAATCTTGCTTGTGACATTGGTTGTACGGTTTGCACTTCTTGTACCTTCTCGTAAGGCAGCTGAAACTCAGCGCAAGATTAACCAGCTACAACCAGTTTTGGCTGAGTTGAAAAAAGAGTATGGCGATGATCGCCAAGGCTTGGCAGCTGCACAAATGGAGCTCTATAAGAAAAATCAGATTAATCCCCTGGGAAGTTCTTGTTTACCTTCGATTATTCAGTTGGTAGTTCTCCTGGTTTTCTATCAAGTAATTCGTCAAGGTTTAACGACTGACGCTACAGGTATTTATGCCTGGATGCCACACGCAGCTAGTGTGAATACAAATGCGTTTGGAATCGATTTATTACAGGGCGACAAGTATTACATTTTCCCAATCATTGCTGCGGTTCTCCAGTACTTCTTAATGCGCATGATTAACCCTCCGGTTAAGCCAAATAGTGATGGCGATGTTGATCCAATGATGGCAGCTCAGCGCAATATGACATTCCTCCTTCCAGCCATGACTCTTTTCGCTGCGAGTCGATTTGCTGCTGGCATCTCATTCTACTGGGTAATTACCACAGCATTCTCGATTGCTCAACAGGCTCAAGTTAATAAGAAGAAGTTCGAAATTGCCGGTGTAGATACAGCACTTATCGAGGCAGATCATAAGCACCCAGAACATCCAAAGCGCACGGCAACAGTTGAAAAGCAGATCGCAGAAGAGACATCGAACAAAAAAGGTGTCCAGGTTACTGTTCGGAAGAAAAAGTAGCTGTTACCATCTCTTGTGAGGAGATAAATTGGAGAGGTGGCTGAGTGGTCGAAAGCAGCGGTTTCGAAAACCGCCATACGGGCAACTGTATCTAGGGTTCGAATCCCTACCTCTCCGCCATAAAACACACACCCGTCTGTCACTAGTCCTCGGTACAATAATGTACCTGCGGAGTCGTTCCAGACGGGTGTGTGTTTTATTGTTTTCTGTAAGGATGCGAACCCGTACCGCGAAGCGGAGGGTTCGACTTCGCCTAAACAATACTTTGCGAAGCAAAGAGCGAAGTTAGTGTAGTGCTTCTGAACCGCTTCAATACGTAGTGAAAGGTTCAGAAAGCGAACGTCATCCTACCTCTCCGCCAAATGTTTTAACTACAGGTTAGAAGCCACAGAAAAAGAGCCATTACTGCTCTTTTTCTGGTTTAAATTTGTATTGTTCAGGTTGGAGGTGTTCAATATCACATGCTCTCTGTTCGGTTTTGACCTGAAGGCAATTTGGTCATTCATTTTATTTCGAACTTATATTTTAGAAAAAGTATTAAAAAAGCACCCACCCGAACCGAAGTAAGAGGAGTGCAAGATACTACGCACTACAGGAATAGTGCAGAAAATACAGTAAGTCTAGAAGTCGTCCATTGCAAGATCAACAACATCTCCAAGGCTACAAATACAGGTGTACCTGCCGTGATCGTCAGCAGGAAACATGAGCTCCCCGCATTTTAGACAGATTGGTCGACCTCTTCCAGAGCTGCGAAGCCCATCTTCGATCTCTGCCGTTGCACCCCAGTAGTTTATTGATGAGAGATGTCCGAATTGACGCTGTGCTCCATGAATTGAAATAGGTGGGCCATGCGGCTCCTCTCTCCGTGGTTCAGCCTCAAGATCAGGCATTTCCTTTTCACCGTAAAGGACAGCAAACGCCGCCTTAAGGTACGCGTCCACCGCTTCATAGTTGAAGCTGCCGTCTGGGTTACGGAGCTTACCCCCAACCTCTCCTGCCTCTACCGAAAGGTAGGAACAAATGGAAACGAGCGGCGCAATCAGGTGCATCGATTCAGCAGAGAGCCATCCCGCAACCCCGATTTCAAGGTTATGGAAGCGCATCAGTGCTTCAACGATCGGCTTTAAGTCTTCAGGGTCAAAGGTGAACTCCTCTCCCTCGCTCAGGTCAAGCAGCACTGCCTGGATGTCTCCAAAGTAGTGCTCAACAACCTTCACAAGTGTTTCTGGGTTCCATTCAACTTCGTTTAGAGCGTTACGACCGATTTGTAGGGTAAGGCGTGTGTGCGGGTGTTTCTCCCGGAAGCGTGCAACCTCCGTCGGGTTTGGCCAGAGCATGTTGAGCTGAATACCCTCACAGGGGCACCTCGTAAAAAGAAGCTCTAACTCATCAGCCAACCCTTCATCACTCGGTGCAGTGAAGCAAGCAAAGCTGCGACCCATTTCAAGCCATCCTACTTGAAAGAAGATGTCACCAAGCTGATCTACGCTTGGCAAGAGTCTAGCAGGGTTAGCTTCCGCCGTCCTAAGTGATTCAGAAGAAACGTTTGCCCCGAGACTTATCTCAGGATACACACCGCTTTGGTATTCCCCGGCGTGATAGGTACCCCAGGGTCGGATAAAAAGTGCGTGCATAGAAATCACTTCATTTGCCGACATTAGTCCGCTGATTCCGATACTTCGATTTTTAAATGTCCTTTCCATTCAATCCTCCGTAGCAATACTAGCTCCAAGAGCATACCTTTCTTATAGCAGAAAGGTTCCTAACCTAATACATCTCAATACTCGCAAATACCAGCATATGAGAAATCGTAGCCACTGTTACCTTATTAAGAACTGATTCTACTTCTTAACATATACTCTTCTTAATTGCTCAATCCAGATCATCAAGTGTTCGAAGGAAAGTGCATCCAGTCCGCCAAATGTTTCAACTACAGGTTAGAAGCCTCAGAAAAAGAGCCATTTTGGCTCTTTTTGTCTTAATTAAATTTTCTTCAGGTTAGGGTGTTCGAATCCCTTCCACATCAGTTCGAGATTCACCTGTTGCTCCACCAATTTAGGTTGACCTTGCGGTTCGCACCATTGCGGTTGAGAATCAGCGCGGTTGCGGTTGCCATTGCGATTCTGCCAGACCGAGCCTAGAACAACGACAGGGTTTCTCTCGACCAGTTGGTCGGGATGCTTCATATCTTGAGCGAGTACTTCAGGGTCTTGTGCTGGGCGGTAGCCCATCGCCTTCATCTTATCGAGACCTTCTTCTGAAGAGCTCAAAGCTCCCAAATAGAGGTACTCGACCACTGTGTCACTGCCAGTGTGGATATACTGGGGTGCGTTTTGATCGCAGATCCAGCTGTCCAGCTTCTGGTAGCCACCGGCTGTGATGAGAGCATCGATGCCTTTAAAAATCGTGACGAGGAGGGGCCAGGGGTTCTCCTTACGAAGAAACAATTTTAAGGCTTCCAGCCATTCAACTCCTACGTCAGCACTTTTGAGCTTCGTAAGAAGGTCGCGAATCTGTCCAGCATATTCTTTCGGCACTCTGAGCATGTTGTAAGGGATGGTCAGTCTCCTTGTTCCTTTCGGGAACGGTCGTAGCTCGATACTGTCGAGCTGTGGCAGGCACGTCTTTGAGATGAGCACTCCAAGCACCACAAATGTGATGCAAACGGTGCCCATCTCAAATCAAGATATCAATCTGTAAAAGTACGGCGTGATAATACCATAAAAGTACGCTTTTATCAATCTCAGAGCCGTTAAATTTTATCTATCTCCAACCTTATTATACTCGTAATATAATTAATCTTCATAGGCTAACCTCAACTGGTCTAACCACTCCATCAGGTGTTCAAAAGAAAGCGCATGCAGTCCGCCTAAGAAAATGACCCCATTCGGGGTCTTTTTCTTTGTCTTCGAGTCGAGATTCGAAACCGGGTTCGACTTCGCCTAAACCATACTTTGCAGAGAAAAGAGTGAAGTTAGTGTAGCACTTCTGAACCGCTTAAATACGGAGTGAAAGGTTCAGAAAGCGAACGTCATCCCTACCTCTCATTGGTATAAGGGATCTCTAAATCCAGAGCTGTTACGGTAATGGTCGTGATTTTGTATCTGATAGCAAAATACTTTAGACTAAAAACCAATGAACACCTTTCAGGAACGTTTTGGCAAAAATGAAATCACATCACCCAAACAAGAGGGTGAATTAGAGATTTCGGCACTTCCCGACACCTGTGAACTTGTAATTAACACGCGAAACTCACGGTACATGGCCGAATTAACCACCGAAGGAAGTGAGCGCCATATCTTCTTTAAAAGTGGAACCGGCCCTTTGGTAGGATATGGAGGGCGACTTCTTAATACAAGTTTTCTTCCGGGTAGACAGGTCTACTTTGAAGGTAGTAATTCGTCACCGGTCACATCTGTTGAACTTCTCGAAGGTGATGATTCAAACCGTGAAAAGTTTGAGCATCAGGAAGGTGACGAGAAAATTGAGCAAATTGTCCCATTTCTTTCTTTCATGGACCATTATGTTGAGGGTGTTAGTGTAGATCCACATACAGGGCACATAGAACAAAACGCTGTCTCCAAAGACCTTCTTGACCCCGCTATTATGGGTCAATTTGAACCAGCTCTATTGGAAGCCTGGAACAGTAGGAGTGAAAAATCAGCACAATTAGTAGCAGATTGTACTGCACACTCTGCAATTCTTGATGTAAAACGTGTCATGGGAGCAGTTGTAGTGACGTGTAACTCTGCAGATTGGCAAGGGTTAGTTCAGGTAGGGCCGTACTCATTCCCTATTCCAGACCCTCGCGGTAGTCGTGGTGCCCGATACAATGCATCGAGCTCATGTCTTTCATTTGTTGTAGTAGATATAAATATTGAGTTACGAACTGATAATGTAACTCCGACCACTTCTATCATTCACGAGTTACATCATCACACTAAGTTTTTAACTGATTATTTATTAAGTGTTGACTCCGATTCCCCGCTCCATTCAGGAATTAACAGTAGCTCTGCTCGAGATAGTGTTTTACCAGAAACACGTGCGCGTAGTTCGCAGGAAGCCTACATGCGAGATGCTCAATATTATTCCGATATATTAAATCGGCAATTCTCGCCTTCAGATATAGACGGGCTTCGTAGTCAACATGCGCACCTTGATGAATTGCATTCTTCCTTTCTCCAACATAAACCAGGTTGGTTTTCTGCCACAAGTAACGTGTATACAATTCTCAAAGAAGGTCTCCACTGGGAACTTGTGGGTGATAACCAGGAGGATCAAGAATCTACTAAACGGCTTTTGGCCTATTTACAGGGGTTCTTCATAGTTAAGGATATGCAGCTAAGCGCCCAGCGCGCAGTTGAAATGGGCTTGCCTATTGGTGAAGGTCAAAAACGGCTTATCGAAACCTTTGATGATCTGTATAGAGATTGCGGTGCTGTAATTGGTGCTTCACGCTGTGTTCAGCAAACAGAACGGCTCATTATTCCAAAGTGGGAAAAAGTCCGAACTGAATTTTCAAAGCTGTTTCAAACAACCATGTTTCAGGACTTGCTTGCAAAATGGGAAGAGGGTCATGCGGTTGAAAACCTTCGCACAATATTAGAGGTTTAGCCTCGGGGCAGCTTTACGTATGTTGTGAAAGTGAGCACACCCAATTTGCGGATTGACATAAATATACAATACCTATACAATACGTCCATATATTAAACTTGCTATATGGCAACTAAAACTCTAAACATTGCACTCGACACGGTGCTTCTTGAACAAATCGATCAAGCTGTTAAAAAAGACTTCGGCAGTCGAAGTGAGTATTTTCGTCGCTTAGCTCTCGCAGACCTTGAACGGCGTGCCCGCTGGACAGACCTAATGACTGCAGGGCGGAAAGTTGGTGAAGTAATGAATATTACCAGTGAAGAACAGGTCTACGATTTACTCAATGACTAAACCTCGACGACACAAAGAGGTTCCTCGAGTTGTGATAGATACGAACGTTTGGATATCCGGACTCGTTTTTGTAGGTTCTCCGGGTACGGTTCTTGAGCGCTTTATTCATGGAGAAATTATCGTAGTTGTAAGCGAGGAGTTGTTGAGTGAGCTAAGACGGAAGATTACTCAAAAATTTCCCTTGTTTATTCCCAAGCTAACCTTACTTGAGGCCTCTATTCGGGAGGACACTACTATGGTGGCGCTCGGTTCAGTAACAGTTGAGGCTAGTCGAGATCCTGATGATAATAAAGTTCTTGAAACTGCAATCCTAGGCGGATGTACATATATTATTAGTGGCGATAAAGATCTGCTTATTTTAGGTGTATACCGAGATGTTCAGGTTGTAACTCCAACGCAGTTCCTGGGAATAATGGATAGTCTTTGTTGATAGATGATTGGTGGAGCGTTTTCTTGAAGTGGCTTTACGCATAAAAAGAGGGGCGCCCTGGATAACCAGGACGTCCCTCATGACGATCATTTTGCGACAAACCCGTGTCGGGTCATGTCGCGATACGTGGCGTACGCCATTGCTATTCGGTATCCTTCTGTGGCTGATGGTCCAGTTACCGAACTTGCAGACGTCGTGTGCGCACTGACAGAATCCGGGTTGCCGGGAAACTGATCTGTGTACGGTAGGTCATTCTTTTCGCAGTAGGCCATGGCCTGCTTCCGCATGCCATTTAGATGTTCAAGCCACTTTTTTCCGGCCTCAGGGCCGTCTTTCGCCCACCACAGTTCACCATGGCTGGTCTGCCGGACGATGCAATCGTCCACTTTTCGCTCGATATTCCTGCTAATGTCGTTGATTGTGTCAACGAGCACTTGCCGCTGGTCTGGGTCATCGAGATAATTGACCGGGATTTGGCGATTAACCACTTTGCTAGTGACTTTGTCCTTGTAGGCGAAGTTGTATATCCAGGCCGACCTTCGCAGAGGTAGTTGCAACGTTGAACTTGCTGGGATTTTCATCTCGGCACTTTCCACCGAGAAGGTGATGTTATTCACTCCTCCCTGCATGGCGACCTGGTCGATGCTGCCGTGTGCAGTCAGAACTTCAGCCATGATTGATTCGGCGTCTGAATACGTGTATGCACCCCCGTCGATCTTCTTTGCATTGAGCACTTTAAAAGTGGTTCCAATGAGGGGGAAGTACTCACAGGTAGCCCGGGTTGGACTGCTGCTGAGGTCGAAACGACGAGTTAGGAGCGCATACGGAGGCACAGCCTTCGCATCGCTACTGGGACTGGATGTTGCGAGTGAGAGATTGGGAGAAGAATTCTCCAGTGTAGTCTCTTTAATGGGTGCACTGCTGCATCCACAGAGAAACAAAGAAAAGGCGGCAATGGCCGCGATGCCGAATTTGGAAAAGGTTCGCATGACGTGCGAAATATAGCACAATCAAGCCATTTTAGCAACTAGGAGAGCCTACTAAACCACCGTCACACGGTAAATCTCGCTCTCGCTCGTCTTCCCCTCTTTAACCTTATCCATACCATCCTTAAGCATAGGAATCATTCCACCTTTAATCGCAAGCTCCTGCAACGTACTCTGATCCGCGTGATTTGTAACAGCGCGTTCAAATTCTTGAGTAGGACAAAGCACCTCAGCAATAACTGTTCTCCCCTTATATGTAGGGTTTGCAGGGTCGCTCCCTGGCACAGGTGTGCGCACTAGTCGTTGAGCAATAATCATATTAATACTCCCCGCTAAGAGGAATGGCTCAACCCCAAGCTCCAAAAAGCGTGTGTGGGCCGTAATGGCGTCATTGGTGTGAAGGGTAGAAAGTACTAAGTGACCGGTTAAAGACGCGTTCAGGGCGATTGTGGCTGTTTCTGGGTCACGTATTTCACCCACCATAACAATGTCAGGGTCTTGGCGCAGGGCACCTTTTAATCCTTCGGCAAAGGTAAAGCCGTGATCTGCATCAATTTGACTCTGTTGCACACCTGGGATGCGGTACTCAATTGGGTCTTCTAAGGTGATAATCTTTTTTTCAGTCGTATTTAACTTTTGTAGGATTGCATACAGTGTGGTTGATTTACCTGAACCAGTAGGACCTGTTACAAGGATTAACCCGTATGGTCGACGAATTGCTTTTTCAATAAGTGCCAAATTATACGGTGAAAATCCGAGTGCCTCTAAGGTTGCTGATTCAACGTCCTGGTGGAGTAAGCGCATTACCACCCCTTCCCCATACCCAGTCGGAACAATTGAAACACGTACATCAACGTTTATTCCCTTGTCTTTCATACTGAAGCGACCATCTTGACTCAGTCCATGTACGTCAATTTTGATGTGCGCCAGAATTTTAATACGTGAAATCAGGTGGTGATGCTGAGTCATTGGGAGTTGAAGCACTCGTTGTAATACTCCATCAACTCGGAATCGAACAGTCATTGTTTCAGCCTCTGGTTCAAGGTGAATATCAGAGGCGCCCTGGTTCATTGCTGCGGCAACAATAACATCAATTAACTCGGTAGTGCTTACCGTTGCAACTTCTTTTTGTAAATCCTCAAGCGTTTTAATCTTGGCGACGTAATCGTGTTCAGCTTTTTGCTTCTCACTTTCAACTTGAGAGATTTCACCCTGTTTCTTTTCCTCGATAAGACGTGCCCATGAAGCGAGGAGTAACTTAAAGCTCGTTCCAGATACAACGGCCTCTTCTACTGCGAGATTATGTTTGCGACCAAAGAGAACGATCTCATCACGTACCAAGGCGTTTTCTGGATGAACAATTGCAATCTTAACCTGATCCTTAGTTAAGAGGTATGGTGCATACTGTTTTTGAGTTGCTTCTGCCAAATCAACTAAAGAAAGTACATCGAGACTAAATGGGTAGTCGTCTAGTTTTTCATAATTTAAACCTTGTTGACTCGCGAGTGCTTCGGCGGCTTGCTCTTCTGTCTGTCGGTTAATACGCTGGATTGTGGAGTCGAATGAGTTGCTCATATACGTCGTTTACCAGCGGAGGTGGATGTGGTCGGTGAATGCACAGGAAGTTTGTGCGGTCGCTGCTGCAGGGGTTGCACTACCTGAGCTTGTGGCTGCAGTTGGGCTGGTGCTTGCATTGCCATTTGCATTGCTGCTTGTGGCGGCACCATTGCCTGATCCAGATGGAAGACAGTAGAAGAGTCCTGCGCGGTATCCTGGGTCTGGATTAGCAACAAAGGTTCCAGTTGCGTTGTTGTAGGCAACATTTGCGCGTGATTCTAGACTGCCGTACCCGAACCCGCCAGTGTTTTCCCATGGTGCTGGCTGAGAAACAAGATCATTTAAGTTATCCGCATCTTCTTTACGGGCAGTGTAAATCTGAGAAATCCAAACAGAATTTCCACTTTGACCTGTTGCTGCTTGCCAGCGAGCAGGCATGGTAAGGAGGTCGCGAAGGAGTGAATATACGTGAGCTTGAGCTGCAGCTTCGATTCCAGCGTGGTAGGAAGTACTGTTCTGTACATCAAATGAACCAAGGTCAGGAACACTGGTTGTTGGGAATTGATATGGATCAACTGTATTACTGCCGTAATGTCCTTTGTACGGATAGTATCCACTTCCACTAGCCCGTGCATCAATTTTTACGTTATAGGTACCAAATAGGTTGATGGCGACAAATAGTGCGATAGTGAGCGGTGCAACTGGTGCTCCCATGGCAAGACAGACCAATATGCTCACTCCGAGCGCCCCAGTTCCAGGTACGAGGCCGAGTGATTTTTCAGCATCAGCGATCTGGCTCTTGAAGGCTATGTTGATCACCGTACTTACGACAGCAGCTTGCGCGGCTACGAGGTTAGCCTGTGCTGCATCAACATTTTGAGTTCCCAAATCAGGGTTGCCGAAGATTGATCCAACAGAGTTAACTGCTGGCGCTGAAGATTCGGCCACACTTAATGCTTGTTGTGCCTGGATTAGTTGGCTTGCTGCCTGATATAGACTCAGAACTGTACCAGGGTCAAATCCGAGCATTTTGTCCGCCCAGCCGAACAGTTTACTCATCGCCCATGTTCGTAAGACTGTACCGAGTGGAGCATAGCTACCTCCGCCAACTTGGTACGTATTGCTGGTATCAAAGGTGTTTCCTTTGAACCCTGTACTTCCCCAGGCAAATATTCCTTGAACAGTTCCGGCAGGTAAATCAATGCCGAGAAGCTTTCCAGCTTGGCCATCAAACCATTTGTCCAGGAGGCCGAGGCTCTGTGGAGTTACTAGGCTTTGATTACATGTTGCACCACTGTTTGCGGTGAAACATGTGATGGCGTATTGGGAAAGATTAACCAGCATTTCATTGGTTAATCCAGAACCGCCGAAGAGATTCTTGGAGAAGTTTAGTGTATTTGCAAGGTATAGGCCAAGGTAGTGTGCCCGGTCAGTACTAGTGCCTCGCAACATGGCGTAGCTAAATCCTTGTGGAATATTAGGATCAAGTTTGTACGCAGCAGCATCGTACGACTGATACTGAAGGCGAAGCTGAGCACCTTCTTTTATTTGCTGTGATGCATTCGATTGACCAACTCCAGCTTGGGTATCTAACAAGTAACTTCGCTGAGTACTTGAAATATTCGGATCAGAGTTGAAGATGTTGAGCACCTGTTGATTGCTCATTCCGCCCATATCAATGATGCCCCCAGCACCATTATCAAAGGTTGAAGGGTCATAGCCAGATTGGACGTAATAGTTTCGGACGAAGTCGGATTGTTGTGTTTGAGCTGCATTGCTCAAGTCTTGCGAACTGAGAGCTGTTCCGCCGAAAGCATTACGAATATCAGTAAAGTTGATCTTAAACTTTTGAGAACCTGAGCCGCTTCCAAGGGTAATGTTGAGATTCTTAGCGATCTCGGCAGCACCAAGGTAATATATGCCATCCATTCCACCTGCAAATGCTACTGCAAGGTCAGTTAGTCCAATATTATGACCTGTTCCACCACCATTCTTAAGTTCGTCATCGAGAACCTGGTTTAGACTGCCTTCAAATGCACCGAGTGCACGGGTTGAGTTGAAATTGAGTGAACACATTCCAATACTCGATTTACTCTGGTTCTTCTGAGAATCAGACAAATCAGCAAGCGGATTTACCGGGCAGAACCCAGCCATAATCGAGTTTCGAAAACCATTAAAGATGCCAGCTTCGGCAGATGAGAATTTTGCTTGAGAATTTAAGTTCAGCATTTGTGCACCAATCGTACGGATACCTTGGTCAATGGCAATATCTTTTGCTTCCCAAGGATTGAGGAAAATTGCACGAATAGTTCCAGGTTCAAAGTTCAACTTTTTCTCGACATTCATTCCGAAGCTGCGACTAAGGAGGTGGTCGTAGAGATTGGTGCGTAATGTGGTAGAAGTTGTGTCACTTCCTGTAAGTAATGAAGAAAGACTTGTTGAACCAAGTGTTTCACTAGAACATCCCCAGTTCGACATATCAGACAAGTCGGTATCTGGGCCGGTTCCGAGGAGAAAGTCCTTAAATCCAACCCCACGGTCACATCCAGGGCCTTTTGTAAGCGCTGTGAATGTATCAGTTAAACTGGCAAAAGGAGTGTTTGCGAGAAGCTTGTTCGTAGCTGTTGAAACAAGTGAGTTTGTAATATCTTTATCTGCTTCTGTTACTGAGATAGAGTCGCCGTCTAACGATCCGGTAATAAGTTTTTGGAATGCATCACCTGAAACACCTAATTGTGAACCAAGACTGCCGATTCGATTTGTGTAACTCGACATCTGAAGAAGTACTGCAGATTTTTCTTTTGTGTTCCACGAGTCACTCCCGATACCGGATGAAGTGAGTGATTGTTGTGTACCATCAAGTTGATTGCGCAGATCATCACCGATTGAGGAGTTTTGGGAAAGACTCTTGAGCTGAGAAATGCTCGATGATACAGCTTTTGCTTCAGCTGTTGTGATCGTGTCAGCTGTTGTTCCTGTGGCAGTAGTATCTTTTCCATACACACTACTTCCTGGGTCAGTAATGGTACCAAGGACTGTGTTGTAAAACGAGTCGAGTGATGAACTTACACTAGTTAATGTAGATTGGGCGGCCGCTACGCTTGATTGATCCCCAACAGTGCCGTTGCCGTCTACATATCCTTGAAGAGATCGTTGAATATCTTGAAGATTGCGGATTTCTGGATTTTGGTACCAAGAAAGACTATTGAGGAGATTATCGAGGTGGCCTGCGTTTGCAGCAATAATATTCTTGAATGAGCCGGTAAAACTGTTTTGTGCTAAGCCGAGAATTTCACTAATACGTGCGTTGCCAAAGCTTTTTACAAAACTTTGAGAAGAACTGAGCGTGAGGCTAGTTGGGAAGTTAAGTGCATCGCCAAGCTCTTTTAATCCCATGGTTGCCATCACCTGAGTACGCTTAGTACTTGCGTCGGTGCGACCACATGAAGTAATAGTTTGGGTGGTTTGATCAGTACAGCGAGGATTAACGAGCGTTTCGGCAGTCCCGGTGTCCCAGTTCAGGTAGTTATCTACCATTGTGGTACCCATTTTCTCGAGTGTGTTACTTGCATATCCACTGAGAACATTGAACACGTCTTGTGCCTTAAATCCACCACCAACTCCAGCGCCTGGAATTCCAGCAGTAAGTGAGCTTACTGAGTTTGAACTAACAATTTTATTCCCCTCTGCTGCTAAATCACTATCACTAATTTGGGTGGTATTATTTTTCTCTAATGAAGTTCCAATTGCTTTTGCAAAACCGTTATATGAATTGTCATTAGAGTTTATCCAGACAGTCATCGAGCCGACAGGAAGGTTGAAGGCATCATCAACACGACAACCAGCACTCGATTTGATGAGTGAGCTAATATCTTGGTTATTACTGATCATGTCTCGGAATGTTCCCACAACAAGACATCCGTCAGCATTCTTATTGGCTTGAGGAGAGCTGTTCGTCCCCGATTGTGATACTTCAGCAGTTTGACTGAAAGAGAGAGGGTGTCCTGCAATTAGCTCTTGTACGAGTGGTGTGGCTTTACTGAGGCTACTTTGTGTGGCGCCGGTTGCCTTTTTGAGTGCAGGATTATTAAGAATAACCTCGTATTTTTGTGCAGCGTCACGAATACCACCGATTGAGAGTGTTGTAGTCGTGTCTCCAATCGCCTTTAGCGCAGTTTTTAGATTGTCTGAACCGCTTAATCCATTAATGAGCTCAGTGATAGCACTTTTTAATAGATCAAAGTCATTTTTATAAAACGCATAGCCACTTGCTGCCTGGCTTAGTTTGACATTGATCTGGTCCATTGCTGAGTTGCTCACTGAGCCTTGTCCAGAAAGAGGTTGGAGATTGGTTATGTTCCAAGTTGTTTGGAGTAACTGAAGTTTGCCAATACGATCAAATACATTTTGCGCAAGTCCTTTAGTAAAGATGCGCTCAAAGTCGTAGTCGTCGAAACCTTTAGTAGTCCAACTGCCTGGGTCAACACCAAATGAGTTAAATGCGCCATACGTTGTGCTTTCGCTCTGTACTATTTGGCTAAGAGCTAGGCGTTGTGAAAGTCGGTCTGGAATAATCTTCTGAGTGATTATCAGTTTTCCAATAAGAGAAAGTTCTCCAGTAGTAAGGTTGCCACTCAATAGTGTAGTGACCGGGTCGCTTGAAATAATTTTTTGGGATGTGTTGAATGTCCCATCCGGATTGCTTGCATAGACGGTACCAGGGAGGTTCAGCGCAGCACTTTGCCCGCTCTGATTTTGGATATCAATAGTTGTAAGTAATCCGTCAGTATACTGTTTAATACTTCCCACTGCGGTGCTGAGAGCTTTTTGAGCAGATAAAAGAGTAGGAACATCTTCGTTGGTTCCAACAGTGCTCGAGGAGTTTAATCGGCTGGTTACTGAATTTAACAGTGTTTGAATAGGTATTTGCCAGGTCGTCAGAACAGTATTAAGAGTCTGAGGGGCTTGTGAAGGTGAAGTAGGTGGGAAGTTAGCTGGAGAAAACTTGTTTCCATTTTGGAATATAGTCTGAAGATCTCTCGGAAGTGAGGAAAACGGAATGAGTGTTTCAGACGAAATGAGATCACAAATTTGTTTTGTGAGTGCAATTATCTGATCACGAGTATATATACCACTGCTAATTAAGGCTTCTGTGGTCTCATTACTTGTGGCGCCATAGGTAACTCGTGCGCCGGTAACTTTGGTTGTGTCAAAGAGTAATGTTTCACCAGAAGGTACTCCAAATGGAGTTGCGTAAAGGGTAATTCCGAATGCAGACAGAATTTCAGGTAGGAACGCCGCAGTTTCAGCCTTTGCTGTGGATCCAGAAGCTGTACCAGGGGTAAAGCGACCCATGCTACTTTCGATTGTCCGACTACCAATAAGTTGCTTATACTTGGAAACCGCAGCTGGAGTTGGGTTACTTAGAAGCGTTTTAGTTGCATCGTTGAAATCGCCCGGGGTAAATCCGTTAACATTTTTGGATGACCCATTGGTATCTTGGAACCCAATGCCGAGAACATCGTCGAGATGTCCTGCATTTTCTTTAGTAAACTCAGAACTATTTTTAGCAGGTGCAATATCTGTGGCCCACGTGTTTGAACTAAAGCTTGTAGGTTGTAATGCAAGTGCTTTTTCAATTTTGCCTTGACCAATTTTCTCTAACAATCCGGCTGTTGTGTATTGTTGAGGTGTAAGTGTATTAGGTTGAATATCAAGAACGTCTTCAAGGTATCGTTGACCTACATTTGTCCAAATGTCGGCTGAAGTTGCACCTTTTAGTGATCCATGAGGAAGGTCATAGGCGTTTTCAACTGCGGTTTCACCAATATTTTGAGTAATATCATCAGTGGTATTTCCATCTGATAATGCTCCGTCAGGAAGTCCTAATTGATCCGCAATATATGATCTGCCGATAGAATCTAATGTAGAATTGGCGTCCCATCCAGTAATGGATTTTCCAGGAGTGTTAAGTGATTGGCTTAATAGTGTGCTTCCAATTAGTTTGCTCACATCTCCTAAGTTACTAAGACTGATCTTAGTAGGATCAATCGTAGTATTTAAATTCATATCGTTGAGCAGGCTGCCAAGACCTGCGCTAAACAAAGAGAGTGAACCGTGGTAAAGGTCAGTAGGTACACTTGACTGTGCAGCACCTGCGTCAGTTTGCCATGATACTTTGATCGGACTAGCAGAATAGTTGTAGGTTACTTTATCACAGCTACTTCCAAAACTGATCCCTCCCCCGCCAATACAGGCGCGACGTTGTTCTGTTACGCGAGTTGTGACACGTAGTGTGTCAATCGCACTAATATCCATCGCCTGAGACAGTTTTACCGGATGTTCAGGGTTGTCCATGTCGTAGCTATGGGCAGCAATCTGGCTCGTATCTTCACTAGCTAACGTTGGGTCGACAATCTCAGTGCTTTTGTTTGCTGTCTGAATGATGCGGGATACTGTAATACTCTCGTGGTTCGCACCTCCAAGATCAGTTGGAGTGGTTAGATAAACCAATGTTTTAAGAATTCTAACATCTGCTTTAGGTGCATCCCAGTGATTCTTTGAGGCACCGGCAGTAAAAATATCATCGAAATACTTTGGCTTCATGGCTGGGGTGCCATCATCGTTCAGCTTTTGCTTTCCAGTAGCATCGAGATCTGGAACGAGCGTTTCGTCACATTGGCCTGTGGCAGTGATAAAGAGTCGACATGGTTCACCTTCAATAGCGTAGCGATCGAGATCGCTCATCGATATTTTTGGTAATGGATCTTGCAGTGTATCTAGGTACTGCTGTTCGGTAGAATTTGTAGGAATACCTGAGAATAGGCGGTCCATATTTTGATTAGTACAAAATGTCCACGTATTTGTAGCTGAATCAAATGTTCCCCCGTTGGTTTTGGAAAAGGACTGGAGAATTGTGTTTATCTGGCCAGAATTGTAGAGTGGTTCTCCGCCTTCAAAATCCAAGTTAAACCCTACTACGCTTGAACTAGCTACATCTTCAACCAGAGCAGGGTCAGATACAGTTGCAGACGTAACTGGAGTGGTTGAGAAAGTTGGAAGTGTGCATCCTGTCAGTGTATATGCGCTCGCATCAGTGCTGGAAGATGCTGCGAGAGCAAGTGGAATTGCAAAAGCCGCACTGTTAACCAATAAGAGTTCAACCAGAATGCAACAAATTATTTTGCTGAGAATTCTCACAGTGTAGGAGTTGTTGTGGATGGTGAAGGAGTGGCTAAACGTAGAATGACCTGGATCTTCTGTTTTGCACCAACTGTTCCGCTGGATAGGTGGTTGTTTAAGGTGTCGAACTGAGGTCCAGTCTTTGATCCTGAAACAGTTGACTCAACAACATCGCCCTCAGAATGTCCTGCTCCTATATACATAAACGCCTGGTTTACGTTTTGGGCGTTATCAGCACTACTCACATCTCCAGTACTCGTCAGCACAATGTCGCCCTTTTGAAGTTCGCCTTGTGCTTTGCTGTCGTCAATCCGGCTATTGAGTGCTGAGTCAACAAGAGTAAATCGTGTATCAGTGCTGTATCTGGTGTAAAACATATCAACACTTGGCTGATCGTTACCGTGAAATATTCTTGTTTTGATAAGTGAATATACGATGAATCCAGATGTGTCGAGGCCTTTTGGGTCTGTGTTATTGATTACAATCACAGGGCGAGACGCAATATATGCAATATCCCCAGTTCCATTTTTGTTTTGGGTTACAAGTGCAATTGCCTGATCTGCAAGTGTTGCTGCAGTGGCGATAATGCGGAGATTGTCATAGACTCCCCAGTCAGTGATGAGCTTGGCAGTTTTTTTAATCTGGTCAGGTGAGGCTGCTTTTGCTTGTTGGATTGCTGTAATGTCAGCAATCATAATCTTGAGCTGTGCTTTCATCTTAGTGACGCGGTCACCGGGTGCACCTTCGAATGCTACGCCATCAGACATGGCCTTATCCTGGTTCTGAAACTGGGTACTTATATCAGATAAGTTACTCCCATTTTTTGCGAGCCAGTTTTTTGGGTCTACACTGCGATCAAACGTTGCTAAGGCCGGCTGATCTTTTGAGGTTGGAGCTGGGTCAATGGTTTGGGGTTTACTACTGCCTTTTGGACTTGGGCCATCTTGTGCAAAACCCATGGCAAGTAAGATAAGGATAATAAGAGGACCTGCAGCAAAAGCCGCAATGAGTGCTATAACTAATCCTCCACCCCCTCCACTTCCTGAGTCGTTCGCCATATCCCCTTTGTTCCTGGCAGAATTACTAACCGTTCAAGCTGACTGTGTAAACTGTATTCTCTGTATAGAATACCAAAGTCTGCGAGCTGCTGAAATAGAACATCCCTCTGATTGTGCTTGTTGATGGTCCAGAGTACGTAATATCTTGGGCGTCTCCATTCAATGAGTGTATTGAAAGGCTGTTATTAGTACTTCCTGTAGTGTAAAAACTTGCATCATCTCTCCAGGCAGTTTGTTTAACTGTATTTGAGAATGAAACTGCGAAGTCAGTTCCCGTTGCAACACTTTTTGCGCGTAAGGTATGTTCATTGTTTGTCAGGGTTTCATACAAAATTGCATTGCTGCCCGGGCTAAAGCTTGCATCAAGAACTGTACCTGCAGAAGTCAGTGCGCGAAACTCGCCAGTTGAGAGGTTGTACAGCCAGAGGTTGTTCTGGAGTGGATCGTTTGCACGATTGATAACCGCAATGTACTTGCTATCAGGTGACCAGATAATTTTAGGATTGGTGAAGTTGCTAAGATCAGCTTTACGGTCAATGGTTGTAAAACGTTTATCAACGAGAACAAGTGATTTCTCACCCGACTTAGCAAAGTATGCAGCGCCTATGCGCGAGTTATCATTTGGGTCCCATTTTGGTGAGAGAAAGTCATCAGCAACATGGACAATGTGTTGTCCTTTGAAGTCATAGTTTGGAATTTCTTGTAAGAAAATTCCATTCGTTTGTATGACTAAAGCAACACTTGGATCGTTTGACCACTCCACTGCTGATACGCCTGAAAGCGGTTGTTGAGTGAGTGGAATCACAGAGCGATTGGAAACTTCCATGCGGTATAGCCGACTTCGGTCATCGCCAAGGTAGTAGATGTTTTTTTGGTCTGGAGTTGCAACAACGTAGTCGATTGTATTGCTTGAATTGGATGGTGACGAGGGTGGTGTGTACAGTGTGTAGACAGGTCGAATTGAGACAGTAATACCGGCCGGCACGCTCACATCTTGGCTAAATTGCTCGTTATCTGGGCGGGTAAGGGTCAATCTGTACTCACCTGAGTAAACAGGTACAGAAATACCTCGAGGGTCATTTTTACCCTGTACAGCTCGGCCATTTAAGGATATGGACACATCGGAGGTCGATCCTAAAATGAGGATTGAACTCTGTTGGGTTCTCGTAAAGTAGGCAAAGCCCCCTACGATCACTACGATGGCAATTGTCCATCCTAAAACGTTCCGAACAAGGGTTGTTCGACGATTTTTTGCGAATGGATTTGCGTGTTCGATATCTGCCATTGGAATATTACGGCGAAACTTGTAAGTACTTTTTACGAATCATGAAGCTATGTCCTCCGTAGGCAGAATCTATATTCGTCGTCTTAGACATGAGGTAGTCGGCGGTAATTTTCTGACCCTTTGGACTACCTATTCCATCGATCACACCGTTGAAGATATCTGCTTTTCCGTTAGGGCTCATAATGTCGAATGTATCAGTACTCGCATTATACCCAGTAATAACAAAGATGTGTTGATTGTACTGTGCGGTAGGTGGGTAGAAGGCGTCCGGGGCACTGTACATAATTACAGGGTCACCTGACAGTACTGACTGTTTAACGTTATCAAATGTTGCTGTAGGAAAGCCCTTATTTCGTTCAACAGTAGCAAGAGTGAAATCACTTACTTTTCCAGCGCTGTGATCGTTAATGTAACTTGGACTTACACAGAGTGTAGTGGCACCTTTTGTAACTGCGTTGTTTGCTGCATCATAGTACGCCGTGTCATTGTATGCTGGATTGTAGTAGCGAACTACAGAGATAGTACTAGCAATTCCACATTGCCCGCCGGCCGACTGGTTTGTTGGTGGTACTGGAAGTGGTTGGGTTGCTCCGTTGGTTGGACCGCTCCCCGCAGTAACAACAGTGCAATTAATTGGTCCTGGCGCTGTGTTCTGTAGTTCTGGAGGGGCAAACCCGTACACAATTGTGTCTTGGTTATTAATTCCTAGAACTTTTTCTAATGATGGTGGTCCACCCGCAACACGTTCGATAAACCCTGGTGGATCTTGAATTCGAAATCCATTACTTGAACCTGTATTCCAGTTGGCTAATTGTTGACTATATTCACTGGCAGGATGGCCTTCAGATCCTGTCCATGGTTGAGGTCCGAACTCAAGAATAATGCCCAGTACAGCCTTTTTGGTTTTGGGACTGAAAATGATGACGCGCTTTCCTTGGTAAAGATTAGACGTTGGTAGTCCGGCAAAGCCATTACGAGTTTCATGATACGCTGGGCCACTCTTATCACCACCAGGCCCAAAAGTTGATGCAATGTATGGCCAGCGGGCGGTAATGTAGTATGGGGCCCATTGCGCACGTACATCTGCAGGTTGTGACATGTAGTAGTCAATAAAAGATACTGGACCAGGATTTTCTTGTTCAATAATGTGTCCAGTATTTGGATCTAACGGAGACTCTTCTGAAAACTTTCCAGTAGTTCCACTCGTAAAGATTCTAGTTGTAGTACCCCCTTGTTGAACATCAGTGTAATTCATCATACCTTGGCAGTATGAACCACTAATAATATTCCCAGTTCCAACCAGTGCACTTGCATCTCCAGCACCCTGTACAGCTTCGTATAGTCCTGCGCCAATTGCACTGCAGACTATGATAAACATGAGGGCTAGAATTGCGAGCGGTTTACCGTACTTCTTGACTATAGGAATCGCTCTTAAGAAATTCCCTTCAAACACTTGGGCAAGATCTGCTGCATCCTTAGCTGCTCCAGCTAAGGCTTGTCCAGCTTTACTGTCACCAACAATCTTTTGAACCCCCTGCTTGGTTAGTTCGGACACGTCCCCAGTCGCTGCGGCTTTTTTAGCTGCATTAATATTCTCTTTTGTTTTATTGTATTTATCCTTGGCAGCCTGAGCTCTAGCAGCTACATCATTCAGTTTTTGAGCACCAGGAATATATGCAGGGACCTGTGCTCTTGGGTTAATGTCATCACCTGATGCACGTTTCTTTAGTTCGTCTTCTGAACCTGGAACGGCAGGATTTGGTAGTTTTGCATTTGGTTCTTTATAGACTGAATCTGGTTTTGAAAAATCGTTTGTCTCAGTTGATGTAGGCTGTGCATCATTATTCAGAACTGGCGGCGGAGTAAGTGGTGCATTTCTAGCTTTATCGTCAGGAGTACTCTCAAGGCGCGACGGATTCTTACCCAGTTCTTTACCTCGCCCAATGCCATCAATCTGATTTCGCATCGCTGCAGATGGCTCGGTTGGCGTGTCTATTTGATCAATTATAGATTGCTGAGGTCCGTTAATTTGATCAATAATTCCCTGTTGTATAGGCGGTTGCTGAGGTGATGGCTGGGGTGCTTGTTGAGCCGGATTGGGCGCAAGATTTTGTGCAGGTAATTCCTGATCAGGTGCCTGATCTATCCCCTGATCAACTTCTTCTTGATCAGCTTCTGGAGTGTCGTTTTCTCTTTCAGATTGTTCAGGTGATTGAACAGGCATATCTCAAGATTATGAGTTGCGCATTGCTAAGAGTTGCTTTGGATCTGAGGTGATAATTTGATCCTCAGTGTATGAAGCAGTTACCTTAATTGCCACGTGACTAAGTCCGGCGAAAAATAACCCTTCACCAACAGATGCATTAAGGAGTAAGTACTTTTCTTGCTCAGTAAGATTAAACACATTGGCGATAACATCAATCGATGATGTGCTTTGTTTTAGAAGTACCTGCATCGCTGAGTTAGAAACCACAGCCTTTCCATATTTATT